>NZ_JACHIU010000001.1:6876121-7190362 GCF_014207705.1 Sphaerisporangium rubeum
GGTGGTCCACGGGGCCGTCGAAGAAGCCCTGGATCTGGGGGGTGTGCAGGTCGACCGACATCAGGCGGTCGGCGCCGGCGCTGCGGAACAGGTCGGCCATGAGGCGCGCGGTGATGGGCTCGCGGCCGCGGCTCTTCTTGTCCTGGCGTGAGTAGCCGAAGAACGGCAGGACCACGGTGATGCGCTTGGCGGAGGCGCGCTTGAGCGCGTCCACCATGATCAGCTGCTCCATGATCCACTTGTTGATCGGGACGGTGTGGCACTGCATGACGAACGCGTCGCTGCCACGCACCGATTCGAGGTACCTGGCGTAGATCTCGCCGTTGGCGAAGTCGTGCATGCGGGTCGGGGTGACCTCGATGCCGAGGTGGCTCGCGACCTCCTCGGCCAGCTCGGGGTAGGCCCGGCCGGAGAAGAACATCAGGTGCTTCTCGCCGGTGGTCTTCTTGCCGGTCATGCGCCCCTCCTCGTCTGACGGTCCGCTTGACACTCGCACCGGGTACCTCTCCTTCCCGACAGCCGTCCGGCCTGCTTCACCGGACTGCTTCCCCTGGCCCACCGGGCTCCCCGCCGCCGGCCTCGGCGACCGCCTGAGCGGCCCGCGCCGCGTCGGCGGACTTCGTGCCGGCCCGCCTGCGGGTCACCCACCCTTCGATATTGCGCTGCCGCGATCGCGCGACCGCCATCGACCCCGGCGGAACGTCGTTGGTGATGACCGAGCCGGCGGCGGTGTACGCGCCGTCCCCGACGGTGACGGGGGCGATGAGCATGTTGTCGCTGCCGACGCGCACGTGGTCGCCGATCGTGGTGTGGTGCTTCTCCACGCCGTCGTAGTTGACGAAGACGCTGGAAGCCCCGATGTTGCTGCCCTCGCCGATGGTGGCGTCCCCGACGTACGTCAGGTGGGGCACCTTGGAGCCCTCGCCGACGCGCGCGTTCTTCAGCTCGACGTACGTGCCGGCCTTGGCGCCGCGCGCGAGCACGGCGCCGGGCCGCAGGTAGGCGTACGGCCCGACGGAGGCCCCTTCGCCGATCTCGGCGCCGTCGCACACCGCGTTGCGCACGACCGCGCCGGCGCCGACCGTGGTGCCGGTGAGCGTGGTGTCCGGCCCGACCTGCGCGCCGGCGCCGATGGACGTGCGGCCGTGCAGGCGGGTGCCGGGGTGGAGCACGGTGTCGGGCTCGATGGTGACGCCGACGTCGACCCAGGTGGTGGCCGGGTCGACGACGGTCACGCCGGCGCGCATGTGGGCTTCGAGCAGACGGTCGTTCAGCACGCGGCGCGCGAAGGAGAGCTGCACCCGGTCGTTGACGCCTTCGACCTCGACGTGGTCGGCCGCGACGTACGCGCCGACGCGGTGGCCGTCCTGCCGCAGGATGGCGAGGACGTCGGTGAGGTACTCCTCGCCTTGCGCGTTGGCGGTGGAGACCCGCTTGACGGCGTCGGCGAGCAGCAGCCCGTCGAAGGCGTACACCCCGGAGTTCATCTCGCGGATGGCCCGCTGCTCGGGGGTGGCGTCGCGGTCCTCCACGATGGCGAGGACGGCGCCTGAGGCGTCCCTGACGATGCGGCCGTACCCGGCGGGGTCGGGGACCTCGGCGGTGAGCACGGTGACGGCGTTGCCTTCGCCGGCGTGGGTGGCGAGCAGCTCGGCGAGGGTCTCGGTGCGCAGCAGCGGCGTGTCGCCGTACGTCACGAGCACCGTGCCGCTGATGGCGCCGACGGCCTCCAGCACGCAGCGGACGGCGTGGCCGGTGCCGTTCTGCTCCTCTTGGACGACGGGCCGCGCGTCGGGGCCGCTGGCGGCGAGGTGGGCCTGGACCTGTTCGCGCGCGTGGCCGATGACGACGATCAGGCGCTCGGGGGCCAGCCCGCGTGCCGCGGCGAGCATGTGGTCGACCAGCGCGCGGCCGCACAGCTCGTGCAGGACTTTGGGGGTGGCGGACTTCATGCGGGTGCCCTCACCGGCGGCGAGGACGATGACGGCAGCCGGACGCGGCACACTCACGGAACTGAGCTCCCTCGGCGTCGCTAAGGACATTTCGGGCCGGCGCGGCGTGGCCCCTCCAAGGGCACCTGAGCGCCACCCGCCCGACATCGCGAGGATACCTGGACACGGCCGGTAACCCAGCCCCGCCCCGGCGGTGACGAGCCCCCCGGCGGGGATCGCCAGGGGTGATGAAAAGTTCCGGCGCCTGGACTCGAACCAGGACAACCCTGCTCCAAAGGCAGGTGGGCTGCCAATTACCCTACGCCGGACCGCTTCCCGTACCTTCGGGACCGCGGTGACAAGGATACCCATCGCACCCCTGCGGCGCTCAACGCATTACCTCGCCTCCGGCGGGCAGGTGACTGTCCTCGGGCTTTCACCGGCGGGAACCTTCCGCGCCGGACCGCCGTTGAGACGCCCCAGGAGGGTGACACGGATGGGTTCACGCAGATATCAGCCTGTTCTTTGCTTCCGTGCGGGTCATCCCTTTACCAGATAGGGGCACGATTCCGCAAGGCATGGATCCGCCACGGCACACCGCCGGAAGCGTCATCTTCCCCACATTCCGAGCTTAGGGATTCCTAACTTACGATGGCGTAGGTTACGGTTACGTAGCTGCGGACACGTCCTGTTCGTACAACGAGAAACACGTGAGGTAGCCCATGACAGTCGTCGCCGATCGCGCCACACCACCACCGAGGCCCGACCTGGAGCCCGAGCCCAAGAGCAACTTCGAGCGCGTGCTGCTCGTCGTCTTCGTCGCGGTACCGTTCCTGGCCCTGGTCGCGGCCGTCCCCATGGCGTGGGGCAGCTTCCTCGGCTGGAGCGACGTCGTGATCGGCCTGGTCTTCTACGTGGTGACCGGCCTCGGCGTCACCGTCGGGTACCACCGCTACTTCACGCACGGCTCGTTCAAGGCCAACCGGCCCCTCAAGATCGTGCTCGCCATCGCGGGCAGCCTGTCGCTCGAAATGGGTGTCATCGACTGGGTGGCCACCCACCGGCGCCACCACAAGTACTCCGACAAGGAGGGTGACCCGCACTCGCCGTGGCGCTTCGGCAACGACTGGAAGGCGCTGACCAAGGGCCTGCTCTTCGCGCACATCGGCTGGATGTTCTCCTCCGAGCGCACCAACCGCGAGCGGTTCGCGCGTGACCTGATCAACGACAAGGACATCAACCGCATCCACAACGCGTTCCCGTACCTGGTCGCGACCTCGCTGATCCTGCCGGCGGTGCTCGGCGGCCTGTTCACCTGGTCGATCACCGGCGCGCTCACCGCGTTCTTCTGGGCCAGCCTGGTGCGCATCTCGCTGCTGCACCACGTCACCTGGTCGATCAACTCGGTGTGCCACGTGTTCGGCAAGGAGGACTTCGAGGTCCGCGACAAGTCGCGCAACGTGTGGTGGCTGGCCATCCCGTCCTTCGGCGAGTCGTGGCACAACCTGCACCACTGCGACCCGACCTCCGCGCGGCACGGCGCGCTCAAGGGTCAGCTCGACCCGAGCGCACGCGTGATCCGCTGGTTCGAGCAGGCCGGATGGGCCTACGACGTGCGCTGGCCGACGCCTGAGCGTCTGGCGGCGAAGCGAGTTGCCTGAGCCAGGCGCTCCGGCGGGCCGCCCCGTGGCGGCCCGCTTGTCTTCCTCAAATTCTCCCCGGAATGCCGACGTATCCCCCCAAACCCGGACGTTGACGTTGGCCGGCCCTGCACGGCCAGCCATTATGGAACCCATGACCGAGTCCCGCGCACGCGTACGCATGACCGGTAAGGAGCGCAGGGAGCAACTGATCGGGGTCAGCCGCACCCTGTTCGCGGAGAAGGGATTCGACGGCACGTCCATCGAGGAGATCGCCGCGAGCGCGAAGGTCTCCAAGCCCGTCGTCTACGAGCACTTCGGCGGCAAGGAAGGCATCTACGCGGTGGTCGTGGACCGCGAGATGCAGCGGCTGCTCGGCCTGGTGGCCGGAGCGCTCGGCACCGGTCACCCCAAGATCCGCCTGGAGCGCGCCGCGCTGGCCCTGCTGCAGTACGTCGAGGAGTCCAGTGAGGGCTTCCGCATCCTGGTGCGCGACTCGCACGCCGCGTCGGGGACCGGCACCTTCGCCAGCCTGATCAGCGACATCGCGAGCCAGGTCGAGGACGTCCTCGCCGACCAGTTCGCCGAGCGCGGCTTCGAGCCGACCCACGCGCCGATGTACGCGCAGATGCTGGTCGGCATGGTCGCGCTCACCGGCCAGTGGTGGCTGGACGTGCGCAGCCCCGACCGCAAGGACGTGGCGGCCCACCTGGTCAACCTGGCCTGGAACGGTCTGACGAGCCTGGACCCGCAGCCGCGCCTCACCGCCGCCTCCGAGCGCGCCGTCATCACCCCTCCACCGGACTTCGAGTTCCCACCGCTGCCTCCGGCCACCGAGAAGGAGGCCAAGGAACGCGAGAAGGCCCGGGCCAGAGAACTGCGCGAGCTGGAGAAGACCCGTGAGCGTGAGCTCAAGGAGCAGGAGAAGGAGCTCCGCGAGCAGGAGAAGGCCAGGGAGCGCGAGCTCAAGGAGCAGGAGAAGCAGCGGCAGCGCGAGCAGCGGGAGCAGGAGAAGCTGCAGCGCGAGCAGGAGAAGCAGCGGGTCAGGGAGTTACGTGAGGAGGAGCGGCTGCGTGATCGGCAGCGACGCGAGGCCGAGCGCCTCCGAGCCCAGGAGGCCAAGGTCGCCGAGCAGGCCGATGAGACGCCGCGGCAACTTGGGGTTCGCGATTAAGTAGAGGCTCCCGTTGCTAAGAAGTTAACGTTTCGTTCAATTAAGTAGGGCATTTTGGACATATGTCCGCTGACACCGCCTCTCTGACGCCTGACCAGCCGGAGGAACCCCTACCCCAGCACGAGCGCTTCCTCAACCGCGAGGAGAGCATGCTCCAGTTCAACGAGCGCGTGCTGGAACTGGCCGAGGACCCCTCGATCCCCTTGCTGGAACGGGTGCGCTATCTAGCGATCTTCGCAGGAAACCTCGACGAGTTCTTCCGGGTACGTGTCGCGGGGATGAAACGCCGCATGGCCACCGGACTGCTGCGGCGCACCAAGAGCGGGCTGAAGCCCCGCGAGGAGCTCGCCAGGATCGCGCGGGTCGCCGGCGAGCTGGCGAAGCGCCACACCGCGGCCTTCCACAAGCAGATCTCGCCGGAACTGGCGGCCGTCGGCATCGAGGTGGTCCGCTGGGACGACCTCGGCCGGGACGAACGCACCGCGATGCGCAAACTGTTCCGCGAGCGCATCCGTCCGGTGCTCACGCCGCTCGCGGTCGACCCGGCGCACCCGTTCCCGTACATCTCGGGCCTGTCGCTCAACCTCGCCGTCACCGTGCGCAACCCGAGCAACGGCCACACCGTGTTCGCGCGGGTCAAGGTCCCCTCGCAGCTCCCCCGATTCGTCGCCGCCTCCGCCGAACGGTTCGTGCCGATGGAGGACGTGATAGCCGCGCACCTCGGCCAGTTGTTCAAAGGCATGGAGGTGGTCGAGCACCACGTCTTCCGCGTCACGCGCAACGAGGACCTCGAAGTCGACGAGGACGTCACAGAGAACCTCATGCAGGCCCTGGAGAAGGAACTGCTGATGCGGCGCTTCGGCCCGCCGGTGCGCCTGGAGGTCGAGGACACCATCACCCCCGCGGTGCTGGACCTGCTGGTGGAGGAGCTCGACGTCTCCGAGCACGACATCTTCCGGCTCCAGGGGCCGCTGGACCTGTCCGGTCTGCACGCCATCGCCGACCTCGACCGCGGCGAGCTGCTGTTCCCGTCGTTCGTGCCGGCCGAGGCCGTGCCGGGTGAGGACAGCATCTTCTCCACCATGCGCGAGCGCGACGTCCTGCTGCACCACCCCTACGACTCCTTCTCCACGAGCATGCAGCGCTTCCTGGAGCAGGCCGCGGCCGACCCCAACGTGCTCGCCATCAAGCAGACGCTGTACCGCACCAGCGGCGACTCCCCCATCGTGGACGCGCTGATCGACGCGGCCGAGGCCGGCAAACAGGTCGTGGTGGTCGTCGAGATCAAGGCGCGGTTCGACGAGCACGCCAACATCTCGTGGGCCCGCAAGCTGGAGCGCGCCGGCTGCCACGTCGTGTACGGCGTGATCGGCCTGAAGACGCACGCCAAGCTGTGCCTGGTCGTCCGGCAGGAGGCCTCAGGCGAGCTGCGGCAGTACTGTCACATCGGGACCGGCAACTACAACCCCAAGACCGCCAGGCAGTACGAGGACATCGGCCTGCTCACCGCGGACCCGCTGGTCGGCGAGGACCTCACCGACCTGTTCATCCACCTCACCGGGTACTCCTACCACTCGGCGTACCGCCGGCTGCTCGTCGCGCCGCACTCGCTGCGCGGCGGACTGCTCGCCAGGATCGAGCGCGAGATCGCGCACCACATGGCGGGCCGGCCCGCGCACGTGCGGATCAAGACCAACTCACTGGTCGACGAGCCCGTGATCGACGCGCTGTACGCCGCCTCGACGGCCGGTGTGCCGGTGGACCTGGTAGTACGCGGCATCTGCACCTTGCGACCGGGTGTGCCGGGGCTGTCGGAGAACATCCGGGTACGCAGCATCCTCGGACGGTTCCTCGAACACTCCCGGATCTACGAGTTCGGGTACGGCAGGCGGCCGGAGATCTGGATCGGCAGCGCCGACCTGATGCGCCGCAACCTCGACCGCAGGGTCGAGGCGCTGGTGAAGGTCAGCAGCCCCCAGCACCGGGCCTACCTGTCGGAGCTGCTCGACCTGTCCATGGCGGACACGACGAGCACCTGGTGGCTCGGCCCCGACGGCACCTGGACCCGCCACCACACCGACGAGGACGGCAGACCCTTGCTCGACCTGCAATCCCATCTGGTCGGCAGCAGACGGTGGAGGACCGTGGATGACTGACCAGCAGGTGCACCCCACCGCTCTCATCCACGCCGCCGGCGCGCTGGTGTGGCGCGGCGACCCGGCCGAGCCGGAGATCGCGCTCGTCCACCGGCCGAGATTCGACGACTGGACCTTCCCCAAAGGCAAGGTGAAGGCCGGTGAGCACGTCATCGCCGGCGCGCTGCGCGAGGTCGCCGAGGAGACCGGGCTCAGCGTCGCGCTCGGCCGCCACCTGCCGCCGGTGCACTACCTGAAAGGCGGGAGGCTCAAGCGGGTCGACTACTGGGCCGCGCGTGCCGTCGAACAGGTGGCGTCGGAGCCGTCCGACGAGGTCGACCGCACCGAATGGCTGCCGATCGAGCAGGTGCGGTCCCGGCTCACCTACGAGTGGGACGGCGCGCTGCTGCGCGCGCTCATGGCGGCGCCGCTGGACACCACACCGTTCCTGCTGGTCAGGCACGGGTACGCCGGCGCGCGGCACGAGTGGCAAGGTGACGACGACCTGCGGCCCCTGGACGACAACGGCGTCGCGCAGGCCGCCGCCATCGCCACCGTGCTGCCGGGGTACCGCCCCGGGTCGCTGATCAGCTCACCGAGCAAGCGGTGCGTGCAGACGCTGCTGCCGTACGCCGCGACGCGCGACCTGCCGATCCGCACCGAGCGGCTGCTCAGCGAGACCGAGTACGACGCCGCGCACGGGCCGGACATGGTGCTCGGCTGGCTGGACGCCGAAGGGCCGGCGGCGCTGTGCGGCCACGGCAAGGTGCTCCCCGAGCTGATCGCCACCATGACCGAGCGGCGGTACAGCGGCCACGTGGAGGACACCCACCTGCGAAAAGGCGGCATCGCCGTGCTGCACCACAAGGACGGGCAGGTCGTGGCGGTCGAGCGCTACAACACCTGAGCGGTCAGATCTGGGCCTCGGCCCACACGCGGGGGAAGTCCTCGTGGGAACGCTTCGCCTCGGCGTGCTCGAGCCCGACGAGCACGCCGTAGGTGAAGGTGTCCTCTCCCGCGGCGCGGGCCCTGGCGGCCTCCTCGACGAGGATCTCCTGCGCGACCACGCCGTCCTGGTGCACCCCGAGCACTTCCTGCACGGTCTTGGCGCGCCTGGCCATGGCCGTCGCACGGTCGCCGAGCAGGGACTTGAGGGACTCGGCGGTGTAGCGGGCCCTTTTGGCGGCCTTGCGCACGTCGTGCATGGCGATCTCGCGCTCGCAGGGGTCCGCGGTGCTCTGCGCGATGTCGTACCTGCGCACCACGCGGCCCCAGCTCTTCACCGCCACCTTGCCGAGGACCTTGTCGGCCTGCTTCATGGCGAGCGGGGTGAGCGGCGGGTTGGCGACCAGCGCGTCCAGCCGGTCGAGCAGCGCGAAGTACCGCTCGCCGCGCATCGCCTCGTCCACCCGCACCAGGGCCTCACGGTGCCGCGCGAGCAGGTCGTCGTCCAGGCGCACCCGGATCGGGCCGACCACCAGACCGGCGGGGACGGACCGCAGCAGCGTGCCGAAACGCTCGTGGATGACCTCCAGGTCGCGGGCCTCGCCGAGCACCGCGGCGATCCAGCGCAGCTCCTCCTGGATCTCGTCGGTCCCGGCCACCACGCCGCCGAACGACTTCATGGCGCTGCGCAGGCGGCGGCTCGCCACCCGCATCTGGTGCACCGCGTCGTACCCCTCACGCCGCACCTGGGGGTCCTGCGCGGTCAGCGCGTCGACCTGCGACTTCAGGTAGTCGACCACGACCCGGCCCGCGGTGCCGCCGGCCGGTTCGGCGAGCGGGGACACCGGGACGGCGTCACCGAGCAGGCGGCCGAGCTTGCTGCCGGACGCGGCCGGCGTGGCCCCGGCCTTGCGCAGCGCCTTGCCGGTCCGCTTCAGGTGGCCGGTGTCGCCGTCCTTGATCTCGGCCTCGACCTCGCGCCACCGCTCGACGCGCCGCGCGCCTCCCCACACGTCGCCGTACACGGTGCCTTTGACCGTGTCGTCGGCGATCTCGATCAGGGGACGGCCGTCCGCGTCGCGCAGGACCGTCACCTCGCGGCGGGTGGCGAGTTCGGCCACCGGCACCAGCGGCTCGCGGCGGCTGTAGGCGAGGACCATGTCCGCGATCTCCGGCGGCACGACCGTCGCGCTGCGGGTGAGCGGTACGCCGATCTCCTCACGCGCGCCTTTGGCCTTGGGGAGCTTGAGGTGCCATCCGGCGTCGTCGCCGCCGCGGCGGCGGCGCAGAGTGATGCCACGGGACGCCAGGCGCAGGTCGGGGGTGTCGAAGTACACGGCCACCATGCGGTAGGTCTTCGGCCCGGCGACCACCGCGCAGCCGGGGACACCGGACATGTCGGGGATCAGGAAACCCGCCGGGACGTCGAACTTGTCTTCCACTTCGAGCGCCATGCGCCATCCCCCGTCACCGCTTTTTGCCGTTATGCAACCTTTATCATTTTTTGTTGGCCACCACGAAAACGCGCCGGAACGGGAACGCCGTGCCGAACGGCTCGCGCGGGTAGTCCTCGGCGAGCGCCGCGGCGCAGTCGGCCACGAAGTCGCCGCTCCGCTCGGGGCCGAGCCGGTCGAACATGGGCCGCAGCGCCGTGCCGCTGATCCATTTCAGCACGGCGTCCTCACCGGGGAGCACATGCACGTACGTCGTCTCCCAGGCGTCCACCTCGCGGCCGGGCCCGGCGAGCAGCCGCAGGTAGTCCTCGGGGCCGTCGACCGGGTCGTAGCGCGCCAGATCGCCGAGCTCGTCCCGCCACTTCGCCGAACGGCACACCTCGCGCACCCGCGCGTGGCTCGGCGCGTCGAAGTTGCCGGGCACCTGGAACGCCAGGCTGCCGCCGGGCCGCAGGAAGCCGGTCCAGCGGGCCAGCAGCTCGCGGTGCTCCGGAACCCACTGCAGGACGGCGTTGGAGAAGATCACGTCCACTAGAGTGTCGGGGTGCCAGTCGCGGACGTCCCCCACCGTGAAGGACGGCCCCGGCGGCGCTTTGGCGATCATGGCGGGTGAGGAGTCGATGCCGTGCACGACGGCGCGCGGCCAGCGGCGGGCCAGCTCAAGGGTGAGCTCGCCGGAGCCGCAGCCGAGGTCGGTCACACGCTCGGGAGCGTCGGCGCGCACCCGCGCCAGCAGCTCGAAGAAGGGCCTGGCACGCTCGTCCGCGTACCTGCCGTACACCTCGGGGTCCCACATATCTCTTGACATCAAGATAATTCGTAACGGCCGAGATGTCTCGATGTCAAGAGAGATAGACTCCCCTCCATGACGACGCGCGACGACGCCGACGGCCGGCCCGTGCGGGACGAGGTGGACCAGCTCGTGGCCTCCTGGCGCCAGGAGCGTCCCGACCTCGACGTCACCCCCCTCCAGGTGCTGAGCCGCGTGTCCCGGCTGGCCAAGCACCTCGACCGCGCGCGGCGCGCCGCGTTCGCCGAGCACGACCTGGAGCCGTGGGAGTTCGACGTGCTCACCACGCTGCGCCGGGCCGGGGAGCCGTACGAGCTCAGCCCCGGCGCGCTGCTGCGCGCCACCCTCGTCACCTCGGGAACCATGACCAACCGCATCGACCGTCTCGCCGCCGCGCGCCTCGTGCGCCGACGACCCGACCCCGAGGACCGGCGCGGTGTGCTGGTCTCCCTCACCGACGCCGGCCGTGAGCGGGTGGACGCGGCCTTCGCCGACCTGCTGCGCCGCGAACGCGAACTGCTCGCCGGCCTCGCCCCCGCCGACCAGCGCACCCTGGCGGGCCTGCTGCGCACGATCCTCGCGCCGTTCGACGCGGCCCACAACGGCGCCTGACCCTCACCCCTCCAGGCGCTCGGCCAGCTCCATCCACTCCAGCTCGACCGACTCGCGCTCCGACGCCAGGCTCTTCAGCTCGGCGTCCATCTCGGCGAGCCTGCCGTAGTCGGACGCCGACGCGGCCATGGCGGCGTGCAGCGAGGCCTCCTGCTCCCCGATGCGTTGCAGGCGGCGCTCCAGCCGGGACAGCTCCTTCTGGGCCTCACGCAGCTCCTTGGCGCTCATCTCCGGGGCCGCCTCGGCGACGGCCGCAGGCGCCTGCGCCGCCGCGGGAGAGGCGGTCCGCGCCGTCAGCGCGGTCCCCGCCGAGCGGCGCTGGAGGTACTCGTCCACGCCACCCGGCAGCAGCGACAGGCGGCCGTCGCCGAGCAGGGCCACGCAGCGGTCGGTGACGCGTTCGAGGAAGTAACGGTCGTGGCTGACCAGCACCAGCGTGGCGGGCCAGGCGTCGAGCAGGTCCTCCAGCTCGTTCAGGGTCTCGATGTCGAGATCGTTGGTCGGCTCGTCGAGCAGCAGCACATTGGGGTCGTCCATCAGCAGGCGCAGCAACTGCAGGCGCCGCCGCTCGCCGCCGGACAGGTCGCCGACGACCTTCCACTGCGCGTCGCCACGGAACCCGAGCCGTTCGAGCAGCTGGGACGCCGTCCACTCGCGCTTGCCGACCTTGATGAACTGCTTGACCTCCTCGACGGTCTCCAGCACCCGCCGGGTGGGGTCCAGCTCGGCCAGCTCCTGCGACAGGTGGGCCAGGCGCACCGTGCGGCCCCGCGTCACCCGGCCGGCGTCGGGGGCCACCGAGCCGGACAGCAGCCGCAGCACCGACGACTTGCCGGAACCGTTCACGCCGATCAGGCCGATGCGGTCGCCGGGGCCGAACTGGAAGGTGCAGTCGTCCAGCACGAGCGGGCCCTGGCCGGGGCCACCGGCGTGCAGCGTGACCTGCTCCAGGTCGTACACCGTCCTGCCGAGCCTGGCGGAGGCGAACGACAGCAGCTCGACGGTGTTGCGCGCCGGCGGCTCGTCGGCGATCAGGGCCTGCGCCGCCTCGATGCGGAACTTCGGCTTGGACGTGCGCGCCGGCGGGCCGCGGCGCAGCCACGCGATCTCCTTGCGCATGAGGTTCTGCCTGCGCTCCTCGGTCGCCTGCGCGATGCGGGCCCGCTCGGCCTTGGCCAGCACGTACGCCGCGTAGCCGCCTTCGTAGCGGTGGACGGCGCCGTCCACGACCTCCCACGTGCGGGTCGACACCGCGTCGAGGAACCACCGGTCGTGCGTGACCACCAGCAGCGCCGAGCGGCGGCCGGCGAGGTGGCCGGCGAGCCAGGCGATGGCCTCGATGTCGAGGTGGTTGGTCGGCTCGTCCAGCACGATCAGGTCGTGGTCGCCGATCAGCACCCGTGCCAGCGCCGTGCGGCGCCGCTCGCCACCCGACAGCTCACCGGCGCGCGCCTGGAGGTCGATGCCGCCGAGCAGGTTGGCGAGGATCTCACGGATCCCCTGATCACCGGCCCACTCGTGCTCCGCGCGGCCGTCGAGGACGACGTCGCCGACGGTCAGCGCGGGGGCCATGTCGTCGGCCTGCGCGACCACCCCGACCCGCAGCCCGCGGTTGTGCGTGACGCGGCCCTCATGGGGGGCCACCAGCCCCGCGATCACCGAGATGAGCGTGGTCTTGCCGTCGCCGTTGCGTCCCACGACACCGATGCGGTCCCCCGACTCGATGCCGAGCGACACGTCCCGCAACAGCGGTTTGGGCCCGTAGGACAGGGAGACCGATTCCAGATTCACCAGATTCATCGCACTCAAAGCCTAGTGGGCCTCTCGCGGGCCTTCACCGGCGCGCGTGGCCCCGGCTCAGGCGGTGGCGCCGATCACGGTGGCGCCGGGGACCGGGCCGCGCGCGGTGACGGTGGCGCGGCACACACCGGCCACGTCGAGCGCCAGCGCCAGCTCCCGCGCGTGGTCGGCGGAACCGGCCAGGAACGCGCAGGTGGGGCCGGAGCCGGACACCAGAGCGCCGAGCGCGCCGTACTCACGGCCCGCCGCCAGGGTGCGCGACAGGGGCCGGTGGAGCAGCACGGCGGCCGGCTGGAGGTCGTTGGTGAGGGACTCGCCGAGCTCCTTGGCGTCGGCGGCCTCGAGCGCGGCGAGCAGGCGTGCCGAGGCCTCGGGCCAGGCGGCCGGTTCGCCGGTGGCCTCACGGAGACGGTCGCACTCGGCGTACACCTTGGCCGTGGACAGGCCGCCGTCGGCGAGCGCGAAGACCCAGTGGTACTCGCCGCCGCCGGCGAGGGAGGTGAGCCGCTCGCCGCGGCCGGTGCCGACCGCCGTGCCGCCGAGCAGCGCGAACGGCACGTCGCTGCCGAGATCGGCGGCGATGTCCATCAGCTCGTCCCTCGGCAGCGCGAGGCCCCACAGCTCGTCGCAGGCGACCAGCGCCGCCGCGGCGTCCGCGCTGCCTCCCGCCATGCCTCCGGCCACGGGGATGGCCTTGCGGATGCGCAGCGCGACGTCCACCGGACGGCCAGCCCGCGCACCCACCGCGAACGCGGCGCGCACCGCGAGGTTGGTCGCGTCGAGAGGGACCTGGTCGGCGGCCTCGCCTTCGACGACCACGCTCGCGGTCACGTCACCCGAGGTCAGCGGCCCACCCGCGCCGGGACCTGTGGTGGCCGTGACCTCGTCGAACAACGAGACGGCCTGGAAGACGTTCACCAGGTCGTGGTAGCCGTCGTCCCGCCGGGGACCCACGGCGAGCTGCAGGTTGACCTTGGCCGGCACGCGAACGGTCACGGAAGTCACAGGCACCGATCGTAGTCGGCGACCCGGCCCGCCGGGAGGAACGACGCGATCAGGGCCGGTGCTCGGCGACGCGCGCGAAGTCGCCGATGGCGAGGCGTTCGCCGCGCAGCGACGGGTCCACCCCTGCGGCACGCAGGGCCTTCTCCGCGGCGTCCGCCGAACCGGCCCAGCCCGCGAGCGCGGCGCGCAGCGTCTTGCGGCGCTGCGCGAAGGCGGCGTCCACGACGGCGAACACCTGCTCGCGGGTGGCCGACGTCGGCGGCGGGTCGCGGCGGGTGAACGCCACGAGCCCCGAGTCGACGTTCGGCACCGGCCAGAAGACGGTGCGGCCGACCGCGCCGGCCCTGCGCACCCCGGCGTACCAGGCGGCCTTCGCGGACGGCACGCCGTACACCTTGGAGCCGGGACCGGCCGCCATGCGCTCGGCCACCTCGGACTGCACCATGACGAGGCCGCCGCGCAGCGACGGCAGCTCGTCGAGCAGGTGCAGCACCACCGGCACCGCCACGTTGTACGGCAGGTTGGCCACGAGCACGGTCGGCTCGGCGCCGAGCCGCTCCGCCTGGACCCGCATCGCGTCGGCCTCGACGACGGTGAGCCGGCCGGCCAGCGACGGCGCTCGCTCGGCCACGGTCAGCGGAAGCTGCCGCGCGAGCACGGGGTCGATCTCGACGGCCACCACCTGTCGTGCCTCGGGGAGCAGCGCCAGCGTGAGGGAGCCGAGGCCGGGCCCGACCTCGATCACGACGTCATCGGAGGCCACCTCGGCGAGGCGTGCGATGCGCCGCACGGTGCCGCCGTCGATGACGAAGTTCTGCCCGAGCCGTTTGGTCGGCCGTAAGCCGAGCCTGTCCGCCAGGTGACGTATTTCCGAGGGCCCGAGCAGGTCCACAATTGAGCTCCCCATCCACCCAGTGTCCCGCATCGAAGACTTCGATGAGGCAGGCGACGGACCACCTCGGACGTCCCACCCGTCTCAACCGATCTTCAAGCCAGAGGAAAGTGGGCATGGTTAACGTGACCACGCCCTTAGCCCCCGAGGAGGCGTCGTCAATGGACCCCACCGGTGCGCAGCCCCTGCGCCCGTACGATCCCGAACGGATCGGGCCGTACGTGCTGCGCGGCCGGCTCGGCGAAGGTGGCATGGGAACGGTCTATCTGGCCGAGACACCGGGGACCGGCAGGCTCGTCGCGGTCAAGGTCGTCAAGGCCGAGTTCACCGTGGACGAGGGCTTCGCGGCCCGCTTCCACACCGAGGTGTCCAACGCCAGGCGTGTCGCGTCGTTCTGCACCGCGCAGGTGCTCGACAACGGCAACGCCGACGACGGCCGGCCCTACATGATCACCGAGTTCATCCCCGGCACCCCTCTGTCGCGGCAGATCTCCCGGTACGGCGCGCTTGAGGCCGGCACGCTGCACGGCGTCGCGCTCGGCGTCGCCGCGGCGCTCGCCGCCATCCACGTGGCCGGGCTGGTGCACCGCGACCTCAAGCCGGCCAACGTCATCTTGTCCATGTCGGGGCCGAGGGTCATCGACTTCGGCATCGCGCGTGCGCTCGACGCCACGCAAGGCGTGACCCGGTCCGGCGAGCTGCTCGGCAGCCCCGGGTGGTGGGCCCCCGAGCAGGTGCGCGGCGAGGAGATCACCCCGGCGGCCGACGTGTTCGCCTGGGGGTGCCTGGTGGCGTACGCCGGGAACGGACGGCACCCCTACGGCCGCGGCGACATGATGACGCTGGCGTCACGGGTGCTGAACGGCCGTCCCGACCTCGGCGAGCTGCCTGCGCCGCTCGGCCACCTGGTGCGCATGGCCACCGGCCCCGACCCCGCCAGGCGGCCCACGGCGCAGGAGCTGCTGATCGCGCTGGTCGGCGGCGCATCGCCGGTGCCGCTGGACCCGCCGACCCTGGTCGCGCAGCCGCAGGCCCCCACGCTGGTCGCCAGCGAGTTGCTGGAGTCCTGGCAGCCCCCCGCCAACCTGGCCCACCCCGACCCGCCGACTCCCCCACCGGCGCCGTACGGCGCCGCCACGCCGCGGCCGGTGGCCGATCCGGCGCCGTACCAGGCCGGCGTCGGCGCGCAGCGGCCGGCGGCCGAACCCCCGCCGTACCCGGCCGGCGTCGCGGCCCAGCGGCCGGTGACCGATCCGGCGACGTACCCGGCCGGTGCCCCCGCGTACCGGCCCGCCGTCGAGGAGACGCGGCCGCCGGTGACCGGCACCATGCCGACCGTACCGACCGCGCCGACCGTGCCGACCGCGGCGGGGACCGGTCCCGGTCGGCGGGGACGCAGATGGCTGCTGCCGGTGCTCGCCGTCGTCGGGGCCGTCGTCGTGTCGGCCGCGGTGCTGTCGATCATCGTGGTGCGGCGTGACCAGCCGGACGGCCGGAACGTCGGGGCGAGCGCGGCGGCGAGCACAGCGTCCGGCAAAGAGGTCGTCGCACCCGCGCGGGTCACCGACGTGGCCCGCTGGTTCCCCCTGGCGGCTCCGTACGCCGGAGCGCAGTTCGCCGTTCCCGAC
The DNA here is from genome assembly GCF_014207705.1 of Sphaerisporangium rubeum. Lineage (NCBI taxonomy): Bacteria > Bacillati > Actinomycetota > Actinomycetes > Streptosporangiales > Streptosporangiaceae > Sphaerisporangium > Sphaerisporangium rubeum. Next base: position 6,892,128 of record NZ_JACHIU010000001.1, read on the forward strand.
GCGCCTCGGTGCGGCCTGACCACCTACCAGGGGGCCACACCGCAGGAGGGACGGTTCTGCGTGGTGGCGTGGACGCTCACCAACCCCGGCGGCACGCGGGCCGAGATCTCGGCCGAGCCGCCTGCGCTCGTGGACGACGGCGGGGCCGAGCACCGGCCTTCGCAGGTCTCCACGGCGTTCCCCTCGGCCATGCCACCCGGCGCCAAGGTGGACGGTGTGCTGGTCTACGACCTGGCACCGGCGAGCCGGCCCGCCACGCTGACGTTCGACTCCGGCGGCAAGACGATCGAGGTACGGCTGTGAACACGCGCTCTGTCCTGACGACCCTGCTCGCGGCGGCGCTGCTGGTCGCGGGTTCCGGCGCACCCCCCGGTGCCGCGCGCACCGCCACGTGCGCGGGGGCCGCGGACTTCGACGGCGACGGCAGGCCGGACGTCGTCGCCGGCGACCCGCTGGCCGTCGTCAAAGGACTGCGCGGGGCCGGCGCGGTCCACGTCCTGCCGCTCGGGGACGGGACAGGCGCCGTGCTCACCGCGCCGGACGCGGCGGCCGGCGACGCCTTCGGCTGGTCGGTCCGCACCCAGCAGCTCGACGACGACGGCTGCATGGACGTCGTGGTCGGCGCGCCGTACGCCACCGTGGACGGCGAGGCGGGGGCCGGAGCGGTGTACGTCTTCTACGGCGGCGCGGGCCGGGAACCGGTGCGACTGACGGCGTCCTCGCCGGAACGGGACGCGCATTTCGGCTGGTCCGTCGCGGCCGGCCGGATCCCGGGACAGCCGGCGACCCTGGTGGTCGCCGCGCCGTACGAGGACGCCGACGACACCACCGACTCCGGCGCCGTGTACGTCTACCAGGGCCCGGAGCCGGCCAAGCCGCGCAGGATCACCCAGGAGGCAGAAGGGGTCATCGGCAACAGCGAGGAAGGCGACCTGTACGGCTGGTCGCTGGCGGTCGGCCGGCTCGGCGGCAAGCTCCGCACGCTGGACATCGCGATCGGCACCCCGTACGAGAACAACGACGGCGCGGGGAAGCAGAAAGGCAGCACGGGGACCGACAACTCCGGGGCCGTGGAGGTCCTGTTCGACGTCACCCCGGACGGCGCGCTGTCGGCCGCCAAATGGACGCTGACCGAGTCCGCGCGCGGGGTGAAGGAAGCCGAGGGTGACCGTTTCGGCCACGCGCTCGCCTACGTCGAGCACAGAGGCAACCCCTACCTCGCCGTCAGCGCGCCGCTCGCCGGCGTTCCCGGCGCACCGCACACCGGTGTCGTGCAACTCTTCCAGGCCGGCAAGAACGGCGTGCTCGCGCCGGCGCGCACCATCCGTCCCGGCGTGGACGGCCTCGACGCTCTCACCGAGGGATCGGCGTTCGGCTGGTCCCTGGCCATGGTCGACACCCCCGACGGTCTGGCACTCGCCGTCGGCAGCCCCTTCGAGTCGCGGGACGCCGAGGAGAGCGGGGCCGTCCGCCGGATCCCCGTGACCGGCGACGCGCCGATCCTCATGCTCTCGCCGCCTGAATCAGCCGCGCACGACCGTTTCGGCTGGTCGCTCGGCACGGCCGGCGTCTCCGACAGGCTGTCCGCGGCGACGACCCTGCTCGTGGGGTCACCGGACCAGTCCGCCGGGACCGGCGCTCTGACGCTGTTCGCGCCGGACGCCACCCCCCGCGTGCTCGGTCCCGCCGCCAAAGATCCGCTTCCCGCCGACTTCGGCGCCGCCGTAGGAGGGTGACGGACGCCGCGTGGTCCGCGCGGCCCACAGGCACAGGGCTGATCCGCGCGGCCTACCAGGCGCCGAAGACCCGCTCGCCGTTGGCGCTGATCGTGGCGGCGAGCTCGGCCTCGGTGAGCGACTTCAGCTCGGCCAGCAGGCGCAGCGTGAGCGGGATCAGGTAGGGAGCGTTGGGCCTGCCGCGGTGCGGGACCGGTGGCAGGTACGGCGCGTCGGTCTCGACCAGCATCAGCTCCGGCGGGGTCACCTGGACGGCCTCACGCAGCGCGGTGGCGTTCTTGTAGGTGACAGGGCCGGAGAAGGACAGGTGGTAGCCCTCCTTGACGCACCGGCCGGCGTAGTCGGCGTCGCCGGAGAAGCTGTGGAAGACCACGACGTCCGGTGCGCCTTGGTCGGCGAGGACCTTCAGGACGTCCTCGTGCGCGTCGCGGTCGTGGATGACCAAAGCCTTGCCGGTGCGCTTGGCGATCTCGATGTGCGCGCGGAACGACGCGTGCTGCGCCTGCTTCGGCGACCAGTCGCGGTAGTAGTCGAGCCCGGTCTCGCCGACGGCGCGCACGTGGGGCTCGCGGGCCAGCCGCTCGATCTCGTCGAGGGTCTCCGGTGTGGCGTGGTGCGCCTCGTTGGGGTGGACGGCCACCCCGGCGTAGACACCCTCGACGTCCCGCGCGGTCGCGGCGTTCCACCGGGAGGACCGCAGGTCGTACCCGATGGTGACGAGCCGGGTCACCCCGACCGAGCGGGCCGCGCCGAGGATGTCCTGGACGGTCACGCCGGTCGCCTGGGCCGCCGTGCCGGCGGGATCGGCGGTGGAGGCCTGGCGCTCCCCCACCATGATGTCCAGATGGCAGTGGCTGTCGAACACCTCCCCGTCCAGCGGCGGCGGGACGGGGGGTGGCGTCGTGTCGCGGCTCACCCGAGCGCTCCGGTGAGCCACGAGCAGGCGGAGCGCGACGCTCCGGCGGGACGCGAGCAGGTGAGGCGCATGGTCACTGGCCGAGCCGGGACAGTTCCTCGTCCACGATCTTGGGGTCGAGTTTGGGGAACAGCGGGGTCGGCGGGGCCAGCGGAGTGCCGGGCCGGATCGGCCGCGACTCCCACGTGGCCGCGCCGGTGTAGTCGCCGGTGATCACCGGGTAGGCCGGGCCGCCGTCCTCGTCGACCTCCTGGATGGCCGGCATGCCGGACCAGACCCCCTCGCCGCCGAGCATGGCGTGGATCTTGTTGGAGGACGTCGGCAGGAACGGCGTCAGCAGCGTCTTGGCGTCGTCCACCACCTGGAGCGCCACATGGAGGATGGACTTGACCCGCTCGGGGTCGTCCTTGAGCTTCCAGGGCTCCTGCTCGGCGAGGTAACGGTTGGCGTCGCGCACGACGTCGAACGCCTCGGTGACGGCGTTCTTGAACCGGGACCTGCCGAGCTCGGCACCGACGGCGGGGAACGCCGCGCGGCTGCGGGCCAGCAGCGCACGGTCGGCGTCGGTGAGGTCGCCGGGCCCGGGGACGGCGCCGAAGTTCTTGGCGGCCATCGAGATGGAGCGGTTGACGAGGTTGCCCCACGCCGCGACCAGCTCGCCGTTGTTGCGGTTGACGAACTCCGACCAGGTGAAGTCGGTGTCCTGGTTCTCCGGGCCGGCCACCGCGATGTAGTACCGCAGAGCGTCGGCGTCGTAGCGCGACAGGAAGTCGCGCACGTAGATGACGACCTGGCGGCTGGAGGAGAACTTGCGGCCCTCCATGGTGAGGAACTCGCTGGACACGACCTCCGACGGCAGCTCCAGCCTGCCGAGCGACCCCGGTGTGCCGCCGCGCGCACCCTCGCCGTTGTAGCCGAGCAGCATCGCCGGCCAGATCTCGGAGTGGAAGACGATGTTGTCCTTGCCCATGAAGTAGTAGCCGCGCGCTTCGGGGTTCTGCCACCACTGCCGCCACGCGTCGGGGTCGCCGGAGCGGCGGGCCCACTCGATCGACGCGCTGAGGTAGCCGATGACGGCGTCGAACCAGACGTACAGCCGCTTGTCCTCACGGTCGCGCCAGCCGTCCAGCGGGATCGGCACACCCCAGTCGAGGTCGCGGCTGATGGCGCGCGGCTGAAGGTCGCCGAGCAGGTTGAGCGAGAACTTCAGGACGTTGGGCCGCCACTCACCCTGCTTGGACTGCAGCCACGTGCCGAGGGCCTCGCTGAACGCCGGCAGGTCGAGCATGAAGTGCTCGGTCTCGATGAACTTCGGCGTCTCGCCGTTGATGCGGCTGCGCGGGTTGATCAGGTCGACCGGGTCGAGCTGGTTACCGCAGTTGTCGCACTGGTCGCCGCGCGCGCCGTCGTACCCGCAGATGGGACAGGTGCCCTCGATGTAGCGGTCGGGCAGCGTGCGGCCGGTGGTGGGGGAGACCGCACCCATGGTGGTGCGCGGGAAGACGTAGCCGTTGGCGTGGAGGCCCTTGAAGATCTCCTGCGCGATGGCGTAGTGGTTCTCGGTGGTGGTGCGGGTGAACAGATCGTAGGACAGGCCGAGGGCCGTGAGGTCCTCGGCGATCACCCGGTTGTAGCGGTCGGCCAGCTCGCGGGCCGTCACGCCTTCCTTGTCAGCCTGCACCTGGATGGGGGTGCCGTGCTCGTCGGTACCACTGACCATCAGCACCTTGTTGCCCGCCATCCGCTGGTAGCGGCTGAAGATGTCGGACGGCACGCCGAAACCTGAGACGTGCCCGATGTGGCGGGGGCCGTTGGCGTACGGCCACGCGACGGCGGTCAAGATGTGCTGGGACATGCCACCAAGACTAGAGGCCCCGCCATGGCTCATCGAACCGATTACCCGGTTCTGTGGACGGCCGTGGCGAGGCCCCGGTGGTTCAGGCGTGTCGTCAGCGTGTCGTCAGGCGGGGGTCGACTCGCGCCGGACGGCCTGCGCGGCCTCCTCGGCGGCGGAGGCGGCGACGTCCGCCGGGGTCTCCTTGGTGCGGCGGATGCCGAGGATGCTGATGAACAGGGCCGCGAAGATGGTCTGGAAGCTCATGATCAGCGCGGTGGCCGACGGCACGACCAGACGCAGCGACTCGGCGGGGATCAGCGGACCGAAGTTGCGCACCTGCCAGTGGGCCAGCGAGGCGACGAGCCCGCCGAGACCCGCGAGCGCCAGCAGCCCGCCGGCGACCAGGCCCTTCTCCAGCGTGACGATGTCGACGAGCTGCCGCACCCGGCGGTCCTCCGGCAAAAAGCCCTCCTCGGCGGCGTAGACCTTGGTGAACAGGCCGAACAGCAGGGCCTGGAAGCCGATCACCACGATCGCCGACGCACCGACGAGCGTGTCGACGTCGAAGGCGAGCTTGCCGATGTACACCGGCCCGAACGTCAGCGCCGCACCCGCGACCAGCCCGAGGCACATCAGCACCGCGCCGGGGATCAGGAACAGCCACCGCGGGCTGTACAGCAGCAGGAAGCGCAGGTGACGCCAGCCGTCCCGCCAGGAACGCAGGTGCGGCGGCCGGGACCGGCCGTCGGGGCTGAGCGTGGTCGGCACCTCGCGGACGTCCAGGCCCTGCAGCGTGGCCTTGACGACCATCTCGCTGGCGAACTCCATGCCACCGGTCTGGAGCCCCAGGTTGAGGATCGAGTCGCGGCGGAACCCGCGCAGCCCGCAGTGGAAGTCGCGGATCTTGCTGGGGAAGAACAGGCGGCCGACGAACGACAGCACCGGGTTGCCGAGGTACTTGTGCAGCGGAGGCATGGCGCCAGGCGCGATGCCGCCGCGGAAGCGGTTCCCCATGACGAGGTCGGCCCCGTCGCGGAGCTGCTCGACGAACGGCAGCAGCGCGGTGAAGTCATAGGAGTCGTCGGCGTCCCCCATGATGACGTACCGGCCGCGCGCGGCGCGGATGCCGCCGATCAGCGCGTTGCCGTACCCCTTGGCGTCGACGTGCACCACACGGGCACCGGCGTCACGTGCGAGCTGCTGCGAGCCGTCGGTGCTGCCGTTGTCCGCGATCACCACCTCGCCGTCGATGCCGTGCTCGGCCATGCACGCCAATGCCTTGCGGATGCACGTCTCGACGGTCTCCGCCTCGTTCAGGCATGGCATGACCACGGTCAGTTCCACGACGAAACCCCTCGTTCGTGCCTCGATCATCGGCTGAGTAGTCCAACCATGATGCCCCCTGCCCTCCGGTGCTCGGGTCAAGTCTCCGAAACGGCTGGCATCCTGTAATCCATGGTGACCGTTGCCGAACAGGCGAACGCCGGCGCGTCCGCGACCGGCAGAGGCACGCGACTGCTCGGTTTCCTGCGGCGGCGCAGGCTGTTCGTGATCGCCGTCACGCTCGGCGCCGCGCTGCGTGTGATCACGATGCTCGGCTACCGGCCGGCCATGTGGTTCAACGACTCCTACGAGTACGTCTCGGTGGCGCTCCACCTGCGGCCCCACCCCATCCGGCCCGACGGGTACGGCTTCTGGCTGCTGGCGCTCAAGCCTTTCCACAGCTTCGCTCTGGTGGTCTTTACGCAGCACGTGATGGGCCTGGCGACCGCCGTGCTGATCTATGCGCTCCTGAGGCGCAAATTTGGCCTGCCGGACTGGGGTGCCACGCTCGCCGCCGCGCCTGTGCTGTTCGACGCCTACCAGATCCAGCTCGAACAGCTGATCATGTCGGACACCATGTTCACGCTGCTCATCGTGGCCGTGATCACCATGGTGCTGTGGCACCGCACGATGTCGTGGAAGGTCGGCGTCGCGGTCGGCCTGCTGATGGCCCTCACGGCGCTGACGCGCAGCATCGGCCTGCCGATCCTCGCCGTCGTCGCGGTGTACATGCTGGTCAAGCGCACCGGCTGGAAGCCTGTGCTCGCCATGGTGACGGCGTGCGCCGTGCCGGTCATCGCCTACATGGGGTGGTTCTCGGCGGTGCACGGCCAGTTCGCGATGACGCAGAGCGACGGCCTGATCATGTACATGCGCACCGCCAAGTTCGCCGACTGCAAGAAGATCAAACCCGATCTGCAGCGCGAGCAGGACCTGATCCCGCTGTGCAACAACCCGAGCATCGCGCGCAGCCAGTTCTCCCAGCTCTACCTGTGGTGGAAAGGCGAAGGCGAGGTGCTGCACCGCTGGGGTGCCGACAAGTGGGACCGGTCGATCAACGACACGGCGAGCCGGTTCGCCAAGCGCGCCATCCTGGCCCAGCCCGGCGACTACCTCGACGCCGTGACCGGCGACCTGCTGCGCAGTTTCCGCTGGGACCGGCCGGTGTTCCCCGACGCGCTGACCTGGAACCAGTACCAGTTCGACGCCAGAGGAGTCAGCGCGCGCGACCCGGTGCGGCTGCTGAAGTCGCCGCCGTCGTGGCCGTCGTACAAGGGGACGGTCGACCGCGACATGGTGGCGTACGAGCAGGGCCGGGCCAGCACCCGCGTCTACTGGCCCTGGGCCACGATCATGGAGCGCTACCAGCGGTTCGCCTACCTGCCGGGCCTCGTGCTCGGTCTCGCGCTGCTGGTGTCGGCGGCCGGCCTGGTGGCGCGCTGGCGCACGCTCGGCGGGCCCGCGCTGCTGCCGTGGGTGGCGGCGGCGGCCCTGGTGGTGGCCCCGGCCGCCACCGCCGAGTTCGACTACCGCTACCTGCTGCCGGCGATGCCGGTGGCGTTCCTCGCCGCCGCCGTCACCCTGCGCCACGGATGGCGCAGGCGGCGGCCCGAGAGCTAGATCCAGCTACGGAACAGCATGCGGCGGTACCAGTCGTCGTACGGGATGGTCTCGGCGGACAGCACCGGGTAGAGCCACCAGAAGTTGATCAGCGCGAGCAGCATGAACGCGCCGACCCCCGCCGCGCCGGCGGCCCGCCTGTTGGAGGCGACGCCGGCGGGCCCGATGAGCAGGCCGCCGATCAGCACGATCGCCAGGATCATGAAGGGGATCATGGGGGCCGTGTAGAACGCGAACATCGTGCGCTTGTCGGTGATGGCGTAGTAGAACCACGGCAGCCAGCCCGCCGCGTACGCCAGCAGCACCGCGCCGGCGCGCCAGTCCCGGCTGGAGAAGTACCAGGCGATCAGGCCGACCAGCGCGACCACCGCGCCGTACCAGATGATCGGCGTGCCGACACCGATCACCGCCTCCGAGCAGGTGCCGGTGGGGCATGGCGGGCTCTTGTAGTGGAACGCCACCGGCCGCGCCAGCAGCGGCCACTCCCACGGCCACGACTGGTAGGCATGCGACGAGCTCAGCCCGGTGTGGTAGCCGAGCACCTGGAAGTGGTAGGAGAACCACGAGCGCAGCGAGCTGAACACGAAGTACGCGGGCCCCGCCGAGGTGGCCTCCGACCAGTTGCGGCCCCAGCCGAGCGCCGAGGAGAACCACCCGAACCAGCTCAGCACGTACGTCGCGGCCGGGACCACGCCGAAGGCGAGGAACGCCGGCGGCACGTCGAGGCCGAGCGCGCCGCGGTAGGGCCGCCGCAGGCCGACGGCGCGCCGTGCGCCGGCGTCCCACATCACGCTCATCACCGCGAACGCGACCAGGAAGAACACACCGCTCCACTTGATGCCGCAGGCCGCGCCGAGGCACAGTCCGGCGCCGATGCGCCACCACCGCACCCCGAGGCGCGGACCGGTGTCGCTCAGCGCCGACGTCTCGTACCAGTCGGCCAGCCGGGTGCGCGCCTGGTCGCGGTCGGCCACCAGGCAGGCGAACCCGGCGAGCACCCACAGCATCAGGAAGCCGTCGAGCAGCGCCGTGCGGCTGAGCACGAACGCCATGCCGTCGAGCGCCAGCAGAAGGCCCGCCATGCAGCCGAGGATCGTGGAGCGCGTCATGCGCCGCGCCACCCGCGCGATGATCAGTACCGAGACGGTGCCGGCCATCGCGGCGGCGAACCGCCACCCGAACGGCGTCCAGCCGAAGATCCACTCACCGATGGCGATCATCCATTTGCCGAGCGGCGGGTGCGCCACGTACAGCGCGCACGGATCGAGGTTGTCCGGCGCGCACTTCACCCACAGGTCGGTGCCGCCCTCGATCAGCCGCCGGTCGGCGATGGGGTCATCGCTGGAGCCGAGGGTGGTCCGCTCGACCATGTACCGCAGCAGAGACAGCGCGTCCTTGGCGTAGTAGGTCTCGTCGAAGACCACGGCCTTCGGCTCGCCGAGCCGGTACAGGCGCAGGACCGCCGCGAACACCGTGACCAGCAGCGGACCGGCCCATCCCCAAAGGAAGCTGCCTTGGAACGGCGGGACGAGACGGTCGCGCACCGACGCCGGGGACGGGGACGCCTGGTCAGGAGGAGCCGCGGAATCAGCGAAAAAACGCGACACGCCGGGAATCCGCCGGGGGAAGGCACGAAGAGCCACCTGCGCACCTTAAAGGGCATGAGGCCCACTCAACCAGAGGATCTTTGCGCCTCGTGATGCCGTACCGCTCTAAGCAGGGCGAACGCCACCGGCGCCATGAACGGCGTCGTACAAAGTGCGCCGCGGCACCCCCGCGGCCCGCGCCACGTCCACGATGGCCTGCTTGCGCGGCACCCCGGCCTCCTGCATGCGAGCGACCTCCGCCACCAGCTCCCCGATGTCGGGAGGCGTCTCTCCGGGATCGTGACCGGCGACCACCAAGGTGATCTCGCCGCGCACCTCCCCGGCGGCCCAGCCGGCGAGCTCGGACAACGGTCCGCGCAGGACCTCCTCGTAGGTCTTGGTGAGCTCGCGGCACACGGCGGCCGGCCGGCCGGGGCCGAACGCCTCCGCCATGGCCTCAAGGGTGGCGGCCAGCCGGTGCGGCGCCTCGAAGAAGACCATGGTGCGCCGCTCGTCGGCCAGCGTCGCGAGGCGCCGCGCGCGCTCACCGGCCTTGCGCGGCGGGAACCCCTCGAAGCAGAACCGGTCGGACGGCAGCCCGGACACCGCGAGCGCCGTCGTCACGGCCGACGGCCCGGGAAGCGCGGTCACCTCTATGCCGGCGTCCACCGCGAGCCGCGTGAGGCGGTACCCGGGGTCGGAGACCCCCGGCATGCCGGCGTCGGTGATCACCAGCACGGTCTCGCCGCCGCGCAGCGCGCCGAGCAGCTCCTCGGCGCGCACGGCCTCGTTGGCGTCGTAGTACGACACCACCCGGCCGCCGACCGTGATCCCGAGGTCGGCGGCCAGCCGGCGCAGCCTGCGGGTGTCCTCGGCGGCCACCACGTCGGCGGCGGCGAGCGCGTCACGCAGCCGCGCGGACGCGTCGTCCACCCGGCCGATGGGGGCTCCCGCGAGCACCAGCCTGCCGTTCCCGCTCACCCGTCCATCCTCTCCCATGGGACCCGAGGTCATATGTGGGCTACTTTCCGCCTCGACTCCCCCAATTGGGGCCGTTAGAGGTGTTTCTTAGGTTGGCCGTAGAGACGGCCCCGTACGATGTGCGGGTGGCCGTGACGGACTACCCTAACCAGGACTTCGAGCAGCCGGAGCCGAAGGACGACCCGGCTCCGCCGGGCTCCGTGCGCGACCGGTTGGTCCCGCCGTTCAGCGGCAGCGCCATGTGGGGGTGGGCCGGGCCGCTGATCGTGGCGGCGTTCGGCGCGGTGCTGCGGTTCAAGGACCTCGGCAACCCCCGCGCGATCGTGTTCGACGAGACCTACTACGCCAAGGACTCGCTGTCCCTGGTGCGGTGGGGTGTCGAGCGGGTCGCGGTCAAGGACGCCGACAAGGTCCTGCTCGCCGGCAACCCCGACATCTGGCAGCGCTGCGCTCCCGACAAGATCCACGAGTGCGCGTCCTACGTCGTCCACCCGCCGCTCGGCAAGTGGATGATCGGCGCGGGTGAGTGGCTGTTCGGGGCCAACCCGTTCGGCTGGCGGTTCGCCGCCGCCGTGGTGAGCGTGATCTCGATCCTGGTGATCGCGCGGGTGGCGCGGCGCATGACGCGCTCCACGATCCTCGGCTGCATGGCGGGCCTGCTGCTCGCCGTGGACGGGCTGGCGTTCGTGCTCGGCCGCACGGCGCTGCTCGACGGTTTCCTGATGATGTGGGTCCTCGCCGGATTCGCCTGCCTGGTGGCCGACCGCGACCAGGCGCGCACCCGGCTGGCCGACTGGTACGAGACGTCGGCGCTGAGCGACACCGGTCCGCGCCTCGGGGTGCGGTGGTGGCGCATCGGCGCCGGACTGTGCCTCGGCGCCGCGTGCGCCACCAAGTGGAGCGGTGTGTTCTTCCTGGTCGCGTTCGCGGTGATGAGCGTGATGTGGGACGCTGGCGCACGGCGCGCCATCGGCCTGCGCTATCCGTACCGCGGCGCGCTCCGCCTGGACGTCCCCGCCGCGACCCTCAGCCTCGGTGTGGTCCCCGTGCTGGCCTACATGGCGAGCTGGACCGGCTGGTTCGCCACCGCCTTCGGCTACGGCCGCAACTGGTCGGAGGCCACCTCCAGCGGTCCGGCGTACTTCGTGTTCAGCTCGCTGCGCTCCTGGTGGGACTACCAGTGGATGGTCCTGAGCTTCCACACCGGCCTGGACTCCTCACACCCCTACCAGTCGCGGCCCTGGGAGTGGCCGCTGCTGCTGCGGCCGGTCGCGTTCTTCTACGAGAGCCCCACCGGCTGCGGCGCCGACAAGTGCTCCCAGGCCGTGCTCGGCGTCGGCACCCCGGTCATCTGGTACGGCGCGGTCGCCGCGCTGGTCGGCCTGATCGCGTGGTACGTCTCCGGCCGCGACTGGCGGCCCGGCGGCGTGCTGCTGGCGTACGCGGTCGGTTGGCTGCCGTGGTTCTACTACGCCATCACCGACAACCGCACGATGTTCCTGTTCTACACCGCCCCCATGATCCCCTTCATGATCCTGGCGATCGTGCTGGTCGCCGGGCTCGTCATCGGCCCGCTGGCGGCGCCGCCGGCGCGCAGGGCCGCCGGCGCGGCCGTGACCGGCGCGTTCGTCCTGCTGGCGTTGATCAACTTCTGGTGGCTGCACCCCGTGCTCACCGGCGAGATCATTCCCTACGAGGATTGGCACAGCAGGATGCTGCTCGACCGCTGGATATGACGCCGGGGTGCGCACCGGCAGCTCCGTATTACCGTTCTTCATCAGGTGGGTGACGTGGAAATCGTCCGTGGCGGAAGCCGTCGTCAGGGCCCGGGCCTATACGGCAGACTGCGAAACATGCCCGCACCCGACGTCGCCGCGCTCCTGACCGAGCTCGAACGCGTCGCCCCCGCCGCCGCCGACCGCGCGCGGGTGGCCGTCGAGTGGCTCACCGGTGGTGAGCCGCTCCAGACCGTCACGCAGCTCGATGTGTGTGAGTTCCTCTGGTACACCTTGCCGGTCAAGGTCAAGGACGATCACGCGGCCGTGGCCGCCGCGCTCGGCCGCTTACTCCGGCTCGGCGGTCTCGACCGCTACGCCGCGATCTGTGGTTCGCCGTCCACGTCGCGCATCCTGCGCACGTACGAGATGGAAGGCGAGGAGGCCGGCGCCGCCGCGTACCAGCGCGCGCTGAACGCCACCGGTGTCCTGCCGCCTGACGTGCCGGAGCTCCGCTGGAGCTCGATCATGGGGCCCGAGGAGCTCGGCGCGCACGTCGCCTGCTCGGCGGCGCTGGAGCTCGCCGTGGTGGCGGGTGACCTGCGGCCCGCCACGAGCGGGTGGAAACCCCGCGCCGAGGCCCTCACCCGGCGCTGGCTCACCGCGCCGCGCACCGAGCTCGGCGGGGACAACTGGGTGGACCGCGTGCACGGCGAACGCCTCAACCGGTGGGTGCTCGGCCGCGGCGCGGCACGCAGGGAGCTGGCCCAGCCGTTCGAGGTGCGGCTGCACGCACCCATCCCCGCGCCTGAGGGAGCACACTTCACCGCGCTGCGCCTGCTGCTCGAAACCGCCGCGCTGCCCGGCGGCCTGGTGCTCCCCTCGCGTGACGCCGCCGCGCCGTTCGCCGCCGTGGCGGCCGAGCGGTTCGGCTGGACCGGCGCCGAGAGCGGCGCGCTCGACACGCTGCACCGCATCGCCGAGCACGAGATGCGCGCGGTGCGGCGCGCCGGTGGCGCGCTGACCATCACCGCGGCCGGTCGGCGGCTGCTCGACGACCCGGCCGCGATGTGGCAGGCGGCGGCGTCCGCGCTGCTGGCGCCGGGGGAGCGCGAGCTGGAGACGTCGGTGCGCGAGGCCGGCCTGATGCTGCTCACCGGCGGCGGCCCGCTGACCTGCGCGACGCTGGCCGACCGGGTGGCCGAGGTCGTCACCGGCGAGGGGTTGCGCACCGCGACCCCCGGCGACGTCGAAGGTGCGCTGACCGACCTGTGTTTCCGTCTGCACGCGCTGCACCTGTGCACCTCGCCGGCCCACGCGGGCCGCGCCGACCAGCCGCACATGGCCGAGCTCACCGAGGTGGGCCGCGCCGCCGCGCTGACCGCGCTGCGCGGCCAGGCGCTGCGACCGCGTACCTACGTCGCCTCTCACTGAACGCGCAGCGGCGGACGGGTCGGTGCGACCCGTCCGCCGCGCTGAGCCCCGCTAGGTGCGCGCGGTGGCCCGGCCACCGAGTCGGCGGGCCATGCGCTCGTCCGCGCCACCCGTCTCCTCGTAACCCGGCTCGACCATGCCGGACATCATCATTTCCTGCCGCTGCTCCTCGAAGCGGAGCGCGAGGCCCATCGCGAAGAAGGTCGGTGCCCACTCCCCCACGAACAGGCCCCAGCGGTCGGCACGCGCGATGTCCTGCTCGTACTCCTTGGACAGGACCCACGACAGGAACGACGCTCCCACCGACATGATCCCCGCCGTGTACATCATCCCGGAGCGGATCCCCATCTTGTGCAACGCCTTGATCATCCGGCCCCCCTGTGTGGTGACACTTGACGCCTGACTCCTTCCCTTTCGGCCCCAGTCGTCACCGTAAGCAGAGGAATATGCACAATCAGTAGAGACGGAGATGACCCGCGGCTACTTCGCGGCGCTTCCCACCTTGAGCGGGTCGGACGGCGCGTCGGCCTTGGCCTTGGCCATCTGCTCCCCGAGCTCCTGCAGGCGGTTGCGGCCCATCGCCTCACGCACCTGCGGGAACCACTCCTGCTCCTCCTCCTCGACGTGGTGCCGCACGTTCTCCATCAGCACCGTCATCTTGGCGTCGAACCGCTCGTCCTTCGGGTCGAGGTCCTTCAGCTCCGACAACATCCACATCACCACGTGGTGCTCCTCGACGCTCTCCAGCACGTGGTCGTCGGTGTCCGGTGCGTCCGCGCGGGCCGCCGGGTAGAAGATCTGCTCCTCGATGTACGCGTGGGTGGTCAGCTCCTCGATGACCTTCTCCACGATGCGCTTCTTCTCGGCGTACGCCTTCTCCCCCGCCTTCTCGAACTCCTTGAACAGCTTCTCGACGGTCTTGTGGTCTTCCTTCAGCAGAACGATGGCGTCCATCCCGCGTCCCTCCCTGTGCTCGGCCGGATCTGCACCCCACCGCTTCCCCCGGATCCGCCGGTATCACCACCCGCGACCAGCGGGTTCGGTAAAGACCTTTCGGGGTAGCCGCCGAAGCCGAGGACACGGACGCGCGGGAGGGGCCGATGAGCGAACGAACACCACCGAACGGCGACCAGGGTCCCGAGCGGCCGGGGGAACTGTCGCGGCGGTCGTGGTGGGGGGTCCTGAAGCGCACCGTCCAGGAGTTCCGCGAGGACAAGGTCACCGACTGGGCCGCCGCGCTCACCTACTACTCGGTGCTGTCGATCTTCCCGGCGCTGCTCGCCGTCGTGTCCCTGCTCGGCCTGTTCGGCCAGTCGGCCACCGGGCCGCTCATCGACAACCTCGGCGCGCTGGCGCCAGGGGCCGCACGCGAGATCATCGAATCGGTGCTCGCCGCTCTGCAGGGCAGCAAGCAGGCCGCCGGGATCGCGACCGCCATCGGCGTCGCGGTCGCGCTGTGGTCGGCCTCGGGATACGTCGCGGCCTTCATGCGGGCCTCGAACGTCATGTACGAGATGCCGGAGGGACGGCCCATCTGGAAGACCCTTCCCCTGCGCCTCGGCATCACCGCCGTCCTGGTCGTCCTCATGGCCGCCGGCGCCGTCGCCGTCGTGTTCACCGGCTCACTCGCCGACCAGGCGGGACGGCTGCTCGGCATCGGCCAGACGGGGGTGGCCATCTGGGACATCGTCAAGTGGCCGGTGCTGGTGATCGTGGTGACGCTGGTGCTCGCTCTGCTGTACTGGGCCGCACCCAACGTCAGTCACCCCGGCTTCCGCTGGGTCACCCCCGGCAGCATCCTCGCGGTCGTCACCTGGATCGTCGCCTCTGCGGCCTTCGGCTTCTACGTCGCCAACTTCGCCTCGTACAGCAAGACCTACGCCGCCATGGCCGGAGTCATCGTCTTCCTGGTCTGGCTGTGGATCACCAACATCGCGGTGCTCCTCGGCGTCGAGTTCGACGCCGAACTGGCCAGGGGCCGCGCCATCGCGGCCGGCCACCCGGAGGCCGCGGAGCCGTACGTGGAGCCGCGCGACACCGCGAAGATGAACGAGAGCGAGACCGCGAAGCTGGACGACAGCGACCTGCGGAAATGACGACGATGCGCGTCCCGGGGTTCTCCCGGGACGCGCACCAGGGGTCGAGATCAGCCGGCGCTGCAGGTGAAGTTACCCGCGATCTGGCTGTCGCTGCCGCCTCTGGCGACCTGGAAGCCGAACGTCGTGGTGCCGTTCGGCGCCAGGGAGCCGTTGTAGCCGGCGTTCCTGGCGGTCATGGTGCCGCTGCCGGAGATGTTGGCGTTCCACGAGCCGACGAGGTTCTGGCCGGACGGCAGCGAGAAGGTCACCGTCCATCCGCTGATGTTCGAACCACTCGTGTTGCGCACCGTGACCGGCTGGATGACGTATCCGCCTTGCCACTGGGTCTGCGTCGTGGCCGTCACACTGCATCCGCCGGGTTCGGCCGTCGGCGTGACGGTCGGCGTCACAGTCGGGGTGACGGTCGGGGTCACCGTCGGTGTGACCGTCGGGGTGACGGTGGGGGTCACCGTGGGGGTCGGGTTGGGGGTGGCGTTGTTGAGCGCGTTGAGGACCGAGGTGTAGGCGGCCTTCTTGTTGCCGTTGCTGTCGAACAGCAGGGGGCTGGTGTTGGCGCCGAGCCAGGAGTCGCTGTCGCGGACACCCCAGACGGTGATGCCGGCGCAGCGGGCCACCGCCAGGCAGTCGTTGACCACGTTGGCGTAGGTCTGTGCGGAGCCGCCCTGGATGTCCAGTTCAGTGATCTGCACGTCGACGCCGAGCGCGGCGAAGCTGCTGATGGTGGTGCGGTAGTTGCTGTTGTAGGCGCTTTGGCTGTTGAAGTGGGACTGCAGGCCCACGCAGTCGATCGGCACGCCGCGTGACTTGAAGTCGCGCACCATGTTGTAGACGCCTTGGGTCTTGGCCCAGGACCAGTTGTCGATGTTGTAGTCGTTGTAGCAGAGCTTGGCGGCGGGGTCGGCGGCGCGTGCGGTGCGGAACGCGACCTCGATCCAGTCGTTGCCGGTGCGCTGGAGGTTGGAGTCGCGGCGGCCGCCGTTGTTGTCGTCGAAGGCCTCGTTGACGACGTCCCAGGCGTAGATCTTGCCCTTGTAGTGGCCGACGACGCCGTTGATGTGGTCGATCATGGCCTGGCGCAGGCTGCTGCCGGACAGCGACTGCATCCAGCCGGGCTGCTGGTTGTGCCAGGCCAGTGTGTGGCCGCGGACGCGCTTGCCGTTCTGCACGGCCCAGTTGTAGACCCGGTCGCCGTTGGTGAAGTTGAACTGCCCCCGGTTCGGCTCGGTGGCGTCGATCTTCATCTCGTTCTCGGCGGTCACCATGTTGAACTCACGGTTCGCGATGGTCGTGTACTGCGAGTCGCCGAGCCGGCTCGTGCTGATCGCGGTGCCGAAGTACCGGCCGCTCAGCGCGGCGGCGGCACCGAGCGTGCTCTCCGCCGCGCCGGCCGGCGCGGTGACGACCGTGGCCAGGCCGGCGGCCAGTACACCGGCTGTTCCGATGACGAGCGCGCTGCGGACGCCGAGGCTCAGCCGGCGACCCGCGGCACGCGGGGTGGCGTTATCGATCATGCCTGTTCCTCCACTGGAACACAGATCGGGGGGGACATCGGCGGCGCACGACCGCCGCGACGTCCCCCTCGAAGGCCTGGAGACGCCGCCGGACACGTCGCCGGCCACCGGGGCGAGGCATGAGAAGCGCCGCCCAGGGAGACAGTGTGTGGAGGCCCGCTGAAAAGTGTCAACATACGACTGAAACGTTTCGGCCCCCATAGGCCGCCACCATCATGTCTTGCTGCAGGAACCGCGAAACACCTTGTCGAAAGTTTCATCACGGCCGCTGTTTCAGCTCATTTCACCCGGTCGGCGCGGCGCTGTCGCGTTCCCCGTGGTGAGGCCGACATCGCCCTACCGGCACACGATCAAGCGTTGTGCCGTCCGGTTCCGCTGGTTACGTTCAGCCGGTCCCATCGGCGTCCGTGACGCCTTCTCCTGTCGATCTCTCCCCTCAGCCTCCGTCGAGCGACCACGGCCACGCCGTGGGAAGGAGAACCGTGCGACCCTTACGTGTGACCGCGGTGGCGGCCGTTCTTGTGAGCGCCACCCTGCTTCCCGGCACCGCACACGCGGCCCACCCGTCCACCGGCGTCCTCGCCAAGGCGCACACCGCGGGCCGGGTGAAGGACGGCGGCGGCTCCGTCCGGTACAGCTGGCCCGGCGTCTACTTCGAAGGCCGCTTCCGCGGCACCGGCGTCGGCGTCGTCCTCGACGACACCGCCGCCGACTACGACGTCCAGATCGACGGCGCCGCCACCGCCACCCTGGTCACCCCCGGCCGCACCACGTACTGGGTGCGCGGCCTCAGGAACGGCGTGCACAGCGTGCGGCTCGTCAAACGCTCGGAAAGCCCCGGGGCCACCAGCACGTTCGGCGGCTTCGTCCCCGTCCCCGGCGGCACGATCCTCCCCGCACCCCCCGCGCGCCACCGGCAGATCGAGTTCATCGGCGACTCCTACACCGCCGGGTACGGCAACATGTCCACCACGCGGGACTGCACAGAAGACCAGGTCAACCGCACCACCAACGCCGACCGGAGCTTCGCCGCGCTCGCCGCGCGACGCCTCGGCGCCGACTACCAGATCAACGCCTTCTCCGGCCGCGGCATGGTGCGCAACTACAACGGCATCGAACCCGGCACCGACTACCGCACCTACTACGACCGGGCCCTGCTCGACGTCGAAGGCGACGTCTGGCGCGACCCGTCCTGGCGGCCCCAGCTGATCGTGATCGGCCTCGGCATCAACGACTTCTCCACCGCCGTCAACCCCGGCGAGCCGTGGACCCCCGAGACCCTCGCCGCCGCGTACCGCACCGCCTACCACGCCTTCCTCGACAAACTCCGCGCACGCTACGGCCCGGGCACCACCATCGTGGTCAGCGCCACGGCCGTGTCCGGCACCACCGCGTACGCCGACCTCACCCGCCAGATCGTGCGCGAACGCAACGCGCGCGGCGACCAGCGCATCCGCCACTGGTACTACCCCGAGACCGACCTCGACTACATGGGCTGCCACTGGCACCCGTCGGCCCACGACCACGAGATCATCGCCGGCCGCCTCGGCGACTACCTGGCCACCGTCCCCCTGCGCTGGTGACCGTCAAGGCCGTTCCCGGTCGTCGCCGGGAACGGCCTGCGTCGTCCGGCCTCAGCCGGCCCGGCAGGCGTAGCCGGAAGGCAGCGCGGTGCCGCCGGAGGCCCGGCGGACCTGGAAACCGAACGTCGCGGTGGCGCCGGGGGCCAGGGTCCCGTTATGACCGGCGTTCCTCGCCGTCACCGTGCCGCCGGCGACGGTGAGCACCGCGTCCCACGACCCGGTGACGACATGACCTTGCGGCAGGGTGAACGTCACCGTCCAGCCGGACACGGCGGCCCTGCCGGTGTTGCGCACCGTGACCGGCTTGATGACGTACCCCGTCCGCGACCGGGCCCACAGCTCCGCGGTGACCCGGCAGCTCACCGGCACCGGAGTGACCGTCGGTGTCGGCGTAGGAGTCGGTGAAGGAGTCGGCGTCGGTGCAGGCGTCGGCTCACCTCCTGCCGCGTTGAGCGCCTCAAGCACCGCGAAGTAGGCCGGCTTCTTCTGGTAGTCCCTGTCGAACAGCAGCGGTGTGTTCGGCGCGCGCCAGGAATAGTGGTCGGGAACCCCCCAGACGGTGATCCCGGTGCACCGAGGCACCGCCACACAGGCCTCCACCGCGGCCCGGTAGGTGGCGGCCTGCGCGGCCCCTCCGTCCACGTCGAGCTGCGTTATCTGTACGTCCACACCGAGCGCCGCGAACTGCTCGATGGTGCGCCGGTAGTTCGCGGGGAAGGGCATCGAGGCGTTGAAGTGCGACTGCACCCCCACGCAGTCGATCGGCACCCCACGCTCCTTGAAGTCGCGCACCATGGCGTACACGGCCCGCGTCTTGGCGGCGTCGGCGTCCTCGATGTTGTAGTCGTTGTAGCAGAGCTTGGCCGCCGGATCCGCGGCCCGCGCCGCACGGAACGCCTCCTCGATGTACCCGTCCCCCAGCCGGCTTCTGAAGATGGTGGACCGCAGCGCTCCCGAACCGTCCTGGAACGCCTCGTTCACCACGTCCCACGAGTCGATCTGTCCCCGCCAGTGCCCCATCACGGTCGCGATGTGATTGTTCACCGCGATCCGGAACTCGGCGGACGACAGGTTCGTCAGCCACCCCGGAAGCCCCGGATGCCACACCAACGTGTGTCCCCGGATCTTCATCCCCCGCGCACGAGCGTGCTCGACGATCCGGTCCGCGGCGGTGAACACGAACGTCCCTCGCGCCGGCTCCACCGCGTCCCACTTCATCTCGTTCTCCGGCGTCACCGACGTGAACTCCCGGTCCAACGTCTCCACATAAGCGGCCTCACCCAGCCGGCCGGCCTGCACCGCCGTTCCGAAATCCCGCCCCGACCCCGCGGCCGCCGCTCCAAGCGTCCCCGCCGCATCGGCGGCCCCGGCCCCCGCGCACACCCCCGCACCGACGACCACAGCCGTTCCGATCACCACCAGCCCCCGCACCGCGGAACCCCACCGACGCCGTCCACCCGAGCCAGCATTCATGTCTGTCCCTTTCAACCGGAACGAGAACACAGTCTCAGCACGCTCACCGAAAAGCGTCAACAAACCCCGCGAAACCGTCCGGCCGGCCGTCCCTATAACGCGTCGCCGTCTGCACAGACCGCACAACCCCCGCGGAAACTTTCATCCCATCACCGCCGCCGACCCGCAAAGTGGACGGCCGATCCAAAACCGACAGTTGCGTATAAGAAGGAATATCAAGCGACACGACATTCTTCCGGCGCGAGCCGACAGAGACGCCGACGTCCGCGCCTCACGCGTGCGGTCCTGACGCGTCCCGTCCTGCTCTCACGCCGGCCGCCGGAGACGTACGGGACCTCAGACGTTCTGGCGTTGCTGCTTGAGGCGGAGTGCTTCCTTGCGCGCCTCGGCATGAATGGTCCGCTCACGCTCCAGCCACGGCGGATTCTCCGCTTTCAGCGCGTCGATCTCCGCGGTCGTGAGCGGCCCGGTGATCCCGTTCCTGAGCAGCCCGGACGTGGAGACCCGCAGCTTCGCCGCGACGACCTGCTTGGGATGCGGGCCGTTACGCCGCAGGTCGGCCAGCCATTCCGGCGGCGCCGACTGCAACGCGTTCAACTCGTCCCTGGTGATGACACCCTCCTGGAAGTCGGCGGGGGTGGCCGAGAGGAGGACACCCAGCTTCTTGGCCGCGGTCGCCGGCTTCATCGTCTGGATGCTCTTGGGCTTGGACGAGGTCATGGCGCCAAGGGTAGTCAGTCGGACCGGTCCCCCTGACATCGCTACGCTGAGAAAGTGACTGAGGAAGAGACCGCCAAGGTGTTCCGCCTGGCGTACGCACCCGGCGTGACCCCCGCGAAATGGGTCAACATCTGGACCGAACGCCTACCGGACGTGCCGATCACCCTGGTCACCGCCCCCACCGCCGAAGCGGTGCGACTCCTGCGCGACGGCGGCGCCGACGCCGCGTTCGTACGGCTCCCGATCGACCGGGACGGCCTGAGTGTGATCCCCCTCTACGTGGAGACCACCGTGGTCGTGGCCCCCAAGGACCACGCCGTGACCGCCGTCGACGAGGTCACCCTCGCCGACCTCGCCGACGAGGAAGTGCTGCACCCCCTGGACGACACCATCGAGTGGACCCCTCTCCCCGGCCTTCCCGCCTTCACCCGTCCCCCCACCACAGCGTCCGCCATAGAACTGGTGGCCGCCGGCACCGGCCTCCTCCTGGTCCCCCAGTCACTGGCCCGCCTCCACCACCGCAAAGACCTCACCTATCGCCCCGTACCCGACGCACCCCAGTCCCAGGTGGCCCTGACCTGGCCCACCGCCGCCACCACCGACCTGATGGAAGACTTCATCGGCATCGTCCGCGGCCGAACAGCCAACAGCTCCCGAGGCCGCACCCCCACTCCCCCCCAAAAGAAACCCACACCGCGAAAGCCCCAGAACCCCGCACAGAAATCCACCCGCCGAACTGTGCCGACCACCCGCAAAAAAAGAGGCAACCGCCCCAAATAAACCTCAGCCGGCCCCACCCCGTCCGCCACTTAACCAGATGCTCCGCCGCACCCCGTACCGCTACCGTCCCATCTCATGGCGAGCACCAACCTCCGCACCGACCGCCTGGAGCTCCGCACCGTACGCGACGAGGACATCGACCGAATCCTGGAGTACCGCAACCTCCCCGAGGTCACCCGCTGGCTCCTGCGCACCGAGGTCGACCCCACCTCCTTCCGCGCCGCATGGCGCCGAGCCGCCGCAGACCCCCACGACCACAGCGTCGCCGTCCTTCTCGGCAACGTGGTGATCGGAACCGTCTCCCTGACCGTGACCGACGGCATGGGCCAACCAGGAATGCCCCTCCGCACAGAAGCCGAACTCGGCTACATCTTCGACCCCTCCCACACCGGCCACGGCTACGCCACCGAAGCCACCACCGCGATGATCACCCACGCCTTCGCCGACCTGAACCTCCGAAGACTCACCGCCGGCTGCTACGCCGACAACCTTCCATCGGTACGAATCCTCGAAAAGCTAGGCATGCACCGCGAACAACACGGCGTCCGCGACTCCTGGCACACCGAACTGGGCTGGGTGGACGGCTACACCTACGCCTTGCTGGCCGAGACCTGGCACCGCAGGCGAACACTTGAGGGTTCACTCCCACGCTCAGGCGCTGACGGTCCCGATGCCGGCTGAACACCTCGTTCCCTACGCGATCGGCGATGCGCTCTCGCCGTACCGCGCTGATGCATGGAAACCAAAAGCCGCCTCCGAAGATAGTGGGAGTGCCAGGCCGGTCTCGCAGAGGTGTGCATCTCCTGGTGAGTGGCGTGGTCCGCCGGTCTGCGACGAGTAGGCTGATCGTTCGTCATCGAACCGGGGAGGCCGGCGTGGACTATGGCGACAAGCTCTTCTGGCTCTCGGTCGTGATTCAACGCAAGTACGCGCAGATCTGCGCCGAGTTCGACCTGACCCCCTCGCAGGCCACGCTGATCTGCGCGGTCAGGAACGAGCCGCGGCAGATGGCTGACCTCGCCGCGTCGTTGGGTATGACCAAGAACGCATTGAGCCAACTGGTCGATCGCACCGCGCGGCGCGAGTTGGTCGGCCGGACAAGCTCGGCGCAGGACCGACGGGTCGTCATGCTCAGTGCGACACCCACGGGGAAGGTGCTCGCCGAGGCCGTTTACGCCGAGGTCGCCAAGCGCCTGCCCGAGATCGCGAGGAACCTCGACGCCGACGACCAGCGCGACTTCGAGCGCGTGGCCACCGCCATCGTGGACACCTCGGACCTCTCTTCGCCCCCCTCGAATCAACCCATCACACCGTGAGGTCCCGCTGACCCGCACCTTGACGATGTTCATGCCATGAACTAATTTAGTTCACGACATGAACTAGTGAAGGGTGGCAGCGATGAGCACACAGACGACCGGCACGATCGCGGTCTTCGGCGCGACGGGGCAACAAGGCGGGGCGGTGGTCGACGCGCTGCTGGACCACAAGGCGCGGGTGCGGGCTTTGGTCCGCGACCCGCAGTCCGACCGGGCTCAGGCGCTGGCCGCCCGCGGCGTCGAGCCGGCGGCCATCCGGACCGACGACCCGGCGTCGCTGGCCGCCGCGCTCACGACGGTCGAGGGGTTCTACTTCATGACCCCGGAGGCGAACAGCCTCGAAGAGATCGAGGCGGAGATCCGCGTCGGTACCGCGCTCGTCGACGCCGCGGTCGAGGCGGACGTCCCGCACGTCGTGTTCAACTCGGTCTTCGGAGCGGACCGGGAGTCGGGTGTGCCGCACCACGACTCGAAGCACTGGATCGAGGAGCACCTGAGGAAGTCCGGCCTGAGGGCCACGATGGTTCGCCCGACCGCCTTCATGGAGAACTTCGCGAGCGTGATGGCACCGAGCCTGGAGCATGGGGAGATCGTGCTGAGGCTGCCGCTGCCGGAGGACATCGCCCTGAAGATGATCTCGATCAGGGACATCGGCCGGGTCGCCGCCGCGCTCCTGCTCGACACCGCGAAGGCACCCGGCGGAGCCGTCGAACTCGTCGGCGACGAGCTGACGGGCCCCCAGATCGCCGCGGCCTTCGGCGCACGCGCCGGGCTCCCGGCACGGTACGAGGCCCTCCCGTTGAGCGTGCTTCCCAACGACCTCGACAAGGCGATGTTCCGCCAGTTCGCGGAGGCGGCGAAATACCCTTCGGACCTCGCGGTGGTGCGCTCGATCGAGCCGGCCACCCTGGACCTGGCCGAGTGGATCCGAGCCACCGGCTGGACCGCACCCACGAACGTGGCTGGTTCCTGAGCCTCCGGCCGCCGGCATGCAGAAAGGCCCGTCAGGCTGACGCCTGTCGGGCCTCTGTCTTCGGGTGGAGCTGAGGGGATTCGAACCCCTGACCCCTTCGATGCGAAGCAACCCCAGAGAGATCCCCAGATGCGGCAAAATCTCGTCTGACCTGCGCCTACCGTGTCTCGATGTTCACGGCCGTCCGGGCTTGTACGGGGCCGTTGTCACTCAGTTCGTCACTCGGCTAGCGGGCTGCCGCGAGGGCATCGCGCAAGGTCACGGCGTGTGGCGCGCCTCGGCTGCCGAGTTCCCCGGCGGTCTCGGCGAGTTCCTTGACCGCATGGCGGTTGAGTCGAATGGCGTCGGTCACGACCGGCAATGCCGTGCTCAGGCTCGCTTCGGCGTCGCCTGCCTTCGCGTGTGCGCGTGCCAGGCATGAGGCGTACCACGCACGGTCGCGCCGATAGCTCTCCGGTAGCCGATTGAGTCCGGAGGCGAGGAGTTCAACCGCCTGTCCCCAGTTGCTCAGGTGCAGCTCGGCCATGCCGCGTTGGAGCGTGAACCACGTCTCGTCGTAGAAGTACATCCACGCGGGCTCGTCTTCACTGTGCTCCGCTGCTCCGCCGATGAGTGTTTCGGCCTCGTCCAGCAGTGCGTGCGCCTGGTCGGCGGTGCCGGCGAGCGCGTGTCCGCGTGCTGCCATCTGCGCTGCCATCCCTCGTACGCCTGGCGTGACCCGGCCGCTGTGAGAGCAGGCGGCCTCGGCCAGGCCGACACAGCGACGTGCATTGCCCGCGCTCCATGCCTGGTGAGCCTTCATGCTCAAGGTGGTGGTGGCCATGTTGGCGTCGCCGATCTCCAGAGCCCAGTCATGTGCGCGGTCGTACCAGGCCAAGGCGGCGGGCTGGTCGTCGATGTCCAAAGACATCCATGCGATGAACTGCGCGTACTGGGCGGCGAGATCCACGATGCGTTCCGCCAGGGGACCTCTCGCGCTGTTGGCGAAGTCGGCCACAACGCCGAGTTGCTGGCGCACCACGCCGATCAGTGGCCGGCTGCCAATGCTGTCCTCGACCTTGCGATGTTCGGCAAGGCAGGTCGCGAGCCATTCGAGGGTCACGGCGTCCACGCGGGTCGGCTGCTCAACCGCCTTGGTGATCCGCTGGAACAGGTCGGGGTCGGGAGCTATGGACGTCAGCGGGAACGCGGGGACCGGAACAACGGTGGCCTGCTCCGGTGGGAACAGGTCGGCTTCCGCCATCTCTAGCGCTCTGGCGCACAGCAGACGGTAACGCTCACTGGGATAGTGATCACCACGCTCCCACCCTCGGATGGTCCGCGTGAGGTCGGCGAGCGTCGGGAGCTGCGTCCCCTGCTCCTGTGCGACGTTCCGCAGTTGCCGAGCCATGTCCGCCACACTGCCGACACGGGCCTTGCGCTCGGCACGCAGGATGGCGGCCCACTCAGGCGTACTCGCTGCGGTGCTCATCGGCTACCCCCGGACATTCGCGGATACGACCGTGCCTGCTGCTATCCCCAATTCTCATCCTGCGTCCGATGTTCGCGAGCGGTTAGCTGAATGTGACACGTATCAGTTACCGACCGCACACGGAGAGGAACCGGCGACCATGGCCGTCAGCCGAGGTGCCACACGCATCGAGAAGCACAGCGCACAGCTCGGTGAGCTGGCACGCCACCTCCGGGAGCGTGGCGTACCCAACCTCGTAAGCAAGCGCATCAGGCTCAAGATCGACACGACACCTCATGGAACGCGGTCCTCCGTGGACTACGACGCTCCCGAGTTGGCCGTATGGTCCGACGACGGCACGACCGTCGCCATCGTCGTGGTCGATGACAACCAGAAGGAGACGACCTTCTCGATGCGTCCCCCGGGCCAGGCTCCCCAAACGCTGTGCCCGGTGGACACCCCTAGCGAAGGGGCCGCGATCATCGCGGGGATGGTCCACCTCGACTCCACCGAGACCCCATGATCCATCCTCACTACGATCCCGCCGACTTACCGGACGACCAGCGCCAGGCGAACCCCGAAACGACCAGACGGGTTCTTGCGGCAGTGGCCGACATTCTGGAGAGCGAGCGCCGGCGATGCCAAGCGGCAGGACTGATCCAGTCGTGGCAGCTATCCCGGGCCGACCTCGACAGGGCCGCCGCCTCCTTGGGCCTTCCGCCCATCTCGGATCAGGAATGGAGTGTCATCCACGCGACGCACGACAACACGTCTGACCCCCAACACCATGATCACGTCGTGCCGGACAGGCGAGGGACATAGGCGGTCCGGCACGACGGAGCCCCCCACGGGGAAGCGACGGTGGGGGGCTCATCCATGTGTGGAACCAGCGCAGGACAGAACCATGCCACCCGGTGGACCGGTGCGAAGCGCCGGGCCTCCGATCGCCCCCAACCCCGTGTGGAGACCAGCCACAGCATGGCGATCGTAGGGCGAACTTGCGAAGTCCTATTCTTGGAGAGCCTAAGGCGACGCGTGACACAGCGAGGTATCAATCCAGGTAAATCGTGATCATGCATGGCCGGTCCCCGCTAGCCTGCGGCCGTGTCTTCCGTAGCCCTCACCGGATGGATCGGCGCCCGTCGACAGCAGTTGCAGCTTCTGTGGGGCATCGCCGGTGGGCTTCCATCTGGTCCGACACATCAGGCCAGCGAAGAGGTCGTCCTAGCAATGCTGGTCTTGAAACTTGCGGCGGAGTTCCAAGGCTTCGCACGCGATCTACATGATGAGGCCGTGGACTACTTTGCGGTTCATGTTGCCAACGGGAAGGCCGCAGTAGAGACGATCTTGCGGGAACGCATGACCAGTGAGCGAAACCTCGACAAGAAGAACGCACAAGCTGACAGTCTGCTGAACGACTTCGGCCGGCTCGGTCTCACACTGTGGTCTGCACTGGAGCGGGCTGATCGTCAAGCTCAGAGTTGGAGGACTGAGCTGACCAAGTTCAACCAGATGCGAAATGCTCTTGCACATGACGATCAGGCTCGCGTGCACCTGCTGCGTCAGCAGGGGTACAGACTCGATCACAGTACCGTCCAGACCTGGGAGCGAACGCTCGACTCCTTGGCGCAGACGATGGACGATGTAGTTGGCGACTACCTCAGCGCCTTGTTGGGGGTGGGAAGACCGTGGTGACGAAGAAGGACGCAGCGGAGACGTTCAACATAGGTGATCGTGTAGCTGTTCCGTGGGGATTGGATGTACTTGAAGGGACTGTCGTTAGCACTTATGGGTCAGGGACGCGCCAACGCGTAGTGGTTAGAGTCCCCGTTTCCGACAGCGACGACGAGTCAGCCTCCGACACTGTGACACTTCCCGCTGAGCTGCTCCGCCAAGCGGCTGCTGCCGCAGCGACCCGTCAACCCGGCGCTTGGCTGTCTGCTTATCGCTATGAGCGCGAACTAGCCGATGCCTTCGAAAGAGTCTTAAGAGAGATTGCGGGAGACGGCGCTGACTTGAGCCAACAGCACGCCAATCTGGATGATTCACATGCCGATATGATTGCTGTCGTCGGCGACCATATAGTTTTCGTTGAGGCAAAGGTTTCGCAGTGGCTGGTGCCAAAAGATGCAATCCGCCAGCTTGTGCGTCATCTAAAAGGGCTGTCTACGCCAGATCGCAGGCATGTTGGTCTGTTGGTGAGCAATGCGGACTTCTCACGCTCCGCAATTGACGAGATAGCCGCCGCCCAGCATGCTGGCGCCGTCCTGCGAGCTGTGCAATGGAAATCCCAGGAAGACGACGATGCACTCGCGGAGGCTCTTAGAGAGGTATTAGCAGCCTGACACTGCAGCGGCTTTCAGCGCGTGGGCGGTGCTGGCCGCGACCGGCCGGAGAGCCGCAGCGCGGCCAGCAGACCGCCCGACGCGCGGCAGGCCGCCGCAGGCGGGCTGCCTTGAACCAGTAAAGAAAGTCTGAGCCAACTAGATCACCAGGGTTATGCCGTTCTCGGCCATCTCTTCGCGGGTGAACAGGGCGTTGGGGTCGTCGGCGACTTCCAGGGCGTAGGCAATCTCGAACTGGTTGGCTGGAGCCTTGACGTCGGTGACCTCGATGCGGCGGCCGTGGCGGTCGACCATGTGCCGGCGGATTATTAGCAGTGCGTCTCCTACCTGCATGTTCAGTCGGATTCGTTCGTTGTCTGACGGCATGCGGGCCATGACGAGAGTCATCCATTCCATCGGGCCGTGCTCGCGCGCGAGGGTCTGGTAGAGGAACTTGGGGCGCTTGCGGTACTGGGCGTTGCGCTTCTGGTCGTCCCAGTCGGGGATCATGTCGGCGTTCGCGTAGGAGTGGATCTCGACCTTCGCATGGTTCTCGAACGTCCACAGGCTTTCCCGATGAATCAGGGAATGTCCCAAACGGACGCCTAGCGCGATCGCCAGATCTCGATTGGCCTGGGTGCGATCGGAGAAGAAGGGTGGTTCTTGGTCGCGTAGGCCCAGATCCCAGCCATAGCGGACGATGTCGGGGTGGTAACCGGGTGCGGCGACGTCGGGCCGTTCCTGGTTAGTGATCAGGATCACCTGTCGTTCGGGGAGCGGTCGAACGAAGGTTCCCCGGCCTCGGATGACGTTGACCAGGCCTTCCAGCACAAGGTTCTTGATGGCGTCGCGCACGGTAGGGCGAGAGACGCTGAACTGTTCGGCCAGGGTGATCTCGCTGGGGAGCGGGCTGCCTGGGGTGTAACGACCTTCGATGATGTCGTTGCGCAGCGCTGTGGCAATGGTGCGCCAGCGTGCTTCTTTCTCGTCTGCTTCCATATCTCCTCGCCCTCCTGTCTTCCCACTTGTACTACAGGTTGACATGCCATCGCTATGTAAGGCAACCTGTAGTACAGGTTGAATGGACAAGCGGGAGGGTGGTGGTGAACGATGGGCAATCAGGACGGCGGCGACGAATCCGTGCAGCTCACCGGGGAACATCCGGCCTGGTTGGTCGATCTGGCGCAGGTGATCAACTCTCCGGGGCACGACCGGTGGCAAGCGATGGTCGCGGCGACGGGTGGGTGCGCCAGCCCGGTACACCTGATCGGCGAGTCGGCGATCGTGCACGGCGGAACCGGTGAGGTCCTGCACTCCTACGACACCAGGGATGAGCCTTCGGGGCATCTACTGGTGGCCTGCGGCAACCGGCGTGCGTCGGTCTGTGCGGCCTGTTCGGCGGTCTACCGGGCCGACACCTTCCAACTCATCCGCGCCGGTCTGTCCGGCGGCAAGGGCGTCCCTGAGCAGGTGAGCGGCCACCCACGCGTGTTCGCCACGCTGACGGCTCCCTCGTTCGGTCCGGTGCACACCCGGCGCGAGAAGAACGGCAAAGTCCGGACCTGCCGTCCGCGTAGGCGTGGAAAGCACTGCGAGCATGGAAACGACGTCGGGTGCCTCGCTCGGCACGAACCTAACGACGATCGTTTAGGCCAACCGATCTGTCCGGACTGCTACGACTACCCCGGAGCCGTGTTGTGGCAGGCGCATGCCGGGGCGTTGTGGCACCGGTTCACGCTGGAGGTCCGGCGGGAACTGGCCAGACAAGCGGGAATGAGCCGGGCGGCGTTCGGCAGACAGGTCCGGGTGTCGTTCGCCAAGGTCGCCGAATACCAGCGGCGGGGCCTGGTCCACTTCCATGCGGTCATCCGCCTCGACGGCCCGAAGGGCGCGACCGATCTTCCCCCGGAGTGGACCGATCACGGGATGCTCGTCCGAGCGATCCCGGCGGCGGCGCGACGTGTGGAAGTCCTGTCCCCTGTGAGCCCGCTGGGACGGCGACGACTGGTGTGGGGTGATCAGCTCGACATCCGGCCCATCGTCATGAGTGAGGCGCTGGACGGGGTGTCTGAGCGTGCGGTGGCCGGCTACATCGCCAAGTACGCGACCAAGGGCGCGGAAGCCTCCGGCACGGTCGATCACCGTCTGTCGTGCAAGGCGTGCCGGGGAGACGGACGGGTGAGCGATCTCATCCCCTGCGAGCACTGCCGGGGCACCGGTCTGCGGCCAGGGCTGAACCTGGAGTTGCTTCCGGTGACCGAGCACGCTCGGCGCATGATCCGCACGTGCTGGGAGTTAGGCGCGCATCCCGAGTACGCCGGTCTGCGGCTGCGACCCTGGGCGCACATGCTGGGCTTTCGCGGCCATTTCTCCAGCAAGAGCCGCCACTATTCCGTCACGCTCGGCAAGCTGCGCGGCATCCGCTCTGATCACCGTGCGCAGGAGTCGCGGGAACGACATGGACTGCCCGCGCTCGGTGACGCCACAACGCTGGTCATCGGTCACTGGCGTTTCGCCGGCATCGGGCACTCCCCCGGTGAGGCGATCTTGGCTGAACAGATCCGGCAACGCGTCCAGACCGTGCGGGCGATCGCCGCACAGCGGGCGGCCGAATGACCCTATCCCCCGGACTCGACACCCCGCGGCTGTACCGCGTCAGCGACGCCATGCGCCTGCTCAGCATGAGCCGCACCGTCATCTACGAGCAGATCAGGGCCGGACGCCTCCGTTCGGTCACTCAAGGCCGTACCCGGCTGATCCCCGCCTCAGCCATCTCCGACTACATCGCCCTACTGGAGCAGGAAGCGAGAGCATCATGACCACGCGACGCAGCCGGGGAGACGGCGGTCTGCACTGGGACGAAGCACGTCAACGCTGGATCGCGTCGGTGACGGTCGGCTACACCCCCGCCGGAAAGCGCATCGTCAAGAAGGCCAGCGGCAAGACCAAGACCGAAGCCAAGGCCAAGCTCAAAGAGATCATCCGCGACCATGACGACGGGCTGACCACCTCGGCTCACAACTACACCGTTGGCGACGCCGTACAGGATTGGCTGGCCTTCGGGCTGAGCGGCAGGGAACAGGCGACGATCGAGACCCGCACCTTTCTGGCGAACAAGCACGTCATCCCCGATCTGGGTGCGCGGAAGCTTCGCGAGTTGTCGGCTGATGACGTGGACCGGTGGCTCAAGGACAAGGCTCAGGTACTCAGCACTCGGAGCCTCCGGGAGGTCCGGTCGGTTCTCAAGCGTGCCGTGGATCGGGCACAGGCGCGCGACAAGGTGAAGCGGAACGTCGTGCTGCTCTGCGAGATCCCGAAGGGGAAGGACGGTCGTCCGTCGAAGTCCCTCACGCTGGACCAGGCGGAAGCCATCCTGAGCGCGGCCGAAGGGACGACGCTGGAGGCGTACATCGTGCTCTCGCTCCTCATCGGTGCCAGGACGGAGGAACTGAGAGCGCTCACCTGGTCGCATGTGAACCTTGACGGTGATCCCGACGCCACGCCTCCCGTACCTCCGTCGATCATGGTGTGGCACTCGGTGCGGGCCGGCGGCGACACCAAGACCCGGAAGTCGCGGCGGACGCTGGCGATGCCCCGGCGATGTGTGGAAGCCCTGCGACGGCACCGCGAGCGCCAGGACGACGCGCGGGTGAAGGCCGACAACAGGTGGATGGAGAATGACCTCGTGTTCGCCTCGGCGGTCGGGACGGAGCTGGACGCGCACAACGTCCGGCGGTCGTTCCGCGCCGTGCTCAAGCGAGCGGGCCTCAACGAGAAGGAATGGACGCCGCGCGAGATGCGGCACAGCTTCGTGTCGCTGCTCTCAGACAGCGGCGTCCCTCTGGAGCAGATCTCCCGCTTGGTCGGCCACAGCAACACCATGGTGACGGAGACCGTCTACCGAAAGCAGCTCCGCCCGGTCCTTATCGAGGGAGCGGAGGCCATGGATGTGATCTTTCCACACACAGATCCCTACAGTTAGCGAGCCGTTCTACATTCGGTGGCCTCCGTCAAAGCCTCAACCCTGGTTCAGACGGAGGCCACTTTTATAGACGTCGCATGAGGGCGCTAGCGAATGCTAGGTACTCCAGTGCTTCCTGCTCGGAGTCAGGAAGATCAACGCCGTGCGCGCGAGGGTTGCGCAGACCACCCATGGCACCTGCGAACAGGAAGCGAAAGCCCTCTTGCTCGTCTTGAGCGTTGCGCCCCGTATGACGAGCCACGTTGATGTGAGGGTTAGCCTGATTAAAAGCCTTGTGCATCAGTGAGACACCCGAGTCGTTAAGCTGCGTCTTCTGCTGCACCTCATGCTCAACGGCCTGGAATGCCGCGAGAACCGCCTTGCTGAAGTGCCCATCCACGAACAAGGCGCCAGCAGCGTCAGAGATCTTTGGGTGCAACCCTGGGAGTTCTACACGGCGTGAAGATACTGGCGGTCGAGCGTTCATAGGCTCAATGCGGGCTTCGACATGGTGGATGTGCGACGGCATGCCTGGTGGGTTGTGATACGTGACCTTAGCGACGCGATAGGTCTTGATCTTTCCTGTAGGCAAGGGCTTCTGGATCAGATCACCCTCTTCGATGTCGGTCTCGATACCGAACAGCGCCTTATCCTCTTGAACCGACCCGTATACGTCAGCCTGCTCCTCCCCGTTAGCTCCCTGTCGGATACGCGTGAGCGGCTCACTGATCTGTCCAAGGAAACCACTCGACCGTCGAGCTAGGGCCATGAGTCCTCCTGATCCTCCTAGACACGTACAGGTCGGATCCTAGGAGCGACGCGCTGCGCTCCAGCCAGACTTGAGCGTTCCGACCTCGTAGTCACTCAGTTAGTCACCCGGGAGATCAAAAAGGCCGCTTCCGATCGACGGAAACGGCCTTTGACCTGGGTGGAGCTGAGGGGATTCGAACCCCTGACCCCTTCGATGCGAACGAAGTGCGCTACCGGACTGCGCTACAGCCCCTAGGACCTGACCAGGTTAGCAAACTTTGGGGGTTGCCCGCGCCACCGGAGTGGGGTGATCAATCTCCTGAGGCGCGGCGGCGGTCGGCGTGCTGGTCGAAGAGCTTGATGCGGGAGCGGAACTCCAGGATCTCGGCCTGGGCCTGCTCGGCGGCGCGTTCCTCGGCCTCTTGGAGTTCGCGGGTACGGCGGTCGCGGGCGGCGCGGGCCTCGGCGGCGGCGCGCTGGTCGCGGTCGGCCTGGACGGAGACTCTGAGGATGGAGAGGTAGCCGGCCAGGAGGAGGAGGGAGGGGGGGACGGACCACCAGGGGAGCAGGCCGGCGATGGCTACGGCGAGCACGCCGAGGGGGATGAGAACGCTCCACAGGAGGCCTTGGCGGCGTCTGGCCATGATGCGGGCCCGGCGACGGGCCTCGGAGGTGGAGGCGGGGTCCTCGGGGCGGCCGGGGTCCTGATGATCGTCTGTGGGAGATGGGGAGTCGGTGGTGGATGTGGACGTCTCGGGGTGCGGCGTGGGTGGGGTGGTGGTGGCGGGCTGGGTGCGCGAAGTGGATGGGGATTCGGTGTGCGCGATGGTTTCGGTACGACGGGTGGCTTCGGTGCTTGTGGTGGAGTCGGTGCGCGGGGTGGCTTCGGTGCGCGTGCTGGAATCGGTGTGTGAGGTGGTGGGGTGGGTATGCGAGGGGAGGTCGGGTGCTGTCGCTTGTTCTGGCTCGGTTGCGGGGTCCGTGGAGGAGGACCGGGTGAGGAGGGGGAGGTTCATGGTGTCGGCGTCGGGGTCGGCGGGGAGTGGGGAGGACGGTACGGAGACGTCGGTGAGGGTGTCGCCGTCGTCGTAGGCGTCGGCGTGTTCCACGGCGTGGCGGTCGCGGCGCAGCCACATGGGGACGAGGACACACAGCCACATCACCACGATGCCGAGGTAGAGGAAGGCGCTGCTCATCGGGCCTCCTCAGGGCAGCGTGAACACAGCGTGGGGCTTGGTGCCGCGGCGAATGTGTTCACGTGACGCACCGTAGGACCGTGTGTCACTGGTTGACGAGTATTCGCTGCGGTGTGTCGTGAGAACGTCAACCTGTTTATCGCCAAGCGTCAGTCAAAAGCCGGTTATACGGGGCTACGCGATGCCGTCGTGCGGAGCTTTCTGGCTGGTTCGGCGCCACTGGTCGAGCAGACCCCTCGGGACGTCCTCTGAGGTGAGCGCGTAGCAGATGTGGTCGCGCCAGGCGCCGTCGATGTGCAGGTGGCGGCGCCGTATGCCTTCCTCTCGGAAGCCGAGTTTCTCCACCACGCGGCGGCTGGCGTGGTTCTCGGGGCGGATGTTGGCTTCCAGGCGGTGCAGGCCGACGGTGAAGAAGCAGTGGTCGACGGCCATGGCGAGCGCGGTCGGGGTGATGCCGCGGCCGGCCAGCGCGCTGCTGATCCAGTAGCCGACCTGGGCCGAGCGTGCCGAGCCCCACACGATGGCGCCGACGGTGAGCTGACCGGCGAACGCGCCGCGCCACGTGACGACCCACGGCAGGGCCAGGCCTTGGCGTGCCTCTCTGCGCAGGGTGCCGACCATGGAGATGTACGGGCCGAGGCCGGTGCGGAACAGCGGCGTCTCGGGGTTGCTCGGCTCCCATGGCCGCAGCCAGTTGGCGTTGCGCAGCCGCGTCTCACGCCACACACTCACGTCGCGCAGGCGGAGCGGCCGGAGCCCCACCGGTCCCTCTGCCAGGGTCGCCGGCCAGCCGCGTAGTCGATCCACGGGTCAATCATCCCCTGTCGAACCCTATGTTCGCCATGGCGTACCTTATGACCCCGCTTGGCGGGGTAACGGCCGGTCCTGACAGGTTCCGTGCCGAAGGCGCAGCGTACCGGCTCGGCGGGCCCGGTGGGAGGCGTAACGGCGGTCACCAGTGGTTCAGTGGTCGCCGCCTCCGATCTGGTCGACGGCGTGCCGCAGGATCGGTGCGAGGATCGCCATGCCGTCCCGCACCCCGCCGGAGGAACCTGGCAAATTGACGATGAGCGTGCGGCCCGCCTGGCCCGCGAGGCCCCGTGACAGCACCGACGTGGGGACCTTGTCGCGGTTGGCCAGGCGTACGGCCTCGGCGATGCCGGGGATCTCGCGGTCGATCACGCGGCGGGTCATCTCGGGGGTGAGGTCCTGCGGGGTCAGCCCGGTGCCGCCGGTGGTGACGATCACGTCGTACCCGGCCGCGACGCCGGCGCGCAAGGCCGCCTCGACGGGCTCGCCGTCCGGCACCACCTCGGGGCCGTGCACCTCGCAGCCGGCCTCCGTCAGCAGCTCGGCCAGCAACTTCCCGGACTTGTCGGGGTAGACGCCGGCGGCGGCACGGTTGGACGCCGTCACCACCAGCGCCTTCACGGCCGGGTCCAGACGCCGGTCTTGCCGCCGGTCTTCTCCTCGACCCGTACGTCGGTGATGACCGCCGCGGGGTCCACCGCCTTGATCATGTCGATCAGGGCCAGGGCCGCGACCGTGACGGAGGTCAGGGCCTCCATCTCGACGCCGGTGCGGTCGGCGGTCTTGACGCGCGCGACGATCCGTACGCCGTCGTCCTCGATCTCCAACTCGACCCGCACACCGTGAACGGCGATGGGGTGACACAGGGGGATGAGGTCCGGCGTGCGCTTGGCCCCCTGGATGCCGGCGATGCGCGCCACCCCGATGGCGTCGCCTTTCGGTACGTCCCCGGCGCGCAGCACCGCCACCGCCTCCGGCGACAGCAGCACGCGGCCGGTCGCGGTGGCCGTACGCGCGCTGACCTCTTTGCCGGACACGTCCACCATGCGTGCCGCGCCGGTCTCGTCCAGATGTGTCAGCTCACTCACAGCGGGATCACCTCCACAGCCGTACCCGCGGGCACTTCGGTGACGCGCTCAGGCACCACGATCAGCGCGTCGGCGCCGGCCAGCGCGGCGAGCCGGTGCGAGCCCTGGCCGCGCACCGGCGCGACCTCGGCGCCGTTCAGCACGCCGCGCAGGTAGGAGCGCCTGCCGTCAGGTGAGCGCAGCGCCTCGGTGGTCGTGGCGGTCACCGTGCGCGGCGGACCGGCAGGGAGCCCGCGCATACGGTCGAGCGCCGGCCGGACGAACAGGACGAACGAGACGAACGACGAGACCGGGTTGCCGGGGAGCGTGAAGATCGGCGTGTTGCGCGTTCCCACCGCTCCGAAGCCCTGCGGCATGCCGGGCTGCATGGCGACCTTCTCGAACCGTACGGTGCCGAGCGGCGTGAGCGCCTCCTTGACCGGCTCGTACGCACCCATCGAGATGCCGCCACTGGTGATCACCGCGTCGGCGTCACCGAGAAGGCCGGTCAGGGTTTCGAGGAACGCCGCGGGGTCGTCCCCCACGGCGCTCCTGCGCACCGCCTCACCACCGGCCTGCCGTACCGACGCGACCAGCATGAAGCTGTTGGACTCCCAGATCTGCCCCGGCCCGAGCGGCAGGCCGGGATCGACCAGCTCGGCGCCGGTGGACAGCACCAGCACCCGCGGCCTCGGCCGAGCACGCACGGTGCGGCGGCCCACCCCGGCGAGGATGCCGAGCTGAGCGGGTCCTATGAGCGTGCCGGCGGTGAGCACGACGTCCCCGGCGCGGACGTCCTCGCCGGACCGGCGGATCGCGTTGCCGAGCGCGGGGGGCCGGTGGATCGCGACCCGCACCGTGCCGCCGTCGGTCCACTCGACCGGCACGACGGCGTCGGCCCCCTCCGGCAGCGGCGCGCCGGTCATGACGCGGGTGACCGAGCCGGGCTCCACCACGCGTGGCGCCTGCTCACCCGCGGGGACGTCGGCGGCCACCGGGAGCAGCACGGGCCGCTCCTCGGTGGCCTTCTCGACGTCGGCGGCCCGCACGGCGTAGCCGTCCATGGCCGAGTTGTCGAACGGCGGCAGCGCGACCGGCGAGGTGACGTTCTCGGCGAGCACGGCGCCGAGAACGTCGTCGAGGTCCAGCTCGGCCGGGTCGATCGGCCGTACCGCGGCAAGGATCTCGTCCAGGTGCGCGTCCACCGGCTTCATGAGGTCACCTCGCGTCGTTGTCCAGGAACTCGCGCAGCCACGGGATGAATTCGCCGGCGAGATCGGGCCGCTCCGCGGCGAACTGCACGACCGTGCGCAGGTAGTCGAGCTTGTTGCCGGTGTCGTACCTGCGTCCGCGGAACAGCACGCCGTGCACAGGACCGCCGCCGTCGTTGTCGCGGCCCGCCAGCTCCAGCAGCGCGTCGGTGAGCTGGATCTCGCCACCCCGGCCCGGCGGGGTGTTCTCCAGCACCTCGAACACGGCGGGATCGATGACGTACCGGCCGATGACGGCCCAGTTGGACGGCGCCTCGTCGGCCGGCGGCTTCTCCACGAGGCCGGTCACCCGCACCACGTCGTCCTCGGACGTCGGGGCGATCTCGGCGCAGCCGTACAGGGAGACCTGCTCGCGCGGCACCTCCATGAGCGCGACCACGCTGCCGCCGTAGGTGTCGCGCACCTCGATCATGCGCTTGAGCAGGTGGTCACGCGGGTCGATCAGGTCGTCACCGAGCAGACAGGCGAACGGGTTGCCCCCGACGTGCTGCTTGGCGCACAGGACGGCGTGGCCGAGCCCCTTCGGCTCCCCCTGCCGTACATAGTGGAACGTGGCGATTTCGACCGGTTCGAGCACCTGGGAGAGGCGTTCCTCGTCCCCCTTGGCGGCGAGCACCTCCTCGAGCTCGTACGCTCTGTCGAAGTGGTCCTCGATGGAGCGCTTGTTGCGGCCGGTCACCATGAGGAGATCGAGCAGCCCGGCGGCCACCGCCTCCTCGACGACATACTGGATGGCCGGCTTGTCGACGATCGGCAGCATCTCTTTGGGAGTCGCCTTGGTCGCCGGCAGGAACCTCGTGCCGAGCCCGGCGGCGGGGATGACGACTTTGGTCACTGGATCGTAGTCAGCCATGAGACGCACCTTAATGGAGGGCCGAGTGGACAAAGCGGAGCTGCGCCGCAGGATCGTCGCCTCACGAGCGGACGTCGCCGATCCGCGCGGCTCCGCGACAGCGATCAGGGAAACGCTACTCGACCAGCCTTGGGTGCAGATGGCCGGGTTGGTCGCGGCGTACTGGTCCACCGGTGACGAACCCGCCACTCACGGGTTGATCTTCGCGCTGTGGAAGCACGGCGCCACGGTGATCCTGCCGATCCTGCGGCCGGACGACGACCTGGACTGGGCCGTGTACGACGGTCCCGACTCGCTGGCGCCGGGGCCGCGCAAGCTGATGGAGCCGGTGGACACCCCGCGAGGAGTGGACGCCATCCGTACGGCGGCGCTGGTCATCGTCCCCGCGCTGGCCGTCGACCCCGTCACCGGCATCCGGCTCGGGAGAGGCGGCGGGTCGTACGACCGTGCGCTGGCGCGCGTCGGACCGAACGTGCCGACCGTGGCGCTGCTGCACGAAGGTGAGCTGGTGGACGTCCCCGCGGAGCCGCACGACCGGCCGGTGTCGATGGTGGCCCTTCCCTCGGGGATCGTGCGGATCCCCGGGAAAGATTCACGTTAGGGAAGGATCGTCAGATCGTTCAGGCCGCCGCTGCTGCCGAAGTACTCTTCGAGCTTGTCGTCCCTGATCGCCGTGAAGAACTTCTCACCGGCCCGTTTGTCCAGCCGTACGACGCTCGCGCCACGCACGGTCACCGAACCCAGGTTGGGGATGGTGGCCGAGTCGACCTTGTCGGGCCGGATGTCCCGTAGTCCCAGGGCGAGGTCGCGCAGCGTGCTGAGCGTCACCCCGTCGTCCACGCTGACCGCGCGCGTCAGGGCTTCGAGGAAGTCGTTGAGTTTGAGGGGATCGGTGAGCAGGTCCCGACTGATGATCTTGCGACCCATCGCGCCGATGAACGCCTGCTGGCGCCTGATGCGGTCGAAGTCCCCCTCTGGCAGGTTGTACCGCTGCCGTACGAACAGCAGCGCCTTCTCACCCTCCAGGTGCACCGTGCCCTGCGGCCAGGTGACCTTGTTGGCCGGGTCGTAGACCTTCTTGGCGACGTAGACGTCGACGCCGCCGATCGCCTCGGTCATCGTGACGAAGCCCTTGAAGTCGAGAGCCGCGAAATGATCGATGCGGACCTTGGTCAGGTTCTCGACCGTACGGATCAGCAACTGCGGGCCACCGAAGGCGTACGCTGCGTTGATCTTGTTGTTTCCGTGTCCGGGGATACGGACATAGGAGTCGCGGGGGATGCCGATGAGAGTGAGCCGAGCCCGGTCTGCGGGGATATGTACGATCATGATGGTGTCGGCCCGCT
This sequence comes from Sphaerisporangium rubeum, assembly GCF_014207705.1. Lineage (NCBI taxonomy): Bacteria > Bacillati > Actinomycetota > Actinomycetes > Streptosporangiales > Streptosporangiaceae > Sphaerisporangium > Sphaerisporangium rubeum. The sequence goes on from NZ_JACHIU010000001.1 coordinate 6,930,759, forward strand.
GGTTGCCTGCCTCACCCGGCCGCTTGTCCGAGCCGATGAGCAGCCAGTTCTGCGCCTCACCGACCGTCTTGGCCGGACGGCCCGCCTCCTCGGGGAACGCTCCGGGTACGCGCTCGATATTGCCGTTCAGCGTGATCTGACGCTCCATCACCAGCGCGAACCCCGCGGCCACCACCATCGCCACACCGAGCGCCGCCACGATGAGCAACCGGCGCAGCAGGCGGGGACGTTTCCTCGGCTCCGTCCGGACGATCTTCTCGTCGCCGGCCTCCACGACGCTCTCCGCGACCGGGGAAGTCTCGTCCGTCACCTGTTTGACCTGTCTTGATGTGTTTCGCGAGTGTCGCGAGTGACGGTAGCTGAAAGTAGTTCATCGTGGTAGAGGGCTATACGAATACGACACAATAGCCGGAAAACGCTAGATGGGAGGCCGGTGGATCTGGATTTCTGGCTGCTGCTCGCATCCGCCGTCGTCATCGTCGCCATCGCCTCAGTGCGTGTCGCCCACCGCACGGGACTCCCCAGCCTGCTGATCTACCTCGGCCTCGGCCTGCTGCTCGGCGAGGCGGGATTCGGCATCCACTTCGAGAACGCGCACCTGGCCCAGCAGATCGGCCTGATCGCCCTCGCGGTGATCCTCGCCGAAGGTGGTCTCACCACCCACTGGGAGCACGTGCGGCGGGCCGTACCGACGTCCCTGGTGCTCGCCACCATCGGCGTCGCCGTCAGCATCGTCGTGCTCGCAGGCGCCGTGCACTGGCTCCTGGCCTTCGACTGGCGGACGTCCCTGCTGCTCGGCGCGGTCCTCGCCTCCACCGACGCCGCCGCGGTGTTCTCCGTGCTGCGCCGGCTGCCGCTGCCGCCACGGCTCGCCGGCATCCTGGAGGCCGAGTCCGGCTTCAACGACGCGCCGACCGTCATCGTCGTCATGATGCTGAGCACCGGCAGCGGCACCCTGCCGAGCGTCGGCCACGTCGTGATCGACGCCGTGCTCGAACTGGCCATCGGCGCCGCCGTCGGCCTCGTCGTCGGCCCCGTCGGCGCGTACACCCTGCGCCGCGTCGCGCTCCCCGCGTCCGGCCTCTACCCCATCGCGGTGCTCGCGCTCGCCTTCGTCACCTACAGCGGAGCCACGCTTCTGCACGGCAGCGGCTTCCTCGCCGTCTACCTCGCCGCGCTCGTGCTCGGCAACGCACGCCTGCCGCACCGCATGGCCACCCGCGGATTCGCCGAAGGCGCCGCCTGGCTCGCGCAGATCGGGCTGTTCGTCATGCTCGGCCTGCTCGCCAGCCCCTTCGAACTGCCGTCCACCATCATCCCCGGCATGATCGGCGGCCTGGCGCTCGTACTGCTCGCCCGCCCCCTGTCGGTCGTCGTGTCCGCGCTGGTGACCCGGCTCGTCCGCATCGACACCCTGTCCGTGCGCGAACAGATCTTCCTGTCCTGGGCCGGCCTGCGTGGCGCCGTCCCCATCGTGCTCGCCACCATCCCCTGGGCCGCCGGGGTCGTCGGCGCCAAAGGCATCTTCAACGAGGTCTTCGTCATCGTGATCGTCTTCACGATGGTGCAGGGCCCGACGCTGCCGTACCTCGCTCGCGTCCTCGGCATCAGCGACCCCGGCGAAGCCCGCGAACTCGGCGTGGAGTCCGCTCCCCTGGAGGAGCTCAACGCCGAGCTCCTCCAGATCGCCATTCCACCCGGCTCGCTCCTGCACGGCGTCGAGATCTTCGAACTACGTCTCCCCTCCGACGCGGCCGTCACCATGATCGTCCGTGACAACCACTCCTACGTCCCCGAACCCACCACCCGCCTCCGCTCCGGCGACCAACTCCTCATCGTCACCACCGCAGCCCTACGCCAAACCGTCGAACGCCGCCTCCGCGCCATCAGCCGCCGCGGCAAACTCGCCGGCTGGTTCGGCGAACGCGGCGAATGACCACCCGACGGGCCTCTGACGTCCTCCTCGCGCGTACGGCGAGCGACCCCAGCAGCCCCAGGCACCGTCCACCACCAACCCACCTCATAGACCAATGCTCACACCCCGGGCCGACCGGCACCTCGAACATGGCGGCCACCAGGCGGATCTCGGCCCCCCGACCTCCCAGTAGCCTGTCCTGACCAGCGGTTCCCCACCCCGCAACGACCCCTTGGACCGGGATTAGAAAGCTTCCGGGTGGCGTTTACCCTAGTCGGCTGCGTACCATTAGCAGTCGCACCGGTAGAGTGCCAATCAGGCTTGAGCCATATAAGGAGGAGTGCGTGCCTACCTACCAGTACGCCTGCACCGCGTGCGGTGAGGGCCTCGAGGTCGTCCAGCGCTTCACCGACGACCCCCTGACCACCTGCCCCCAGTGCCAAGGCCAGCTCCGCAAGGTCTTCTCCGCCGTAGGCATCGTCTTCAAGGGCTCCGGTTTCTACCGCACCGACAACCGGTCCTCCAGCTCGTCCAGCACCACCAGCACCACCACCCCCGGCTCGTCCACCACCCCGGCGACCGACCCCACCCCCAAGAAGGAACCGGCCACCACAGCCCCTTCCTCCTCCAGCACCACCACAACCTCAGCCGCCTGACCCCCGGTTGTACGGCCCCGGCCGTACAACCACTCGGGGGATACGGCCCTGAATGTCCCGATCATGCCGGCACTCGACCGGCTGGCCGTACCACACCTCGGGCCTGTGGACTTCGCCTTCAGCCATGCCTGTGCTCCCTTGGGCCACCGCCAATCGGCGCAGATGTGGCGAACCGAAAGGAACCGGCGCTCCTTTCCGGCCACCGGCGCACGCCATCGACACGAGCACGGCACCCGTGAAGAGCTGAAAGACAGTCCCGCGGCGCGCGCGGGACCTGCGGCCCCAGGGTTTTCCACAGGATGAACCCCAGCCCCCTTCCCCCTTTTCCACAGCGCGCTAATCTCTCGCCCATGGTCATGACAGCGGACATCGGCGTCATCGGCGGCTCAGGGTTCTACACCCTCCTGGACGACGCCAAAGAGATCGAGGTAGACACCCCGTACGGCCCCCCGAGCGACGTCATCACAGTGGGCCAGATCGGCGACCGCTCCGTGGCGTTCGTCCCCCGCCACGGCCGGGACCACCGCTACCCACCCCACCGCATCCCGTACCGCGCCAACCTATGGGCCCTCCGCTCCCTAGGCGTCCGCCAGGTGGTGGCCCCCAGCGCCGTAGGTTCTCTCCGCGCCGACTACGGCCCCGGCACCCTGGTGATCCCCGACCAACTCATCGACCGCACCTCCGGCCGAGAGCAGACCTACTACGAGGCCGGCGCCGCCGTCCACGTCTCCTTCGCCGACCCGTACTGCCCCCGAGGCCGCGCTCTCGCCTACGAGAAAGCCGTCGCCGAAGACTGGCCCGCCGTCGACGGCGGCACCCTGGTCATCATCGAGGGCCCCCGCTTCTCCACAAGAGCCGAGTCGAAATGGTTCAGCTCCAACGGCTGGTCCATCATCGGCATGACCGGCCACCCAGAAGCCGTCCTCGCCCGCGAACTCGCCCTCTGCTACACCCCCCTTGCCCTGGTGACCGACCACGACGCCGGCGTGGAAGCCGGCGAAGGCGTCACCCACGAAGAAGTCCTCACCTTCTTCGCCGCCAACAGCCAACGCATGCGCACCCTCGTGGCCTCCGTGGTGAACGACCTCTCCCTCGACCGCACCTGCCCCTGCCCCGAGACCCTCACCGGCATCCCCCTCCCTCTGACCCTCCCTTGATCCGCAACCATCACCCACACCTCATCCTCAGGAGCCGGCGATGCGGCCGACATCACCCCCACTCCGGCTGATCGTCCGCCATCGCCGGCTCCTGGCGGCCCTTCTGGCAGCCACCGCCCTGTGGTGCGCCACCCTCGCCGTCCGGCCACAACCCACCACCGCCGTCCTCGCCGCAGCCCACGACCTCGGCAGCGGCCCCCTGACAACCGGCGACCTCACCACCGTGAACCTCCCCACCACAACCATCCCCGACGGCGCCATCCGCCCCGGCACCGACGTGACCGGCCGCCTCCTCGCCGCCCCCCTCCGCCGCGGAGAGCCGATCACCGACATCCGCCTCCTCGGCCCCACCCTCGTGGACGCCTATGGCCCCGGCATGCGCGCGACTCCCGTACGCATCCACGACCCGGCCACCGCCTCCCTCCTCCACCCCGGCGACACGGTGGACGTGATCGGCACCACCACCCAATGGGACGACACCTCTGCCCCAGCGTCCCCCACCGTCATCCGCTCACTGAAAGTGATAGCCACCCCGAAACCACCCACCGACCAGCTGACCGACGCCGGCACCCTGATCGTCCTGGTGACCACCCCCGACCAGGCCACCACCCTGGCCCACGCCGCCACGACATCTCGCCTCTCCGTGACCATCCACGGCAGAGCAGGCTGAACCCCTACAACAGCGACCCAAGCTTCGGGTCATACTCCCAGTGCCAAGGCTCGAACGGACTGCTGTAGGCCCATTCCGGGTGAATCCACCCGAACCTCTTCCCGTTCGCCTCAAGCCAGTTGAACTGCGGCGACCGGAACCTGTCCACCCCACCGCAAAGATCAACCGCCAGCCCCAACCCATGGTTACTCCGCCCCGGCACCGCCGCGAACCCCGGCCGCCGGTAGAACACCGCCTGCTGCTCCCCCAGGCTCCGATAACTGTCCGTCACACACATCGGTCTCCCGAACTGCTTCCGGTAAGCCTCATTGAGCGCCACGAACGCGATCGCCGCATCCGCCCGCAACTGCTCCCCCCGCTGCTGCAACGGACAGAGCACATCCACCGGCAACAACCCATTGGGAAACTCATCCGCCGCGTTGACCTGCGTAGGATCACAAGCCGCCCCCGTACGTCCCCCCGCGTTGACCTTCACCCCAAGCTTCACCAGCGTCCGCGTCAGCGTCTTCACCACACTCGCCGACCGCTTCCGCAACGTATCGATCTCCATGCTGAGCTGCGCCTCGACCAGCAGCTTGTTGGCCCGCAGATCCTGCGCCTGCGCCGCCAGCTTCTGCTGCTCCTGATACAACCTCCCCGCGTCTTCCAGCACCTCGTCCCGCCCCGACACGAGATACGTCATATCGCTCAACGCACGAAGACTGCCCTCTTCCTGCCCCGAGAACAGCGGCGCCAGATCCCCACCCGAAGGCGCCTGGTACAGCGACTGCACAAGATCAGCCAACGGCTTCCGCAACTTGGACAGCTCGACATTCGCCTTCTGCAGCTCCGCCAGCTTCCCCTTCAGCTCCTTGTCAGCCTTGACGAGCGTAGCCTGCCGCCGCTCCAACGCCTTGGTGGCCTCCGCCAGCCCCTTGGACGCCTTCTCAGCCTCCCGCCGAAGCTTCGTAAGATCCCCCGGCGCATCCACCGTCTTCTCAGCACCCCCCACCCAACCCCACCCCTCCACCCGCACCGCCCCAGCAGCCCCCCCAGCCGTGACCAGCGAAACCACCGCCATCACCACAGCCACAAGGCCCACCGCCCGAGGAGCCGGCACAGTAAGCCCCCTCCCTTTACCCCAGATTGACCCGCACCCGGCACGCACGTTACTACAGCCAGCAAGCCCCCGCCCCCAACTCCAGCCACCCGATATATGCAACTAACACCCCAAATCCCCCACCCCAAAGCCCTCCCGAACCCCCCCACACCCCACCAGCCCTCCATCACAACCCCCCGAGACCCTCCCCACCCACCAACCCCGCATCCACCCCCTCCACTCCAACTCCCTCAGCCCCCACGCACTTGTACAACTCCCGGCCCCCCACTAACACCACCCCTCCAACTCTGCCAAACCACCACCCACCCATCAGACCCCCAATCAACCTCGCCCCCTCCACCCGCCACACCTCCTGCCTTCTCTCCCCCACCCGAGAAAACCTCTCCATCCCCCCTAGGCAGCCGACCCCCCAAGCCACCCCCACCAACCCCCCCTCCCAAGCCACCCCCACCAACCCCCCCTCCCAAGCCACCTGCACCGACCGGCCTTCCCAAGTCGCCTCCACCGACCCGCCCTCCCAAGCCACCCCCACCACGCAGACCTCCGCCTCCCGCCTCCCGCCTCCGACCTTCCGACCGCTCACCACCCCCCTCAACAGCACCTCGAACCCCACCCCCCTCCCGTACCGACCGCCCTGAACTCCCTCCCCTACCACCGCCACACCCCACGACCCCAGCAACCGTCTCCCCCACCTCCCCAAGACCACCGCGACCCTCCCCACCCAAACCCCCCGATCCCCTACTCTCAAGCCCACCCTCGACCCGCCCCCAAACCCGCACCCGCTCCAACCGCGGCACCTTCCTCCCCTCCACCCCCAAAACCCCCGACTCCTGCCCTCCCTCCATAGACCCCCCCACAACCACCCCATCCCCGTACCCATGAACCTCAGCCATCACCAGCCCACCCCCCATCCCAGCAGGCACGACCACCCCCAGCACAACAACAGCAACCCGCCCCCGCCACCGATCCTTGATCCCTCTCACGCCCCGGCACCCTAGCCACCCAACCACCCCCTCACCCCCAACCCATCCACCGCTTTACCTCCTCCCACCCTCCCCAACACCCCCACCCCTCCCCACCACGCCACACCCACCCTCACCTTTCGGTACGCTTACCCCAGACCCAGCCTCCGTAGCTCAGGGGATAGAGCACCGCTCTCCTAAAGCGGGTGCCGCAGGTTCGAATCCTGCCGGGGGCACATACCGACCAGCACAAACCCTGCCTGAGCAGGGCTTTCCCTCCCATGCCTCTACGATCGCGTGCAGCCGTAGGCCGTCGTGTGCAGCCGTATGTCACCCGTCGCGGGATATACGCGGGATGGAGCGTAAGCCGTTCTGCCAGGTCAGCCACGGAAAACAGAAGGACCCCGGGATGACCCGGGGTCCGTAGCACAGCGACGCGGATCAGCCGTTCAAGGCGTCACCGATCTTGAGATTCGCCGGTTCCTGTTGACCTTCGATGCATTTGGCGTAGACGCGTAGCAGAACGTCGACGCTGTGGCCGGCACGCTTGGCCACTTCGGTGGCCGGCACCCCGGCGTTAAGCCACAGCGATACCGCCGCGTGCCGAAGATCGTAAGGACGGGCAGCCAGCGGCGAGGCGACCTGTTCCGCGGTCAACGTCACACGCCGAACCTGCTGCCAGACACCCGAGTACGCCGAGGACGAGAACGGCTTGCCTTTGGACGTGCGGAACAGTCGACCGTCATCAGCGACCCCGTACCGGTCGAGGTGCGCACGCAAGACGGCCACGAGGGCCGGAGGGATCGGGATCTCCCGGGTGTCGTCCTTGGCGCGATGCTTGAGCCCCCGCGTGTCGTGGGTCTCTCCGGAGTTGGTCCATCTCTTGTTGGCCTGTGGACGTGCCTTCTCAACGGTCAGCAGTCCCCATCCGACCTCAGGCAGTTCACAGTTCTCACGTCGCAGTCCGGCAGCCTCTTCCGGCCGCAGAGCCGCGTAGTACATGCAGGCGAACATTCCATGCAGCCGCTTTCCCCTCGTACGGCCGATCGTCGGAACTGCCGCCAGCAGCGCCCGCGCCTGTTTCGGATTCACGACGGTGCGCGGGTCGATGGTGCCGGTCGCCTTTGGCGGCTTCCACTTGATGGCATGCAGCGGGTTGGCCTGGAGTTCTTTCTGCTCTACGGCGAGTTCCAATAGATGATGGAGAACTTCACGCTTCCGGCGCACCGTGTTGGCAGCAGCATCCTTACCGGCGAAGGTCACCGAGATGGCATCGAGAGCGGTCCGAATCACTCGGGAGTCATGGAGGTCCGCCAGCGGCAACGAGGCCTTTTCCAACCAGGTCAAGGCAGGCCGAAGACGCGGCGGCACCTCGGGACACCGGTCAGCCGGCAGCAGTACGTACTCCCGCAGCAGCGATCGCAGGACCGCATCGTCCGGCCGGCCAGGGAGATCCGCGACAAGTGCCGGGATCAACGACAGCAGCCCGTACACATCCGTTTCCCGGGTGCGAGCCGCCGAACCACGCCACCGACTGACCACGTAGGAGCGACCGAAGTCCAGGACCGACGGCCCCGCGGCTGGAACCGCGGCAAGCATCGACATCGGCAATCCGCTGGCGATGTCGAAAGCCTCACCTACCTTGGCGGCCTGCCGCAGGTCCGAGAGGAAGTTCTCAGCTAACGTCTTGGTGCGCAGAGTCTTGGACTTCGCCTTACCGCCGACCTTCCAGCGAGCCTCATACGACGGCCGCTTGCTCGACTGGTTTCGCCGGACCTCCCAGAACTTCACGTCATAACTGGTGTTCACGCCGCCTCCCGAAGCGCGTCGAGCCAGGCGAGGAGGTCACTGCGCCACACGCGAAGTTCGTCGTTCGGGAGCTGGAGGCATACCGGCGCACGGCCCAGTTCACGCCAGCGGTAGAAGGTTCGCCGAGAGACACCGCCGAGTTCTTCGAGCACCTCGGGCAAGGTCAGCAGTTCGTCTCGGCGCGTCATCGCGCACCGTCCGGGCTAGCGGAGGAGCCGCCGGTGAGTGCGGCATTGAGGAGCTGTTCGCCGGTCGGCAGGCCGCGGCCGTCGTACGTCCAACGAGCGATGACGACCGGCTCGTCCTCCCCGAGGACCGGCAGGCGGCCGGTGGCAATGTCTTCCTGTCGTGCGTGGTGGACGCGTAAAGCTCGAAGGCCCCCGATGGTGAGGGAGTAGCGGCGGCTTCTGGTGGAGAAGTGGCCGCGGTAGCCGAGCATGTGAGCCCAGTGGGTGAGACGCAGTTCGGCCAGGTGGGGAAGACTGCCGAGGCGGAAGCATTCGGCGATCAGGCGTCGAGGGTGATTCCGCAGGCCGAGTGCGTCGAGGTCTTCGAGGGGGTAGATGCGCCGGTCGAGGGTGCCGACGCACTCGGCGGCTTTGGTGGCGTACTTGGCAATGTAGGCGGCGATGTTGCGTTCGTGGGTGCCGCCGTCTGTGTGGATCGGTCGGATGTCTAGCTGCCTGCCCCAGCGCAGGACCCGCACCGGTTCGCCTGGTGTGATGGAGATGCGTACCGAGACGGCCGGGACCGCGCTCTGCACTGCCGTTGTGAGGGTGTCGGCGGTGGCCCATGCCGGAGGCGAGGAGGAAGGTCCGTCCGGTCCGTCGAGGCGGATGACGGCGTGCAGGTGGACGACGCCGCGGCGTTGATACTCGGCGACTTTGGCGAAGGACAGGACCAGGTGGTTGCGAAGGTCACGCAGCGCGAGACCTCCTGCCGCGGCGAGTCTGCGGCGTAGAGCATCGGTGAAACGGGCCCACAATAGGGACGCGGCAGCGTTGAACAAGACCGCGCCGGAGTAGTCGAAGCAGTCCGGGCATAGCGGTTCGCCGAGGACCTGTTCGTCAACGGCGTGCCGAGTAGCACAGGACAGGACGCGACCATGCGGGCAGGGCTTGGCCTCGCGTCGAGGGTGGCAGGGCCGGGTCTTGCCTCCGTGCTGTCGGCTGGAGTGCACGGGGCCGAAGGATGGGGCGGTGAGGGTGACGAACAGGGTCGGGTGAGTGCTGACCGAGACGGGGATACCTTTTCCGCCGATGAGGCCAGCGCGGATGAGTTGGTAGGTGTCGGCGCGGTAGGTCTTGGCGCAGGCGGGACAGCGGGTCGCGCGCCGGGTCTTGCAGGGCAGGCGCAGAATGCCGCCGGGTTCGGTGTGGGTGGTGTAGGTGTGCAGGCGCCGGCTGGTCGCGAGGTCGACGTGGATGACGGTGCCGCGGACGTTGATGGGGTTGCGGCATCCGCCGGTTCGGTGGAGCTGGGTGGCCAGGCGTTGGTAGTCGGGGCTGTTGAGTCGTGCGATCAGTGCCGTGATCGCGTGCGGATCGGTGGTGGGTGCGGGCAAGATGGTGTCCTCCCTTCGCTCGTTGGGGTGGAGGGATGGCCCCCGACCTGGCAGGCGTCTTGGCGGATGTACGGCCAGGCCGGGGGCGCCGGGGCTATGCCCCGTGGTTGTCGATGCCGGTGCCGAGGCAGTCGGCGCAGGTGTCGCCGAGACTGTCGACGCCGGTGCCGTTGCAGGTGCAGCAGCGGTAAGCCCGGATGATCACCTCCTCATCAAGGCCGATGCCACTCATCTGGGCGTCGAGGAAGTCGGCCAGGTCCCGCAAGCCGGTGACGCAGGCGGGACGGTCAGGGGTCATGGTGGGTCCTCCTTTCGTCAGGTGGGTTGGGTTGCTGTGCGCAGATGGCGCAAGAGATCGGAAGCGAGTTGGTTGGACACTCCGAGGCGAGCGCGTAGGACGTCGCGGCTGATCGGTTTGCTGTGCTGGGTGTGGTACTCGGCGGCGATCTTTCGCGCGTAGTCGAGGAGTTCGAGGGACGGTCCGGGGTTCTCGTCCTGGCCGTCCTGGCCGTCCGGGACGGAGGCCGAAGCGGTCGAGGACGACGGGACGAGCGCCGTTGGGATCGGGGACGGTGCGGGATGTGGCGTACCGGTGGAGCGGCGTTCGAGCATGGAGACGGCGACGAGAAACGCACCCGCGGGGGTGGCCGCGACGATCCAGCCCCAGGCCGAGGGTTGGGCTTGGTGCAGGTTGGCCGCCAGGGACAGGACGATGCCGCCGGCCAGGACAAGGGTCGGCCAGGACGCGAAACCCGTCCGGGGACGTCCTGTTTTCTTGTCGCGTTGCCGTTCGCGTGCGGCCATGACGCAGGTCAGGTCGACGCAGACGGCTACGGCCCAGGCCATCGGGCCGTGTTGTCCGTGCGCGATGGCGGTGTCGCGGATGTGGGTGAACGATCCGGCGCCGGCGATGGCCGCCAGGATGATGACCGGTCCGGAGTCGGCCAGCCAAGCGGCGAAGCGTCGCATCGTGTCCCCCCTTTCTGATCAGCGGACGGGTCTACAGGTGTCAGGCGTCAAGCAGCGCGGCGAGGTCAGGCGTGGTGACCTCTGCGGGGTGCTGCGGAGCGGTGAGCTCATCCCAGGACGGGGTGAGATGAGCGTGGGTACGTGCGGCCTGTTCGGCGATGTGCTCTGCCACGTGGAAGGACCTGGCGCGGTACCACTGGCCGTCTTGGGAGGCGACGATGGCCACGCCTGGTGTGTCGGCGGGGATGGCGCGGGCCGACACCAGCGCGGCCGGGTCGAGGTCGCCGAGGGTCATGGTGGCGGTTTCGGGGTCGTTGACCCGGTGGCAGATGCGTCCCGAGCACTGAGCGCGCAGTGCGGTGACGCCGGGACCGAGATCGGACCCGATGCGCTGCCCGCACACGAACAGGTAGATGCCGAACGCGCGGCCGAGTTGCGCAATTCGGAGCAGGGCCGTGGAGGTTCTGGCGACGTCGTCTTTCTCGGACTTGTCGGCCATCAAGTACAGTTCGGCGACCTCGTCGACGAGCACCACCACCGGCACCGGCCGAAGGCCCGCGGGGAGCTGCCAGATGTTGCGTGCACCGGCCGCGCGGCACAGGCCCATCCGGTCCAGCATCATCGCGATCAGGTCATCCAGCAGCGCGAGCGACTCGGCGCGGTCGGTGGCCAGTGCCGACAGCCGCGGCCCGTATGGGGTGAACTCGACTCCGCCTTTGAGGTCGAAGCCGACCAGGGCGACCGGTTGCGACGCCAGTCCGACGAGCAGGATGTTCGCGAGGTTGGACTTACCCGATTGGGTGGCGCCGGCGTTGAGCCAGTGCGGAACGGTTCGGAAGTCGATGACCCACGGACGGCCGTTTTCCAGCGCGCCGACGACGACTTTCAACAGCTCACCGGAGGCAGGCACACGGTCCAGGCGGATCAGCGGGTCACGTATCGTCACGGCCAGCACGACCCGTCCCCGCCGCGGGGAGAAGACCCGGACCGCGTGGACCCCCCAGGCGTGCGCCAGCCGTTCGGCGGCATCGGCGTAGTCGGCGGGGACCTGGCCCTCTAACAGCCGGACGGTGACGCGCCAGCCGTGCCGGGTGGGCCGAGGCACCCACATCCACGGCTTGACGTCCACGGCGACCCGTTGGAAACGACGCCGCACTTTGACGATGCCGGTGGAGGCGACGGCGCGCGGGACGACGGTGAACCACCAGCGGTGTTGTTTCTTGGTCAACCCGCACCCGAGCGCGACCTTGCGCCAGGTGAGCCGCACGCGGATCACGGTGACGACGCCGCCGAGGAGCAGCCAGTAGGACCGGTAGTGCCAGTGCCGCCACGTCCACAGAGCCGTGAGCAGAGCGGCGAGGTAGGCCAGCGTCCCGAACAGCATGTTCAGCGGGTCAGGCACGGGCACCCGCCCCGGTGAGGGTGAAGGACGTGGCGCGGTAGGAGATGCCCCACCGCTGGCCCATCTCCCAGACGTAGCCGACCAGGCCGACCGGGATCACCTCGTCGCCGGGGGCGATCGGGGAGTCGCCGGACAGCCCGACCTTGACCAGCTCGATACGGCCGGTCTCGTCCTCCACCAGCAGGACGACCTCTTGGACGATCTGGCCGTCCTTGTCTTTCTTGATCTCGCCGGTGTCGGTGTTGACCAGGCGGGGCCGAGGCGCCTTGACGCAGGTGAAGCTCAGGCGTCCGGTGTCGACGGGGATCGGGATGTTGCGCATTGCACATACCTCCTATCTGTCTAAGCCAACATAGTTAACCTAGTTGGCCCGGCTGTCAATGACAGCGTGGTTGGCTTGGTTGGACCTGGTGTGCTCAACTTGGGGAATGGTCAAGAAGACCGGCCGCCCCGGCTACCTCCAGATAGCCGACGAGCTGCGCGAGCAGATCCGCCGCGGAACCCTGGCCCCAGGGGACCCGTTGCCGTCGACGACCCGGCTCGCCGAGGACTACGACGCCTCGCTGTCGGTGGTGAAGATGGCCGTCGGCATCCTGCGGAACGAAGGCCTGGTCATCGGCCAGCAAGGCAAAGGCGTGTACGTCCGCGAGACCGCCACCGCCGGAACCCCTGCCGCGACCGCCGAGGACCTGGCCGACATCCGCGCGACCATCAAAGACCTCACCGAACGCCTCGAACGGGTCGAGGCGACGCTGTCACAGCAACCCGGCCGGCCCCGCCGCTCACCGCGAACCTGACCGTCCCGCCGCCGGCGTCGTCCCTTCCGGGCCGGGTGTCGCGGACATGCACACCGATGACGCGCCGGGCGAACGCCGCCGAGTGCGACTGCGGCGCGACCGGCAGGCTCATCCGCCGTTCCTCCTGACGAACCCCGGCCAGCACGACCAGGAACCCGACGATCCCCGCGACCCCGAGCACGATGACCACCAGCGGGAACAGCGTGCTCATGACCAGACCACCCCGGCGTACCGCGAAGCCGAGGCCACCAGGCCGACGAGCGTCACGGTCAGAATGACCGCCGCCGCACCGGGCCCGCTGTCACCGGGACGACGGGGACGACCGGCCGGCCGCGTGCTCCCGCCACGGCCCTTGCGCCGCTTGACCTGACGACGCTGCCAGCGCAGCACGGCGGTGCACTTACGGCAGGCCCCGGCCCCCTCAGGCATCCGGGCCCCGCACAGGCACGGCGGGGTTTCATCCAGCGGGGGAATCTCGTGTGTCATCTGCGTTTTCTCCTCTCTCGTCACGGACATTTCGTGGTGCGAGTTAGAGGATGCGACGCAGCGTAGGGACGAGATCACTACACGACTGGACGTGTGCAAGACGTCCCGACTAGGGTTTTGACGTCCCTGGACGTCCTAGCGGGCAGGTGCGATGGCCAACGAGCGGTTACGAGCGACACTGCTGGAACGCGGCGTATCGATCAACGACCTCGCCGCCGCCACCGCCGTGGACCCCAAGACCGTCGAACGCTGGATCACCCAGGCCCGCCGCCCCTACCGCAAACACCGCTACGTCATCGCCACCTTCCTCCAGGTCGACGAGGCCTACCTATGGCCCGACGCCCTCAGCCCCGAGCAGGTGACCGCAGCCGGCGAAGGCGAGATCATCCACGTCTACCCGCACCGCTGGTCCGTCCCACGGGACATCTGGGGACGCTTCTTCGGAGAAGCCAAACAAGACATCGGCCTGCTCATCTACAGCGGCATGTTCATCGCCGACGACCCCGGCATGGTCAAACTTCTCGGCGACAAGGCCGCCGCCGGAGTCCGGGTCCGCATCCTTCTCGGCGACCCCACCTCACCCCAGGTGGCCCAGCGCGGCGCCGACGAGGGCATCGGCGAGGCGATGGCCGCCAAAGCCCGCAACGCGCTGGTGCTGTACCAGCCGATCCGCGGCATCGACGGCGTGGAGATCCGCCGGCACGGCACCACCTTGTACAACTCCATCTACCGCGCCGACGACCAATTCCTCATCAACCCGCACGTCTACGGCCAGCCCGCCGCCAACGCCCCGGTCCTGCACCTGAAGAAGGTCATCGGCGGCGACATGGTATCCACCTACGCCGCCAGCTTCGAGAAAGTCTGGGACGAGGCCACCCCGGTAGAGTCCTGAGCCATGGCCCGCCGCATCGACTACTACGACGACCCCCAGGCCCCCAAGGCCAACAGCCTGGTCCCCTCAGTCAACGTCGTGGTCACCAACCGGTCCGGCGACATCCTGCTCATCCGCCGCAGCGACAACGACAACTGGGCCGTCCCCGGCGGAGCCATCGATCTCGGCGAGTCCATCCCCCAGGCCGCCATCCGCGAGACCCGCGAGGAAACCGGCATCGACTGCGAGATCACCGGCATCGTCGGCACCTACAGCGACCCCAAGCATGTGATCCTCTACACCAGCAACGGCGAAGCCCGGCAAGAGTTCTCCATCGTCCTCACCGCCAAAGCCGTCAGCGGCGAGCCGACCCCAAGCGACGAGTCACGCGAGGTGCGCTGGGTAAGCCGGGACGAAGCCGCGGGCTACCCGATGGATCGTTCGATGCGGCTGCGCATCGGCCACTACCTCAGCGGTCAAACCCGGCCGTACATCGGCTGACACCATCCGCTGCTCAATGGCCCGCACCGCCGACATGATGCACGGCGTCGCCTTGGCGATCGTGGCCGTGACCAAGTCGTCCAGCCCGTAGCGCTCCCGGATCTCCGCCAGCCGGTCAATCGCCTCCACCGGCACCCCATCCGGACTGGTCGTCATGTCGCAGTACGTCAGCGCCTGCACCAGGTCAGCCCGCCGCTTGGGGAACTCACCCTCCAAGACGTCCAGCAGCCCCCGGTCACCGGCCTCGATCTCCGCGCAGGTGTGATGCGCGACCAGCTTGCACAGCAACTCATCGGCCCCGTGCACGTCCCGCAGATACCGCGCCCCGTCAATCGGATGAAACCCGACATCCACCAGATCCGGCGCGTACCCGATGTCATGCAGATAAGCCGACATGGCCAGAAGCTCCGCGTCCTTACCCAGGATCGGGGCGAGCTGTTCAGCCCGCCGCCCGACCCCAAGCGAGTGCTCCCACCGACGCGGCAACGCGTCCTGAAGCGTCTTACGTGCCAGCTCACGAGCCCAAGCGACGTTGATGTCCTTCATGCCCTCACCATCGCAGGCCCCCTCACCCTTGATCCAGGCAACCGACCTAGACGTCTTGAGACGTCTCGATACGTCTCTCCTGATCCGGCCGGACGAACCGCCCCTTCCCGTGCACCGCGACGATCAGCCCCTCCCCCTCCAACAGGCCGAGCGCCTGACGCACCGTCGTCCGCGAGGCCGCAAAGTGCCGCCGCAGATCCCGCTCACTAGGCACCTTCCCCGCCGGCGGCAACTCCCCCGAGGCGATCCGCCCCCGCAACTCGGCAGCGATCGACTGATACAGATACTCCCGATCCACATGACGAACCTCCTCCCGCAACACCAGCCGACCTTTGGAAGGAACCGTCACCACGATCCCCTCCTCCACCAGAACCCGCAGAGCCCGACGCACCGTGTTCCGCGCCACCCCGAACTCCACACCCAGCGCCGTCTCAGACGGCAGGTAGGCACCCGCCGGATACACCCCCACCGTGATCCGCTCCCGCACCCGATCAGCGACCTGGGAATACACCCGCCACCCGGTCAGCCACCTACCCACCGTCCCACCCATCTCCGCTCCCTGGCCCGGTAAGCCGCTCACGACTTGTACGAGTCAAGGATCTTGTGAAGCTCCGCGACCCGAACGTCCTCCAACTCCTGTTGCGGCCACCCCGCCAGCGCCACCCCCGCGATCACCTCCGCCGCCTCGTCGAGCTGGTGACACGAGGTGCGCTCATCGTTGCGACCACCCCAGATGAACCACAGGAACACCAGGTGCACATACACCCGCCGCGACCGAAGCCGACCGTCGAACACCTCCAAACACGGCCGGTCATCCTGATCGGACAGGTGATGCGCCTCCACCCCCCGCCCCGCCAGCCGATCCCGCAGCCCCAGCAACAGCCGATCCATCGCCGACCGCTCGTGCTCATCGACCTTGCCCATCGGACACCCCTTCCGCTCTAGCGCACCGTCCAGCCGGTAACGCTCGGTGCCAACGAGCCTGCTCTGAGCCGCAGAACCTCTCCACCACTCCTAGGGACGTCTAGGGACGTCCTGTGTTAGCTTCGCCGTGCCGGTACATCCGCCAAGGAGGGAACCCGCATGAACGACAACCTCCGCCACGCCCTAGCCCAAGCCCGCATGCGCACCATCGACCTCGCCACCCACCTGGCCGTAGACCCCAAAACCGTCGACCGCTGGCTAAAAGGCCGAATCCCCCACCCCCGCCACCGCTGGGCCGTAGCCGACCTCCTCAACACCAACGAAACCGACCTATGGCCCGAAGCCACCCAACCCCACCGCCCCATCGGCCCCGACATCAAAGCCATCTACCCCCACCGCTGGACCGTCCCCCAACCCCTCTGGCACCAACTCTTCGCCAACGCCACCCACCACATCGACATCCTCGTCTACAGCGGCCTCTTCCTCGCCGAAAACACCGGCATCCTCCACCTCATCACCCAACGAGCAAAAGCCGGCGCACAAGTCCGCATCATGCTCGGCGACCCCACTAGCCCCCACGTCGCCGCCCGCGGCACCGACGAAGGCATCGGCCCCGACCTCATGACCGCCCGCATCAACAACGCCATCAAGCTCTACCAACCACTCCAACACGCCGACGGCATCGAGATCCGCCTCCACCGCACCACCCTCTACAACTCCATCTACCGCGCCGACGACCACATCCTCGTCAACCTCCACGCCTACGCCACCCCCGCCGCCCAAGCCCCCGTCATGCACCTCCACACCCAAGACGACACCAGCACCGCCACGACCTACCTGACCAGCATCGAGCACACCTGGGCCAGCGCCACACCACTCACCCAGTCGAGCGATCCAGAACGCATGACCAAGATCCAAAAGTAACTTATCTGTACGTCTATCAAGGGCGGCCCGCTGCGCGGTCCGCCGGCGCGCTGGCCGGTCTGCGTGCCCGACTGCGGCTCTCCGGCCGGTCCGGGCACGCACCACCCCGCGCGCCCGAGAGGCCGGCAGACGTCACCAATTGAGACCATGACAACCGCTCACAGTGGTTCTCCTGCTGCGACTCTTCGGCCAGTCGCGGCAAGCACCGTCTGCACGCTCAATACGCATGGGAAGACGGACAGACGTGGCTCCAAGTCTAGAAATCATCCGTGCAACCTCGCCGCTAACGTGGCAGACTTGCCTCATGGCCGACTTCGATTCACAACCAAAGTCGATTCAATCCATCTATGGGTGGTACAGCGAACAAAAACTGCTGATCAATCGCCGATATCAGCGAAAGCTGGTATGGACCCTTGAGGAGAAGCAGAAACTCATCGAGTCCCTCCTGAAAAAATACCCAATTCCCGCAATTTTACTGGCCGAGCGGGAACATGGTACCTATGAAGTGATCGACGGCCTTCAGCGTCTGCATACAATAGTCTCATTCATCGAAACCGCGTTCGCCACTAAAGGTGGCGAATATTTCGATGTTGCTCAATTCGTCACGGCGAAGAATCGAGCCTCTTCCGAGATCTTTTCGATAACTGCGGGCAAGGTCTTGTCGGCTAGTGAGGTGGGTGCATTTCTTGACTACTCCACCGCCATCTATGTCATGCGGGGAGCGAGTGATGATGAAATTGATGATGTATTCTCGCGAATTAATACATATGGCCATAGGCTAAGCGAGCAGGAACGCAGACAGGCAGGGGTTCAAGATGAATTCTCTACCCTTGTCCGCCTTTTGTCTTGCGACATCCGCGGAGATGCTTCAAACGATATTCTAACTCTGGAAAAGATGCCGTCGATCAGTATCGATCTACCTAAGACAAAGCATGGCTACGAAGTTGAGGCAGATCAGGTTTTTTGGGTCGAGCATGGCATTCTCAGGTCCACCGACCTGCGCGACTCGATGGATGAACAGTGTATCGCCGACATATGCGGATCTATCGTCGGGGGACAGCTTCTTGAGCGCTCCAAAGACGCATTGGATCAGATCTATGAAACCGCTTCTCCGGAGAATCAGCGGATAATTACGGCACTCGACTCTTATGGGGCAGAAAGGTGCTCAGCGGAGGTAAAGCTATGCCTGGACGAAATCCGTTCTGTATGCGCTGACGGCAGTAGCAGCAAGTTGCGAAATATCCTTTTCTCCAAAAGGACGACCAATCCTTTCCCGGCGCTATTCGCAGTTCTGGCCATAGCGTTTCATGAGCTTCTCATAGGAGAAAACAAAAAAATCGCTGATTATGCTTCGATCAAGACCGCGCTCAGTGCACTCGATAAGCGTATCGACACTAGCAGAGGTTCTACTTCTCCCGAACAGCGCCGGAAGAACATTAACACTATTAAGGGCTTGATTGGCCCATACTTCGTGGAGAGTGAGGCTCGCGAACTATACGACGATCACACCGTGACAGATATCGACGCCATTATTCGCCGATCCGAAATTGAGGCGCCTCACTACGAGTTGAAGCAGGGTATACTGCGATTGGAAGGTAGTCGAAAGATTGATTCGGATACCCTCGAAGCAGTTATCAGAACGATCAGCGCCATCGCCAATAACGGTAAGGGTCGTGCGGGTACTGTCCTGATCGGAGTAGCAGATCGAGAAGCGCATGCAGACCGTGTTCGCGACCTGGACGGTATCGAGCCACGGAAGGTGGGTCGGCGATACGTCGTTGGTATACGGAGAGAGGCAACAATATTGAAAGAACTCCCAGAAAATTATGTTGCACGATGGAAGAATGCTATTCGTTCGTCTAGCCTTCCGCAAGCATTGAAGGATGGCGTACTCTCCAGCCTTGCATATTCTGATTATTATGGCCTCGGAGTAATCGTGATCCGCGTCCCACCTCAACGAGAGCCTTCTACTATTGGCGGCAAGCTCTACATTAGAGAGGTTGATGAAACGGTAGAAGTTACTGAGCTAACCCGAATAATGGAAGTGACAAAGCGTTTCAATTAATCATCTGCTCTGCTTGCGGCGGCGTTGTCAACCGCAAGTCATGACGTGTCCGGCGGCCTGGACCCGCCGATCAGGGCCTATACGCGATTCCGCGGTCCGCACCTAAGGTTGGCGCTTGGTGCGGAGCCAACTGAGGTCAGCGCATCGAGTCCGTCGGGAGAGAGGCGGACGTGCCTGCCTCCCTGAGATCCGAAGCACAATTTATAGCACCTGCACAGCGCGGGTTTGCCGCTTGGCAGTAGAAGCCCCTGGTCTTGCCAACACGGACGCTAACAGCATCCCTAGATACTGGTAGCCCTCCGATAGATGGCGATCACGAACGGATGCGCTCTGAGCAGGATTCAGTTACATTCGTAGACATCGGTGGATTATCCGCGGACGACTTTTAATCCGTAGAATTCGAGCCGCCCAATCAGTCACGCATCGTTGCGTGAGCCCCGCAAGCTCGCCACCTGCGGGGCTCACTCCCTCAGGCGTCTTCGTTCTCAGCCTTGGCGCTGCCCGAAAAGATCGCCTTGACCCACTCCACGAATCGGTCAAGCACCTCAAGCAGCCAGTCTCGCCGCTCCTTGGGGAGTGCGACGGACAGGGCCAGGGCTGGAACGAACGCTAACACCACCACCAGAAGAGGTAGCGCGATCAGGGCCGCGACGATCACACGCAGCCACTGGGGGAAAGTCGACATCGAAGGTCCTTGCACCGATCGAGGGTCACCTCAGGGGTTCTGCTTGCCCCTGACGTCCCTCATGACCAACCGCCGCCCACGGGCGTGGAGACGGAACTACTCGTTTGATCTGTGATCCTGAGTTCGCTGAATCCTGTGATCTTGAGTTCGCTAAGCGGCGTAGTCGTGTCTTCGTTAGCTACGTGATCAGTTAAAAAGTGAAGTCAGCAGTTCAGTGATGATCAGTTCGAGTCTTGGCTTGTCCGCGTAGTCATGTCGATGCGTTGCGATGTCTATCGGCATCAGATGCGCCGAGTCGTTACGCAAAGGCTACACCCTCCCCGTCTACGATAGACCCGATTAAAACCGCGTCCTCAGTGCCCGGTAGCCGGCCAAGCGCTGCTAGCAGTCCGCCAGGGTAACTAGGCACCGAGACCAGGGCGCGTAGCATGTGCGGAATGATCAAAAGTTAGGATGATACCCAAAGGGACGTCTCAGGGTGCCGCAGGTTCGAATCCTGCCGGGGACACTACTGCTTTAGGAGAGCAGTGTCTCGCCTTGCCGCATGTCCACCTGAGCTGCTGCACGTGGACCCTGCGAACCTTGGCCTTGTCACAGGCGCCGGCGAAGCTGCGACGGAAGTTCGGCGGTTCGACCGGCCGTCCACTCGCGGTGGTGAAGACGAGCCCTGTCTCCTGCCATGACTCCCCCGCGACTTGTCTGGCTTCCGATGAGCGATGCGGCCAGCATCAAACCGGGGATGCAAGGGTGCACGTGAGCCTGCCCCCGCTGCACGATTGTCCGGAGCACCCGGAACCTGTCAACTTCGGCTGTGTCCGTAGGGAACCAGTCACGCTGGAAGGTCACCGGGAGCATGGAGCACGCCAAGCCGCAGTTGACAGAACCCGGGCGGTAGTCCCGGAGTTGGCAGCTATCGGGGGCAGGGAGAAAAACGGCGCTTTCTTCATAGCGGTCGTTCTGCTCTCGCGACTAGCTCACACACCTGGACCAATGTCCAGTTTGCCCGTTATGTGGCGAAATATGGTTCACAGGAAGACTGCACTTCATGGCGAAGTCTCCTCCAGTAGGTCTAGGTGATGCTTACCCTCATCGGTATGCTCTAAGGACTTCGACTCGGGCAGGTGGGGCCATATGGGCTTTTCCGACTTTATGCAGCGCAAGGCAAACGAGCGATGGGCGCGTGCTGTTGAGTCCGCGTTCTGGCAGGCCGTCCGTCAGCGTGAGCGCCTTATGGGTCATGGAACCGCTGTCGATTTGATGCGGTTACATGGCGCCTCTTGGGAGGTTGCGTTACATGCCAGCCGACAGTTGGAACCGCGAAACTGGTTGGACTACGAGCACATTAGCGGCCATTTACGGAATCGGCTACTGACTGATCTTGCCGATGTGAAGGGCGTATCTACATCAGCACTAGCTGAGGCTCTTGCCCGCAGCCAGGAAATGAAATCCCTTAAGGAGGAAAAGGAGAGAGCGCGCGAAGAGCACGCCAAGGTGCAGGAAGAGTACGACAAGGCGGAGGCGGAATTCGGCGCAGAAAGCTTTGAGTTGGAGCAGATTGAAGTCCGACTTAATGAAGCGTACATGCGCTATGCAACACTTAGGGATGAATATAACGCTAAGGTGCGTGGGCGTTCGGACTTATAACTAGGGAGTGCTCTCGTGTTGGGCATCAGTCGTGCAATAGATTAGTCGGCTAGTCCGTAATCACAGCAGTGACGCCGTGTCAGAGGGTGGGGGCACATCGCATCCACAGATGGCGGCAGCCACTGTCCGCACGGAATTAGAACCCGGCTTACAGGCCAAACGTTCCGATAGGGCCGTGCGTGTGAGCAAGAGGCGATACGTCGTCAGAGGCGTGCCCGGCGGCTACCGGATCTGGGACAACAAGGCCCGTCGCTGGTGGGGTGACCTCTACGAGCCATGCCCCGACGACCTTCTGAACGAGTTGAACGGCGAGAAGAACAGCGACAAAATCGCCGCACTACTGCAGCGGTACCGTGTCCAGAAGCGATAGCGAACTGCTGTGTACAGCAGTGAAGTACAGCAACACCACCTCACACAGACACCCACGGCCGAGCCGTAACCACCTAGCAAGCAGGGTGCGGAGCCCTCTACGTCGTGACTGGCTCCCGTTTGCAATCAGACAGTCAGATGTAGAGAAATAAACCACGAAAGGCGAGGTTCCGTACAACCGCTTTGCGATGTGCACAACGCTCTTGGCCCCGGAGAGACTCAGGAAGCGGATAACTGACGGCCACTACGACCCCATACTGGGTGGGTGAACAGCTTTGTTGTCTTCCCCAGAGACCCTGAGACATCTGGCATGTGCTATGGCCTCGACAACGCAGGCTTACCTCGGCACATCACCCAAATTGTACTCCAAGACGTGATTGCTACGTGGGTAGTTACCCCGACAACCCCAGGAAACATTAGTAACTTGCTCCGTAAGAGCCGTATCGCCGTCCTCTGCAGCTTGGTTGGGCGCGAACTTCTAAGTGACGGCGTGCTCTCATCGCTTCATGCTGTCGAGGCTGCATTACGGCAGAGGATCGTGGACAGCGGAGCGTCCGGCGTTGATAGGCGAGGCGCACCACTTGCTTGGAACAATCTCTTCCAACGAGCCGTCTCTCTTGGACTACTCAACCGTGAGCCCGACGAAGCCGATCGCGACTTGATCGATTATGGCCGTGAATTGCGGAACAGTCTCTCACACCCGTCCGCAGTCCTGTACCTGACCTACGCAGCGGCTCTTCCGCTGATGGAGACCTCCCATCGCGTAGTTTCCCGCCTCTACCCACCGGTCGCTGAGGATAAGCCCGGCGGGGCCGGCGAGCCGCAGGCCCTCGTGTTTCGCCGAGGAGCTACCGGATCCGACACCGCCACCGACCACACCGAGGCCCACAACTAGCCCGCACAGGTGTCACAGAGAACCGGTCGATAGACGGGCTAATGCAAGTCCATCATAGATGCATGGCACAGCCTTCCACTCCGTCTGCCCATGACCATCAGACCAGGATCACAGGGGTGACTCGACGCGACGTCTTTGACTACCTACATGGCATGGACGGCGCATGGTGGGGGCGTCTCGATGAGATCGCCTTCCTGGACAGTCTCTACGACCTGGACGCGTTGCCCTCAAACGATTCTCGATACGCGACAGCGCGCCGCGACATCATCCAGCATCGGATGAACAATCTTGACTGGGAGGACGAATGGATCTTCGAAGACTCGCGGTTCCAGCTTCTCGACGGCCCTGACGAGGTCCTCCTAGCCTTCCTGGCACGGGTAGTTCATCCCGAGGTGCAACCTGATGTGGACCGGGCCGCCCGGCAGGTCGACGAGCTGAACCGGCTTCTCATTCCAGATGGCTGGGTCCTACGGGCTCATGAGTTCTTGTCGGGTCGGCCGATCTACGCTCCAGTCGCGACAGGCAAGCCTGCTAGCCCAGTAATCCCTTTGCCACTCCGGGATGATGACGCCAGCAAACTCGATCTCGTTCTCGGTCAAGCGCATCATCTTCTCGATGCGGACGGTCACGGACTGGCCCGCGATCTGCTTTGCGACGCGACTCTCACCCTGCGCCGTGACGGTGGCTTCTTCCATCCGATCCCCGGCGACAACTGGAGGGACGCCAGCTACCAGGCTGTACTCACCGTAGACCCCGTTCTCGTCCCTGAGTTCACCCCGGCAGTGCGGGATCTGATCTGGCAGCACCTAGGCACCGTGCTTGAGCGACTGGAACGCGCCGATGTCTTTTCCCTGGTGGTCGAGGCCGCCCTTCTCCCGCTTCCTCCGGTGTCAGAAAACTGGCGGCAAGTAGCCGCCACGCCTACTGCCAACAATCAGGCGCGACGCGAGAGAGCAGTTGGCGAGGGATACCCAACACTGGACAACCTGGTTTTTGGCAGCCGGGCCGAACTTGTCGTCTACAAGGTCCTCTGCGCGATTCAACGGGACAGTCCTCCGCGGAGCTCGATCGCCATCCTGCCACTTGCCTCCGCCAAGCTTCGTGACGCGGGTGTACGCAGCCCTGATTTCACGGTTCTCGGCAACGGCCGCGCCGTCGTCATCGAAGTCGACGGCCCGCACCATTACGGCCGTACCCGCAAGGCAGACGACGAGGACCGCGACCGGCATTGGAACCGCTGTGGGGTTCGAACGATTCGCATTGCGCACGAGCAGACCGACGACCCCGTCTCCTTAAAGGAACGTCTCCACGAAGACCTTTTCCGGGCGTTGAATCCGGCCCGTTGATCACTGCCTCATGGAGTGGTGGTGATCGGTTGCCGCGCGGACTCCGGTGCTCGGACCTAGCGGCCCTGGTCTGGGGACTGCTTGCACCGAGTAACGTGGCGACCGTGCCTCACGGTGCGGGACATGCGCGGGACGATGTTGTTCAAGGTGTGGTATGGGTCGGGCGTTCTCGCAGCTCATGACATATCTGCATGCCGTGTGACCATCGCTCTCCTAAAGCGGGTGCCGCAGGTTCGAATCCTGCCGGGGGCACCGAGTTGACCTTGCGATTCACTGCCTGACCTGCGCCTATTGCCAGGAATAGGCGACAGGACAGAGACAGGCGAGAGCAGCGACATGCAGCCGTAGGCAGTCGTATGTCAGCACCCGTGCAATATACGTGCAATGATCTTGGAGACGTTTCGCCAGGTCAGCCCAGAAATGCGAATGGCCCCGGGGGTAAACCCGAGGCCATTCCGCAACCGCTCGCGATCACTCGTTCAGAGCGTTCAGGATCTTGGAGTTCGCTAGTTCCCTCTGTCCGTCGATCACCTTCGCGTACACGCGTTGTAGGACCTCTACGCTGTGGCCCGCCCGCTTGGCGACCTCAGTAGGGGCGACGCCGGAGGCGAGCCAGAGGGAGACGGCCGCGTGTCGAAGGTCGTACGGCGTAGCCGCCAAAGAAGAGAGTACCTGCTCAGGGGTGAAGGCCTGCTTGCGTACCGACTTCCACACGCGGGAGATCGCCGAGTTGGTGTAGAGGCCGCCCTTGCTCGTGGCGAACAGCCTGCCGTCGCTGGCCACGCCGAACTCTTCGAGGTGCTCGCGCAGGATCTTCACCAGAGCCGGAGGAATCGGCACCGGCCGCGTGTCCTTGTCCGCCCGGTGCTTCAGACCGCGATCGTCGTGCGCCGCGCCCGAGTCGGTATAGCGCTTGTTGGCGAAAGGCCGTGCCGCCTCCAAGGTGAGCAGCCCCCATCCCTCCCGCGGCAGGTCGCAGTTCGCTCGCTTGAGGCCCGCGGCCTCTTCCGGACGAAGTGCGGCGTAGTACATGCACGCGTACATCGCCCGCATCCGAGCCCCGCGCGTCCGGCCGACACGAGGCGCGGCATCGAGCAGTGCCCGAGCCTGATGAGGGTTGACCACCGTCCGGGGGTCAACCGCGTCCACCGCTTCCGGAGGCGTCCACTTGACGCCGTCAAGCGGATTGACGCCGAACATCTTCTCTTCCACGGCCAGTTCGAGGAGATGGTGAAAGACCTCTCGCTTACGTAGGACCGTGTTCGCCGCCGCCCTCTCCCTCTTGAAGGTAACGGAGATCGCATCGAGGCCGAGCCGGATCACGCGCGCCTGTTCGAGGTCAGCCAGAGGCAGCGACGCCGTTTCGAGCCAGCGTAGAACCGGGGCTTGCGCGGCCCGCAGCTCTCCACGCCGCTCGTCCGGAAGCAGGTAGTACTCCCGGAGGACTCTGCGCATGTCATCGACATCAGGTCGGCCGGGCAGGTCCTTCACCAGGGCCGGAACCAAGGCCAACAGGGCATAGACGTCCGTCTCCCTCGTTCGGGCCGCTGATGTCTTCCATCGCTGGGCTATGAACCGCTGCGCGAAGATCAGGAAGGTAGGGCCGCTCTGGTTCGGCTCACGTGCCAGCATCGACTCGGGTAGCCCAGTGTCGATATCGAACGCCTCGCCATTCTTCGCAGCCAGCCGAAGGTCACGCATGTGACTGTTGGCGAGTTCCTTGGTCCGGAACGTCTTCGACGTCCGGCGGCCGGCGACCGACCAGCGCGCGACGTAGGACGGCGTCTTACTCGACTGGTTCCGGTAGATCTCGAAGAACTTCACGTCATAGCTGGAGTTCACGCGGCCTCCCGCCGGGACTCAAGCCACACCGTGAAGTCGCTGCGCCGGACCAACAGATCACCATTCGGCAGCTTCACGCAGACGGGTGCGCGGCCCAGCTCACGCCAGCGGTAGAACGTCCGGCGAGAGATACCGCCCAGCTCTTCAAGCACCTGAGGCAAGGGCATGAGTTCGTCCCGGCGGTTCACGGGCCAACCTCCACGAATGCCGACGTAGCAGGCTCAGGCCGTCCGGTCAGGTACGAAGCGAGGACCTGTTCCCCCTCAGTCAGGCCCTTACCGGCGTACTCCCAGTGCGCCACGACGAGGACCGTGTCCTCGTCGAACAGGGGTAGCCGTCCGGTGGTGATCTCCTCGTCGCGCATGTGGTCGGTACGGGCGGCTCGTAGTGCGCCGAGGGTGGTGGAGTAGCGGCGTGATTTGGTGGAGAAGTGGCCGCGGAAGCCGAGCATGTGGGCCCATTGGGCGAGGCGTAGTTCGTTGAGGCGGTCGAGTTGGGCCAGGCGGAAGCATTCGGCGATGAGGCGTCGGGGGTGTTCGCGGAGGCGCAGGCTGGTCAGCTCGTCGGGGGAGGTGATGCGCCGGTCGACGGTGCCGACGCATTCGGCGGCTTTGGTGGCGTACTTGGCGATGTAGCCCGCGACGGCTTGGTCTGTCAGGTCTCCGTGCGTGGTGATGGGCCGGATATCGAGCTGGGTGCCCCAGCGCAGGGTCCGGGAGGGCTCACCGCGCAGCGCGGGGACCGGGACGCTGACGGCTCTGGCCGCGTGTCGGACGGCTTGGGTCAGGGTGTCGTGGTTGGCCCAGGCCGGTGGAGGGGTGTGGGGGCCGTCGGGGCCGTCGAGGCGGATGACGGCGTGGAAGTGGACGACGCCGCGGCGCTGATACTCGGCGACTTTGGCGAAGGAGATGACCAGGTGTTCGCCGAGGGTCTTGAGGGTCAGGCCGTGGAGCTTGGCGAGGTGGCGGCGTAGGGCGAGGGTGAAACGGCGCCACAGCTCAGGGGCCAGTGCGTTGAACAGGACGTTCGCGGCGTAGTCGTAGCAGTCGGAGCACAGGGGTTCGCCGAGGCGGGTTTCCTGGTCGCCGTGCCGAGCGGTGCAGGAGATGACGCGGCCGTGGGGGCAGGGGGTGGCGTCGCGGCGCGGGTGGCAGGGCTGGACCTTGCCGTTGTGTTCGTGTCGGGTGTGGACGGGGCCGAAGGAGGGTGCGGTGAGGGTGACGAAGAGCGCCGGGTGTGCGATGACTGAGTCTGGGACGCCTTTGCCGCCGGCCAGGCCCGCGCGGATGAGGTGGTAGGTGTCTGCGCGGTAGGTCTCGGCGCAGGCGGGGCAGCGGGACGCGCGACGCGTTTTACAGGGGACGCGCAGGACGCCGCCGGGTTCGGTGTTGGTGCTGTAGGTGTGCAGGACGTTGCCGGTGGCGGGGTCGATGTGGCGGACTCGGCCGCGTAGGTGGATGGGTTGGCGGCATCCGCCGGTGGCGCGGATCTGTGCGGCCCAGCGGTCGTATTGGGGGTCGTGGAGTCGGGTGATGATGCCGGTTACCGCGTGCTGAGCGCGGGGGTTGGGCATGATGGGGCGTGTTCCTTCCGGTTCTTGCTGGATCGGTGGGGATGGCCCCCGACGTGGCGCGGAACTTGGCGGTTGTGTGGCCACGCCGGGGGCGCCGGGGCGGTCAGGCCCCGTGGTTGTCGATTCCGGTTCCGTCGCAGTCGCGGCAGGTCTGCGCCAGGCTGTCGACGCCGGTTCCGCCGCAGGTGCCGCAGTGGTGGCGGATGACGGCGATGTTGTTTTCGACGGTGACCGTCTGGCGCGTGGTGGGGTTGAGGGTGATGCTGTCGGCGTAGCTGCGGCGCGCGTCCCAGCGGGCACGGGCGGCGGCGAGTATCCCTACGGCCTTGTATTCGGCTAGGCCGAAGGAGACGCTGGTGGAGACGTGGCCGTACACCAGGTCGTGAGCGTTGATGTCGGCGCTCATCAGGCGGGCGACGTGGGTGACCTGGTCGCAGATCTCCTCGTCGGTGCCGCGGGGGTAGTAGGTGGCGGTCAGGGTGCCGTCAGGGAGGGGGATGTCGGGGTTGGTGTCGAGGAAGTCGGCGAGGTCGCGCAGGCTGTTGATGTAGGCCAGGCGGTCGGGGGTGTGCGTCATGGCGGGGGTCCTATCGGGTCAGGCGGGGTCGGGGGCGTTGCGTAGTTGCCGCAGGAGTTCGGTGGCGAGTTGGTTGGAGACACCGAGCCGAGCGCGCAGGGTGTCTCGGGTGATGGGTCGGCCGTTTCTGGCGTGGTGGTCGTCGGCGACGCGCCGCGCGTAGTCGAGCAGGCCGCCGGGGGCCGGCGCGGGTTCGTCCTGACCGCTGTGGGGTTCGTCCTGACCAGGGACGGCAGGCGCCGCTGATGGGACGGCCGAGTACGGCGGTACTACTGCCGGTACCGGTTGTGAGGACGAGGCGGGGACGGGGACGGTCGTCGAGGACGGGACGGGTACCGGTTCCGGTACGGCCATGGGGGACGGGGACGAGCGGTGCGGGACGGTGCGGCGTTCGAGCATGGAGACCGCGACCAGGAACGCCATGGCGGGGGTTGCCGCGGTGACCCAGCCCCATACCGAGGGGTGTGCTTGGGCGAGGTTGGCCGCCAGGGACAGCACGATGCCGCCGGCCAGGACGAGCGCGGGCCAGGAGATCAGGCCGGTACGGGTGCGGCCGGTGCGCTTGTCGCGCTGACGTTCGCGTGCCGCCATGACGCAGGTGAGGTCGACGCAGACGGCGACGGCCCAGGCCATCCAGCCGGTTTGCCCGTGTTCGGTGGCGGTGTCGCGGATGTGGGTGAAGGAGCCCGCGCCGGCGATCAGGGCGACGACGGCCACCGGTCCGGAGTCCAGCAGCCACCGCCCCAGCCGGGCCAGTCGTCCGCGCGGTGCGTTCATCGGTGATGTCCTCCGTTCAGGCCGCGATCTGGGGCTGATCGGTGCTGTCGAGTTCGTGGCCCAGGCCGCTTGCTTTGATCTGGTCCCAGGACGGCGTCCGGTCCGCGAAGGCGCAAGCGGCTTGCTCGGCCGCGGCGGTGGAGACGTAGCCGGAGCGGGCACGGCACCATCGGCCGTCGGCGCCGGTGACGATCGCGACACCGGGCATGCCGGGTGGGATGGACCGGGCGGCTACCAGTGCGTCGGGGTCAAGGTCGCCGAGGGTCATCACGGCGGTTTCGGGATCGTTGACGCGGTGGCAGATGCGTCCGCCGATCTGAGCGCGTAGTGCGGTCACGCCGGGGCCGAGGTCGGAGCCGATGCGCTGCCCCGACAGCAGCAGGTGGATCCCGAAGGCCCTGCCGAGCTGGGCGATGCGCAGCAGTGCGGTTGCGGTCTTGGTGACCTCGTCCTTTTCGGCCTTGTCGGCGGTCAGGAACAGCTCTGCCAGCTCATCGACCAGGATCACCACAGGGATAGGCCGCAGGGCGTCGGGGAGTTGCCAGATGTCGCGGGCACCATGTTCGCGGCAGGCCAGCATGCGCAGGCCCATGATGCCGATCAGTTCGGCGAGCAGTTTGACGGCGTCGGTGCGGTTGGTGACCAGGGCCGACAGCCGCGGCGCGTAGGGGGACAACTCGACGCCGCCTTTGAGGTCGAACCCGACAAGGGCGACCGGTTGCCGTGCCAGCGCGACAATCAGCGCGTTGATCAGGTTCGACTTACCCGATTGGGTGGCGCCGACGTTCATCCAATGGGGGATGAGCCGGAAGTCCAGGGACCACGATGCGCCGGACTCCAGTACGCCGACCACCGGCCGCAGCAGGTCGGCCGCCGTCCACCCCGATGGGGGGTCATCGCAGGGTGTGGCCGGTTGGACGTTGGTCAGAGGGTCGCGGACGGAGGCCTGTAAGGTCACGCGGCCGGGACGGGAGCCGACGACGCGGACCGCTTCCACCCGCCAGGCGTGCGCGAGCCGTTCGCATACCTTGGCGTAATCGTCGGGCACCTGGCCGTCGAGCAGGTGGAAGGTGACGCGCCAGCCGTGCCGCAGGGGCCGGGGGAGTTTCATCCATGGCTTGGTGTCGACGGCGACCCGCTGGAAGCGCCGCTTGACCTTCACGACGCCGGTCGAGGCGACCAGGCCGGGAACGGTGGTGAACCACCAGCGGTGACGTTTCTTGGTCAGGCCGCAGCCGGAGGCGATGTGCCGCCAGGTCCAGCGCAGCCGTACCGCCTTGACCGGGAAGCCGATCAGGTACCAGTACGAGACCGGGGCCAGCCGCCGCCACAAGCGCAGCGCGACCAGGACGCCGAGCGCGATGAGCGCCGGCCGGGGGATGACGTCGAGGAGGTTCATCAGGCCACCTCGGTGGACATGCCGGGTGCGGTGCGGATGAAGTCCGCGGCCTTGTAAGCAATGCCCCACCGGGCCGCGCCGCCGATCATCTGTTCCCAGACGTAGCCGACCAGGTTGACCGGGGTCACCTCGTCGCCGGCGGAGAT
Organism: Sphaerisporangium rubeum; assembly: GCF_014207705.1. Classification (NCBI taxonomy): domain Bacteria; kingdom Bacillati; phylum Actinomycetota; class Actinomycetes; order Streptosporangiales; family Streptosporangiaceae; genus Sphaerisporangium; species Sphaerisporangium rubeum. The sequence continues at coordinate 6,961,329 of NZ_JACHIU010000001.1, forward strand.
GTCCGGCTCAACGCTCGTGCCGATCTTGAGCAGTTCCAGTCGGCCGAAGGCGTCTTCGACCGAGACGGTGACTTCGTAGACGATCTTGCCGTCTTTGTCGCGCTTGATCTCGCCGGTGTCCCGGTTGACCAGGCGGGGACGTGCGGGCTTCACGCAGGTGAAGTTGAGCCGGGAGGTGTCGACGGGGATCGGGATGGTGCGCATGACGAAGGGGGTCCTTTCGAGAGTGGATGCCTAGACCTCATGGAACACTTGGAATTCTAAGTTGTCAATGCGTTCTATGGGCGCTTGGTTGGCGAGAGGGTTGAAGCGTGGTGAACTTGAGGGGAGCGAAGGAGAGCGATGGTCCAGAACACCGGCCGGCCCGGCTATTTGCAGATAGCCGACGACCTACGCGCGCAGATCAGCTCCGGCGCTCTGCCCGCCGGCCAGGCGCTGCCGTCCATCCGAGAGCTCTGCGAGCGCTACGAGGTGTCGGCGAGCGTGGTCAAAGCAGCCATCAGCGTGCTCAGAACCGAAGGCCACGTGATCGGCCAGCAGGGCAAAGGGGTGTTCGTCCGCGACCGGCCGCCGGCCGACCAGCCCGCGAAGGACGGCCATGGGGAGATCCTTGACCAGCTGTCCGAGATCAGGGCGGTTCTCGGTGATCTCGGCAAGCGTCTCGCCGATCTTGAGACGGCCGTCTTCCAAGAGCCGAGACGATCTGACCGACGCGGCACGTGAGCTCTTCCAGCTCCGCATGGATCGCGGCGAGTTCCTCGGCGACGTCGCGCTCAGTGCCGTTGTTCACAGTGACCTCCCCGGCATCTCGTGTCCTTGTGGGATGCCTTAAGTTCACCGTGATCAGCGGCTTTTCTGTATCACGAGGCCCTAGCTAAGCTTCATCACGCCGTCTCATCAGCGGTTTACACGAGCGTTTTCACATGCACAGCCGAACAGTCCCGCCGTCCCCCGAGCGTGAACGTGAAGGAACGCACTTGAAGACGACCCGGCGCCAAGGCTGGACCCCCGCGACGTTACGGGAGCACCGCGAAGCCCACGGCCTCACCCTCGAAAGCGCCGGCGACAAGCTACGCGAGACCGCCACACGGCATAGCCTGGCCGTCCCCGCCGCCAACTTCCAAACGCTGTGGGGACACGAGAACGGGACCATCTACCCCGGACCGCACTACCGCCGCGCCTACTGCCTCATGTACCAGGCCACCGAACCCGAACTGGGATTCCGCCTGCCGTTGCCCGGAGAATCACAGAAAGCCGACATCGTGATTTCCGAACTGCCCGCACCCTCCGACCCCGCCGCCGACAACGCCGCGGCCCAGGTCATCGAGGAGACATTCACCAAAGTCACGGTCGACGGCATCAAGGACGACGACTCACCCCAAGCCGCACTACGTGAACGCGTGGTCGACGCATGGCGCCGCCGCCACGGCGCAGGCGACCCCAGACCGATCCTCGTCCTGGTCGGCGGATACGCCGGATCAGGGAAAACCGAGTTCTCCCGCTTCCTGTCCGACATCACCGGATGGGCCTTCCTGGACAAGGACTCGATCACCCGCAGCATGGCCGAACGCCTGCTGCTCTCACTCGGCAGCGACGCCAACGACCGGCACACCGAGCTGTACCTGACCGAGGTCCGCCCACTGGAGTACCGGTGCCTGATGGAAACCGCATGGGACAACCTCAACTGCGGCACCTCGGCGATCCTGTCGGCCCCCTTCATCGCCGAACTCCGCGACGAGGCATGGTTCACCCGCCTGGAGAACCGATGCGCCGCCAAAGGCATCGACCTGGCCGCGATCTGGGTACGCTGCGACCCCGAATCCATGCGCGAATACATCGAGTTCCGCGCCGCCGCACGTGACGCCTGGAAACTGGCGAACTGGGACCAGTACGTGACCGGCCTGGACGTCGACAACCCACCGGCCACCGCACACCTGACCGTGGACAACCGACTCGGCGCCGCCATCAGCCTCGCAGACCAGACCCGCGACGCACTGAAGCGCATCCTCACATGACCCCACCCCCTAACGGCGTAGTGCTGTACGGCCCACCCACCAGCGGCAAAAGCACGACCACCACAGCCCTTCACCACATCGACCCCCGATTCCACCTGCTGCGCAAACTCAAAGTCGGCACCGGCCGCGCCGAGGAATACCACCTCGTCACCGCCGCGCGCCTCAACGAGCTGCGCCAGGCCGGCCGCACCATCGCCGAGACCCACCGGTACGGCAACACCTACGCCATCGACCGCGCCGAGATCGACACCATGACCGCCGCCGGACACATCCCCGTCGCACACATCGGCAACATCCCCGACCTGCGCCACCTCGTCGGCCGAGACCCCTGGCTGCGCGTCCTCTTGTGGGTACCCCGCCAGGTCTGCGAACAACGCTCCCGCCACCGCGGCGACGCCGACACCGCCGCGCGCCTCACCGCATGGGACGAAACACTGGCCGACCTCCAAGCCCACACCGACGACGGCTTCTTTCACCTACGCCTCCACACCGACCGCATCAGCCCCAAGCAGGCCGCCGGCGAGATAGCCCAGGCATTCAGCGCACTCACCCGCCGTCCCCTTCACCAGGAGCCACCCCACCGGGAAGACGCTGGAGCACAGCCGGCGGGATGAGCTCCAACCGCCACCACGTCCGGCAGTCCCGGCACATGGCCCCACCGGGAATGCTCCCGCCGTACGGCCAGATGAAGGTCCAGCACACAGGCACATGATCACAGTCCGCGGCCGGAGAACCGCTGTCCTCGCACGTGGATAATCGACCGTCGAGCATGAGCGTCACAGGGGATGCCCGGAACGTGGGGCCGGCACGTCCGCTGGAGTGATCCGGCGCAATTGGTCGTACCGCGCCGCGATACGGCGAGCCGCCGTGACCGGGTCGTTGGCCGGGCTGTAGCGGTAGACGTTGCGGCCGTTGGTCGGCGAGACCTCACCGGCCCACCACAGGAAGCAGGGGCCGCACCACACCAGCAGGTCATGCCACACCGACACCAGGGCGATCCCGTCACCCTCGTTGACGTCCGCCGCGATGCCATGCGACTCCAGAGCATGCCGCAACCGGTAAGCAGCCACGATCGCGGGATGCTTCGCAGGTCCCTGCCCCGAGGTCATGACTTCCGCCCCACCCCGCCATAGGCACGCACCCGCAGATCCTCGGTGAACACCGCCCAGTCCGGCCGCCACAGCGGCAGGTACACCACCCCCGGCTCCACCAGCTCCAGACCGTCGAAGAACCCCGCGATCTCCGGCAACGACCGCAGCACCGCCGGCGCACTCGCCCGGTCATACGCCGCCGTCACCGGCACCAGGTCCCCATGCCGCTCAGCATGAGACACCACCAGATACGACCCCGAAACAACTCCGCCGACCAGCGTCTCAACGATCCCGTACGGGTCGACCTCATCGGGGATGAAGTGCAAGACGCCGCACAACAGCACCGCCACCGGCTCACGAAAATCGATCACCCCCCGGACATGCGGATCATCCAAGATGTCCCGCGGCCGGCGCAGATCACCACCCATCGCCAGCGTGTTGGGATTCTCGGCGAGCAACGCCTGAGCGTGCACCAGCACCAACGCGTCATTGTCGACGTACACCACCCGAGCCCGCGGATCGACCTGCTGCGCCACCTGATGCACGTTCTCCTGAGTCGGCAACCCCGTCCCGATGTCGAGGAACTGCCGCACCCCGCACTCCTGCGCCAGGTACCGCACCACCCGCCGCAAGAACTCACGGTTAGACCGCGCCATGAACGGCACATGCGGCGCCTTGCGGATCACCTCCTCAGCACACTCCCGATCAACCAGGAAGTTGTCCTTCCCGCCTAGGTAGTAGTCGTACATCCGCGCCACGCTCGGCGTACTCAGATCCAGCCGCCGAAGGACATCAGCCTGTACCCCGCGGACGGAGTCCCGCTCCGGTGCATCCATGCGCGCATCATAAGCACGGAAAGCCATAGCGCGCTATAGCGCGCTGTCCATCGCCAAGCGCGCCACAGCTTCCTACGGTTGCCGACATGATCGAGCTGAAACCGAATCAGCCCAGGTGGCGCCAGGTCCACGCGATCATGCGCGAACGTATCCTCACCGGCCAATACAAGCCGGGCGAACGCATCCCCTCACTCATCACCATCATCGAAGAGTTCGGCATCGCCAACGCCACCGCCCAGAAGGTCATGCGAGCACTACGGGCGGACGGCCTCATCCACACCGAACCCGGCATGGGGTCGTTCGTCACTGAGGCGGGCCAGCGTCAAGAGCCACCGCATCAATGACCTGAATGTCCGGTGCAGCTCATGCCGAGCATGCTCGTCAGTTGCGTCATTTCGGCAAACTGCATAACTGAAAGTATCTAAGCGGTTACCGTTACGCTATGTCGCTTACGTCGAACCTCGATGACCGCCATAGCCTGTTTAGCCGATTCGTAGCAGCGGAGTTACCGGCCCTGCGAGAACTCTCGGCAAGCTACCGCTCAACTCGTCCTGCGGACAGCAGCGCACTTCGTCCGTCTGCCCAGCCAGGTGTCAGGCCGGCATGGGGAACCTTAGGTGCTGCGATCGATCATCGGATCCGCTACGCGTTCATCGACCAGGTCACCCCGTCCGGCGCCGTACAGGGTGGCATGGAGCTCGCGGTCCATTTGGCCGATCCGACCGCCTGCGGCGCTATATACGCAACGGGCACGGCGCTGTGTGAGACGCTGGCAGAACTACTCAGCGAAGAACGTCCTCATGATCGGTCGCATCCCGGTCTGCTCTCCGAGCACGCCGAGGCACGACTAAGCCGTCTCTGCTATGCCATGGCCTGGTTCGAGGAGATCTACCGGACAGGGCGCCTATGGCCGGGCACGCCGCTGGGAGATGCCAGCCCAGATATGACTGTGGACCAACTCCTGGCAGCGGTACCCGCGTACGCCGTCGAGGACCTGGCCGCACAAGCAGGGGTAGCCATCTCGGCCTTAGCCAAGCTCCGCGCAACGCATGCCCCCAAGGAAGTACACGCCGGACCGACATTCGCCGGCTCAGTGGACGTCGGAGGAGCCGACGCCGATCTGATCATCGGCGGCCTACTACTGGACATCAAGGCCAAGATCAAAGCCACGCTGGGTCGCGAGGAGTTCTACCAGCTGATCGGGTACGTCCTCCTGGACTACGACGACCGCTACTGCATCGAGCAGGTAGGGCTCTACCTGTCCCGCTTCGGGCACCTCACTACCTGGACGGTAACCCAATATCTGGGCTTGCTCGGATGTCGAAAGCCCATCGCCGAGCTCCGAGAAAAGTGCGCAGCGGCGCTAGCGCCCAGCTAAGAGGATCAAGCTGCATGGTGTCCAGCATCAGGCCATCGACCTGAACAGGATGAGGACTTTCTTCACGTCTTTAAAGCGGCCCGCTGCGCGGCCCGCCGGGCGCGCCGGTCGGCAAGCGTGCCCGGCTGCGGCTCTTCGGCCGGTCCGGGCACGCACCGCCCCGCGCGCCCGCAAGACCGCCAGAAGTCACGTAACGCCGTGACGATCGCTCACTTCGGTCTCTCGCCATACGGGTTGCGGCGATCGGCTGCCGCGGCCCTCTTCGAGAGGCCTTGCCATCGGGTAGCCATGGTGACGCCCCGCAGCTCATCCGGGAAAGACTCGTAGCGCTTCATCAGTCCTCTCAAACCTTCAGGATGAGATCGAGGGGTCAGTCGGCTGAGCCGTAGGTGGCAAGAAGCTGGGATAGTTCAGTGAGGTGGGCGCTAACGGGGATGACTCTCTGGAGGTCGCGGAGTTGATCGAGGGCAGTACAGCGAATGTACGCCGCAGCGTGGGGCAGTGTGACGGCTTGGGCCCAGAGGATCTTGGCCTGTTCGGCGGCGCCGAGGGCTGCTTGGTAGAGCGCAAGATCGAATAAGCGTGGCAACGTTGCACCCCTGCAAGCGATGTCCTGGGTGCCTAGATCAATTGCTTGGTGGAGTGCTGCATGAGCACGGTCTCGGTCAGCGAGCAGCAGGTATACAACCGCCCGCTCATAATGCGGCTCGGCGTACTCAGGGTCAAGGTCCGCGGCACAGTTAAAATCAGCCAGCGCTTCCTCATGGCGCCCCATCTGGCGATAGGTTCTGCCACGGTAGGTGATCGCCCAGTCCAGGTCGGGATAAAACTCAATCACCTTGTTCAGATCGGCTAGCGCTTCCTCATAGCGGCCCATCAACCGGTAGGTCTCACCTCGGCCGGCGATGGCCCCCGCGTAGTTAGGGTCGAGTTCGATAGCGCGGTTGAAGTCCGCGAGGGCGGCCTCATGGCGCCCCATCCACCGGTAGGTCAGGCCGCGGCTGGCGATGGCCCAATCGCTTGTGGGGTTGAGTTCGATAGCGCGGTTGAAGTCCGCGAGGGCGGCTTCATGGCGCCCCATGGCCTGGTAGGTCTGGCCGCGCCTGGCGATGGCCCAGTCGCTTGTGGGGTTGAGTTCGATAGCGCGGTTGAAGTCCGCGAGGGCGGCTTCATGGCGCCCCATGGCTTGGTAGGTCTGGCCGCGGCTGGCGATGGCCCACGCGTATTCAGGGTCGAGTTCGATAGCGCGGTTGAGGTCCGCGAGGGCGGTCTCATGGCGCCCCATGGCTTGGTAGGTCTGGCCGCGGCTGGCGATGGCCCACGCGTATTCAGGGTCGAGTTCGATAGCGCGGTTGAGGTCCGCGAGGGCGGCCTCATGGCGCCCCATCAACCGGTAGGTCTCACCCCGGCTGGCGATGGCCCAGTCGCTTGTGGGGTTGAGTTCGATAGCGCGGTTGAAGTCCGCGAGGGCGGTCTCATGGCGCCCCATGGCCTGGTAGGTCTGGCCGCGCCTGGCGATGGCCCAGTCGCTTGTGGGGTTGAGTTCGATAGCGCGGTTGAGGTCCGCGAGGGCGGCTTCATGGCGCCCCATGGCTTGGTAGGTCTGGCCGCGGCTGGCGATGGCCCACGCGTATTCAGGGTCGAGTTCGATAGCGCGGTTGAGGTCCGCGAGGGCGGTCTCATGGCGCCCCATGGCTTGGTAGGTCTGGCCGCGGCTGGCGATGGCCCCCGCGTAGTTAGGGTCGAGTTCGATAGCGCGGTTGAAGTCCGCGAGGGCGGCCTCATGGCGCCCCATGGCCTGGTAGGTCTGGCCGCGCCTGGCGATGGCCCAGTCGCTTGTGGGGTTGAGTTCGATAGCGCGGTTGAAGTCCGCGAGGGCGGCTTCATGGCGCCCCATGGCCTGGTAGGTCTCACCCCGGCTGGCGATGGCCCCCGCGTATTCAGGGTCGAGTTCGATAGCGCGGTTGAAGTCCGCGAGGGCGGCCTCATGGCGCCCCATCCACCGGTAGGTCAGGCCGCGGCTGGCGATGGCCCAGTCGCTTGTGGGGTTGAGTTCGATAGCGCGGTTGAAGTCCGCGAGGGCGGCCTCATGGCGCCCCATCCACCGGTAGGTCAGGCCGCGGCTGGCGATGGCCCAATCGCTTGTGGGGTTGAGTTCGATAGCGCGGTTGAAGTCCGCGAGGGCGGCTTCATGGCGCCCCATGGCCTGGTAGGTCTCACCCCGGCTGGCGATGGCCCACGCGTATTCAGGGTCGAGTTCGATAGCGCGGTTGAAGTCCGCGAGGGCGGCCTCATGGCGCCCCATCCACCGGTAGGTCTCGCCGCGGCGTGCAATGGCCCAGACATACTCGGAGTCGAGTTCGATAGCTCGGTTGAAATCAATAACAGCAGCATCTTCATTTTCGGAACGGTACTGCTGCCAGCCACGTTGAGCGAGGGCAATCGCCCTAGTCTTCTGGGAGAGGTTGGCGTTGTTGATCAACTCGGTGAGGAAATCTGTCGTGCCGCTACTAGTAGCTGGCAGGCTATCACACAATCGCTTGCCCCAAGAGCGAAGATCTCCATCGCCAGTATCAACACCTGCCTGCATGATCATTTCAGCCCAGCGCCGGGCTAAGGAATTACCAATTCGACAAGCAAAAACGGCCTGCTCCAGCACGCTGAATAGGGCACCAGAAGGGCTCGCGCACAGCCGGTGATAAGCCTGCTCTAATGTATGACTCGCCCAACTGTCATTGTTCCAGCCCTCGTCATCAGGTAGCCCAAGCTGCTCGCACCAATCTTTGTATCCTTCGGCCAGTCTGATATGGATTTTTATCCAGGATTGCGGAGACTGACGATATTGCAATCTGATCATAGATGCGCGAACCACATCATGATAGTGGCATTCGCCCGTCTTGTCGGTAATAAACGGCATGCGGCGCAGCCAGTTAAACGCATCACGCGTCTCAACATCATCGGCGAGCAAGCCAACCACATCCTGGTTAAAGCGACGAGAAAGCGCAGCCGCAAGTGCCAACGCACGCCGAGACGGATCGTCCTCCCACTTCAGGAATCGCTCCACCGCATCCCCGCTACGATCACCCACATCGCCAGGATCAGCAGGCCGATTCTCGGCAAGCATCGCCACCAGCAAGGGTAACCGCCCAGAGAGATCAAGGATTACCTCGATGACACGATCATCCATGACTCCTCTTCTGGAAAGCAATTGACGAGCTTCCAAATCGGTGAATGGCGCGAGAGGAATGTCGGCAATGACATCTAAGTACGCGGCCCACCGATTCGGATCAAGGGGAAGCTGTCCGGCAATCGTGATTACGAGACTTCCAGGCAGGGCGCCATGCCGATTATTCAGCAGATCTAGCAGCCATCCATCTAAGAAGGGTGAAGTTCTCTCGTAGGTGTCAAAAAACAAGCAAACCGGGCTACTCGACTTTGCGAGCTTTCCTAGTTCCTCAACGAATATAGGGGTCAGCTCGTCAGATGGAGATAGTAAGAGTTGTACATCCGTATGGCTGCGAAACTTGCGACCAAGATAAATGCGTAGCTTATTCGCTTGATCGGCAAGGGAGTCGGCGTCAATTAGTTCAGCAACAGAGCCAACCACAGGGATGCCCTTAGCAGTGTGCAACCCGATTTTGACGGCGGTGTGGGTAAAAAACGTCCCTGCCTCCTGCGGTGCATTAGGATCTGCCTCAAGCTCACGTACAAGCTCCTGGTAGACAGCAAGACGTTTTTCCAGGGCTTTCAAGCGCTGTCCTTGTAAGGCGAAGTCCGCTGCGATTGCTGCCAGCGTATCAGGGATTCCGTAAATACTTTCACTTACGCAAGCCGTCACGCCCTCATGCTCGATTGCGGCTTGCCTTAATTGCTGAAGCAAAAAACTCTTTCCAACGCCCGCGTTCCCGTGGATGTTGAAGATGAAACGGCGCTGGGCATCGCTCAGTGGTATGGTGAGGTTCTCCCGAAATTGAGCTAACTGCCCATCTCGGCCCACGAATCCTGCCTGTTGTCTACGTCGGATAAGATCCTGTAAGGATAAGAAACTCTCAGCCACTGTCCTTGATCCTCGCGATGATCTGGCTAGTGCAGTACCAGGATTCACTACTTCTAGCCGGTCTGCCACTTGTTCAGCGGGTTCGTTGACAACCTCGTCGCCGATGTGGCCGACGGGAGGGCCGCGGGTCTACGCACCATATGGATCAACTGTGGCATCGCGCCGAGCGGCGATCACGATGCGGATCGCGTCGTGTCTGACGTGATAGGCCCGCGTCATGCCCTGGTATGGCGCCAGCTCGTACAGCAGCCGCAGTACAGCAACACAGGCTTACCACGCCGTACGCGATCAATCGCTATCACACGCTTGAGCTGGACGACGAGGCGCTGACCTTGATGCTGCCTGCAGTTTGCAAGCAGGCACTCAACCCTCGGCGCACCCGCATAGGGTAAGGCAATGTGCAACGGCTTGCACTCTTTGACCTGGACAACACCCTCATCAACCTGAGCGAAGCGTTCCGGGTGTGGGCTGAGGAGTTCGCCGAAGAACATGAGCTTGGGCTCGAGGCGGTTGATTGGCTCCTTGCCCTGGATCGTGCCGGCTTCCCCCATCGGGAAGTCTTCTTCACCGAGACACGCGAGCACTTCGCTCTTTCCGCGTCGGTCGACCAACTGTGGAGCCGCTACCGTACGCGCATGCCCTTTCTGGTCCGCTGCCGGCCTGAGGTGAAAGACGGGCTATCCCAGCTCCGCGCGTCAGGGTGGCGGGTGGCGATCGTCACCAACGGGACAGCGGACAACCAGCTCGGCAAGATCCAGCGAACGGGGCTGGCTGACGTCGTGGACGGCTACGCGCTATCGGGCATCGAAGGCGTCCGTAAGCCGGACATCGGTCTGTTCGAGGTCGCCGCCCAGCGCTGCGGCATGAGCCTTACCCGTGGGGGATGGATGGTCGGGGACCACCCCGTTGCCGACATTGGCGGCGGCCGGGCGGCGGGTCTGCGTACGGTCTGGATCGACCGGGAAACATGGTCTGATTATGACCACAGTGCGGATCATGTCGTCGCCGACGTCATCCAGGCCATGCAGAGCGGGAGACTGTCTCAGTGAACGGGACTCAGGGATTGCGAGGATCTTGCTAACACCGGTGCTAAACAACGTCCGTGGACGCCGGTAGACACCTAGAGAAGACGATCAAGGCAAGATGCACCCTGAGCAGGCGCGGGGAGCATCGGGAGACGTCAGGATATGATCTTCGGCCGACTTGTAAACGCAGTTCGGCAACCCGGTCGGGCGACATAAAGACCTTTGAGGACTGTGACGACAACCAAGAAGTACAGCAGGAAAGTACAGCAACAGGGCCGCACACCACCTCACACCCACATCCGCCAACGCACATCCGAGCAGGGCGAGTAGCTCACTACGTCGTGACTGGCTCCCGTTTGCAAGCAGGCGCTCAGCCGTGGGAAGTGGCAGTGACTTGGGCTGGACCATAAGCCAGTAGTTAACTGCCGAATTGTTCTTGTGTGATCATCAAGCGGCGGCGCTCCGCGCCGCCTCGCGGCCCTGCGTCCGCTCGGCGGCCGGTCATGCGGCCTGGGGGCCGGTCCCGGCTGCCGGCAGCTCGGGCCGCGGCCAAAGGTCATCACGACTCTTCAAACCGATTCTGTCGCAACGCGAGTTCACTCCGAACTATCTCCCGCAGCAGCTCGGCGACGGTGCCGGATGAAAGTCCGATTCCCCAATGGGTCGATACCCCACCGATGGACCTTACTGCCTCATGCAGGCGTTGCTGCAAAGTTCCCGGTGGGTTGTTCTCGTAGATCTCTGCAAGAACCTTGAGCTCACCAGCCCGTAGAGAGGCAAGCGCATTCAGGTCTTTCGCCTGCGGCCCCGTGTAGTTACGGGCGCGTGGATCTTGTGGCCCCGAGAGGTGAAAGAGGTAGCCCAAACCCCCGCTATTGGGGTGATCAACAACCCATCGCCAGAACCGAGCGGCGTCAGCTGTGTCCGGCGCGTTCTCGTGGCAAGCCTGACAGAGAAGGATGATGTTCTCGACGCTGTCGGGTCCTCCAAGTGCACGAGGCACTACGTGGGCCCGCTCTAGCCCCTTCCACACCTTGGCCGACGCCTCCTTCGAGGAGACTTGCTCTTGGCGACACCAGCCACAGGCAAAGCACTCAGGCTCCCCAAGGTCGATGAGGGGGATGTAGTCGCTACCTGGAAGCGCCCGGCAATACCAATATCGAGCGATCTCTTCGTGGGTCGGCATACCCTCGTCCGCGAACTTGCGCACGATAAGCACGGTACTCACAGCGACTGACATTTCAAGGTGGTACGCCTCCGGCGTGGGCGCTCCGGCTCCGGGGTGATCGTCAAAGGCTCACTCACCGTGGCCAACCGTAGCTGGCTGAGGTAGGGCCCGATCACCCCGCCCGCCATCGACCCGAGACAAGCCGCGCAGACCAAGGCCGTGGGGTGATCAGGAGGCGGAGGCGTGCGCGCCGCGCGAGTATTGCCAGGTCACGGGCTGATCGTCGCGCCATCAGCGTGCCATTAGGCAAGGCGACGAGGGGGCAATCACGGTCACTCAAGAGCGACCCCAAGGCCAGGTCAACGCCTGTACGGGCCGTGATCCATGTAATTCCCAAGCTGACAGCGCGGGTTCGATTCCCGTCACCGTTCACAGACGAAAGCTTAGGTCAAGAAGTAGATGCCGACCGGCGTCACGATCTTAGGCAGCCCCAGGCGCACACCCGCCACAGACCTCGGCGATCCACGGTGGTGACCAAGGCGACGGCGCTCCGCGAGGCTGTACGGCCCGACTCCCGCTTTACTGGCCAAGCGTGCGGCCGGTCCCGGCCGGCGACGGAACTCCGCGCCGCCAATCACGCGAAGCACCCGCCACAGCAAGTCGATCACCATGATATGGCTAACCGTCTTAGAGGTCGGAGACGATAAGGCCCGGGACATCAGTCCTCATCCGCGGCCCATAGCCGAATGAAATAGTGACTACCGCGTGACCCGAAGAGCGATACAGCCACATTATTATGCGCTCCATTGAAATCAAGCTGATCCAGGATCCATCCGATAATATCGGACATCACGGTTATAACCATCGCTCAAATGTATCCGCTCCATCACGTCGATCACATAGTGAATGAGCTCGTCATACCAGGGCGTGTATCCGAAAATCATTGGATCGACACCTAGTCGCGGATCGAAGCGAGCAGCATGGATAAGAACAGGAAGATCGATTCCACGATCTCTGAACTCCTGCAGCATCTTGATACCGGCCTGCCCATCGGTACCGCGATTAACATCACTGATCACAACGTCATATGAGGCTCGATTCAGCTGGCTTAACGCTTCGTCCGTCGAAGTCACTTGGTCGACTTTCATGCCAAGCTCCCGAAATACCTCAGTGAGGTACACATTATTCACAGGAAGATCGTCGACCCATAGGATCCTGCCGCCTTTTAAGTATCCAGCAGCATGATCTAGTCTCCGCAAGACCGCTCTTCGCGCTGTTCTAGTGACCGGAAGTGGCGAATCCGCCGAACTGTCCGTATTTTCTGCCGCCTTGTTCAACAGACGCTCGACCTCCGTCAGTGTGATCTCTACCCCTAAAGCTCCAATAGTCGAGATGCGCGGCACAATCTTCTCCATAAAGGGTCTTCGTAACGCGAAAAACGCAATTAAGGCGAACAGGACCCAAAGCAGGGACGGGATTACGTCAATTAGCTTGCCCCACAGCGCCTCTGACAACAGAAACCCCTCAGCCTAGAGTGGACAGGTGGGACCAAGCATAGCCAGTGCAGGTATGACCAACGACAAGTATCCGCATCTCTCGCGAGAATGCGCCTCAGACGGGTAGCGCTCCAGCTCTGGAGTGAAAATTGGGATCGCGCATCATCTCTATCCATAGATGGCCGATGTAGAGGATCGGATCACCCCACGCGCCATCGACTTGGGACAAGCCGAGCAGATCAAAGCCCTGGCTGATCAGGAAGCTCAGTGGCACACCAGACGCGTGCCCGTTGCGTGCCCGTTCGGTTGGCGAGCAGCGGGAAACCGGGGGGATTCACGGTGACTCGCCCCCAGAGGCCCAGGTCAACGTTTTCGCAGCGATTTGATCATGAAGGACTTCCCAAGCTGACAACGCGGGTTCGATCCCCATCACCCGCTCCACCTGGGCTCTGACCCTAACCGGCCCTTCTGACGGGTGGGACGACGGCGACAGGTGATCAGCATGCGAGGGCCGTCGCCGCGTGAACTGTCCTAGCTCTTCCAACGCGCTCCGATACATCAACCCAGCCGCACGCCGGCTCACTCACCCACGCGTCAGCGATCACTCCAAGCCAAGGTAGAACGATGACGCAGAGGTCGACGATCACGGTGCCTACTCCTGAAAACGGAAGGTCCCAACCGCGAGGGTTGCAGTTTGGGTTGCAGTCCAGGGTGATCCTGAGGCGTTCAGTGTGGACCGCGTATACCCGCTGACCTGCATTGACCTGTCTGGAACCATGCTCGTCCGAGCTAAATCCGTCAGGTCCGGGGGCCGGGGCGGGGGTCGATCGGGATCGTGACTCCCGGACACGCACACTCTTACGATCGGTCCGTGCAACGACTCGCGCTCTTTGACCTAGACAACACCCTTGTGGACCTTGACGAGGGGTTCCGGGCATGGGTCGAAGAGTTCGCCGGCGCGCATGGCCTGGGGTCCGAAGAGGTCGATTGGCTGATCGCTCTTGACCGCCAGGGTTTCCCCCATCGAGAGGTGTTCTTTGCCAAGATCCGTGAGCGCTTCACACTGCCAGATTCAGTTGAGGAACTTTGGAGCCGCTATCGGAGGCGCATGCCGTACCTCGTGCGCTGTAAGCCCGAAGTTCTGGACAGCCTGGCCCGGCTACGGGCGTCAGGGTGGCGCGTAGCGATCGTGACCAACGGCACGGCAGACAACCAGCTCGGGAAGATCCAGCAAACAGGGCTTGTCGAAGCAGTCGATGCCTACGCGCTGTCGGGAGTCGAGGGCATCCGCAAACCCGATGTCGCCCTGTTCGGCATCGCGGCCGCGCGATGCGGCATGACTCTCGCCGGGGGCGGTTGGGTGATCGGTGACAACCTAACCACCGACATCGCCGGCGGACGCGCCGCGGGTCTCCGGACTATCTGGATCGACGGGGGAACCTACCCGGGCGTCGACCACCAGTCCGACCACGCGGTCACGGATGTACTCCAGGCCATTGAGATCTTGCAGGCGACGGGAGATGACGACGGTATCGCACATGGCAGCAACGTCAGCGCTAAGGCATACGGAACGCCCGTAGGCGAGACGCCCAATATGCAGGCAATGATCAAGAGCCGGGACGACAGCCACAGATGCGTTTCGGCAGGTCAAGGGGAGATCCGGCAGTGAGAGACACTGCTCTCCTAAAGCGGGTGCCGCAGGTTCGAATCCTGCCGGGGGCACTTTCCTGACCAGCCATCTAGCCCTCTACCAGGGCATCCCTTGATCACTGCTGAGTGATCTACGGCAGCCGTAGGCCGCCGTACGCAGTCGTAGGTCAATGATCGCGAACCATGTGCGAACCAGCATCCGGGACGTTTCCGCAGGTCACCTCTGGAAAGCGAAAGGCCCCGGGATGTCCCGGGGCCGTGGTTCGCAAGGCTGTGGATCACTCGTCGAGAGCTTCGGAGATCTTGCCGTTGGCGCGCGCCTGCTGCCCTTCGATGCACTTGGCGTAGACCCGCAGCAGCACGTCAACGCTGTGACCGGCCCGCTCTGCCACCTCAGTAGCCGGTACCCCTGCATTCAGCCAGAGCGAGACGGCCGCGTGCCGAAGGTCGTACGGCCGAGCCGCCAGCGGTGAGACCACCTGCTCAGCCGTGAAGGCCGCCCGGCGTGCCTGCTGCCAGACACCCGAGTACGCCGAGGAGGAGAACGGCCGACCCTTGGCCGTCCGGAACAGACGACCGTCAGCAGCAACACCGTAGCGATCGAGATGCGACCGCAGGATCGCGACCAGGACAGGAGGGATGGGAACCAGCCGAGTCTCATCCTTGGCCCGGTGCTTGAGGCCCCGAGAGTCGTGAGTCTCCCCCGAATTGGTCCATCTCTTGTTGGCCTGTGGCCGCGCCTTCTCGACCGTCAGCAGACCCCAGCCCTGTTCAGGAAGGTCACAGTTCTGCCGACGCAGGCCCGCGGCTTCCTCAGGCCGAAGCGCCGCGTAGTACATACAAGAGAACATGCCATGCAGCCGCCGGCCCCGAGTCCGGCCGATCGCTGGGACGGCCGCGAGTAGCGCACGGGCCTGTTCGGGGTTGACGACGGTACGAGGATCGACGCCACCGGCGACCTTTGGCGGAGTCCACTTGATTGCGTGCAGCGGGTTGGCTGGCAGTTCTTTCTGCTCCACGGCGAGTTCCAGCAGGGAATGCAGGACTTCCCTCTTACGGCGCACCGTGTTGGCCGCGGCCTCGTGGCCGTCGAATGTCACCGTGATTGCGTCCAGCGCGGTCCGCGCCACCCGAGGCTCCTGGAGATTCACCAGCGGCAGCGTGAACCGCGCCGGGCAGGCAAGGAAGGCAATACAAGATCGGTGATGACACCGAAACCGGACGCCAGTAACACCACCGAAAGAACCGCGAACAGCCAGATTTGAGCACGCTGAAGACGCACGCCACATCCTCCGAAAAGCCCCGTTAACCAGCGGCACCGCGCCCAGCGGCCCCCGTAAATCCTGCATAAAGCAGGCCAAACGCACTCATATTCATCAGCGTAAGCAAATCTGTCAATGCCGAGATCGTCAGCCAGGGACTACGGCGAGTTATCTCACAAAGTCAACAGCCAGTTACATAGCTGCTCGAACATAGTTGGTGTCGATCGTTAACGCGGTCCTCGGAGGCTGCTGCGGCAATGGCCTTCGTCAGCAATGTGATCCCTCGCCGAAGGGATGTAGCCGAAGATGAGACCACTCGGTCCGGTGCCGGCGATCCGGTATGGGCGGATGCCGTGTATGCCGAGTCCGTGCCGCGCGGCGAGCAGCTCGACCGCTCCGTGGCCAGCCGCCGCGTGGTGGCCCAGGGTCAGCTCGGCGTGCACACGTCGGGCCCCGTAGGTGCCGCGGGAGCGCTGGTGGATCTGCCTGATCAGGTCGGTCAGCCAGGCGTGCCGGATGGCCCGCGGCGAGGGCGGCCGGTGCCGCCAGGCGTAGTAGCCGGACACCGAGACCTGAAGGACGCGGCAGGCGATCTCGACGGAGATGCCTTCGCCGGCCATCACCGCGACGGCCTCGAACCGCATTTTGGGGGTACCACCTGGCGGACCAGCTCGATCGCCCGGCGAGTGGCCTGCAGTTCGGTCTCCAACTCGGCGATGCGCCGCTTGGCCGCGACCAGCTCGACCTTCTCCGTGCTGGTCAACCCTGGCTCCAGGCCGCGGTCGATGCGATCCTGCCGCCGCCAGGTGTAGATCGTCTGAGTGCTGATGTCCAGGTCGCGCGCCAGGTCGGTGACCTTGCGTCCAGACGCGATCAGGTCCAGTACCTTCCGGCGGAACTCCGGCGGATAGCCGCGCCGTCCCATGCCACTCTTCCCTCAACAAGCGGCACAAGAATCTAACAACCTACCTCCACAGAACCCGGGGAACACCAGAGCCTCCGTCAGACCCGGAGCGGTCCATAATGCCGACCCTGCGCGACACGGGCGGTGATCCGCCCGGTGACACGAATGCGGGCACCCTGCATCGGCCAGCGGACGTCTGTCGAGCCGATCAGCCGATCGTCTCCTCGTGCATGCTGCGGCCCAGGCCAGTGAGGGATATCAGGCCGTGCATGTCGTGTATGGCGATCCGTCGGTAACCCGTGCCGATAATCCCCTCGCGTCGTAACCGAGCCAGTTCCTTGTGCACGCTTGGTTCGGTCGCGCCCACGAGCGCTGCCAACTCTGGCTGGGTGAGCGCTACACCGATCACGATGTCGTCCTCGACTGCCTCCCCATATGCGGTCGCGAGTTCGAAGAGAACACGTGCCAGCCGAGTCTGGACCCGGAAATTCGGCACCTCGATACGACTTTGCGTCACCGCCCTTAGCTTCCCGACGACGGCGCGATGGACGGCCAGCGATAGGTCGGAGTCCTTCCGTAGGAGCTTGATGAAGGTGGGCTGGGACAGTCTGCGAACCAGTACCGGACCGGCAGCTGTGATCGTCGCTGATCGTGGCCGGCCATCCAAACTGGAGAACTCGCCCACCAAGTCGCCACCTGCACGGATCGCGAGCAAGACCACGCTGCCGTTCTCCGTGGTGGCGGTGACCTTCACGCAGCCATCGATCAGCACACAGACGTCGGTAGAGCGGTCTCCCTCCACGATCAAATTCTCCCCCGCCGCGAATTGACGTGGGACGCCACTGTCAAGGAGCCTGACTCTGGAGAGCTGATTGAGACTGCCGAGCAAAGTTCCCGAAGGCCACCTGCCCGATTTGACAGGGACCTTTCCCACTCTGGACCGAGTGAGATCCCCAGCCGTCGCGGTGCTGCGGTCGTCGGCGAGCGGAACGCGGCCACTACCAGTCACCGCCGGTTCCGGGTATGTGGGTCCGGCCATGCTCAGGTCATCCGCCGTACAACGCGTACAGAACCGCCGGGAAGGCGATGATCAGGCTGGCTATGGCGGCCAGTACGCCCGCTAGCCGTGTGTGTGTAGATGTGCTCAGTGTGCGTACTACGTAACCGATGAGGACGAATAACGCCAAGGTCACCAGGACTCCGGCCATCATCATCGAGGAAGGTTGTTGCATCGAGCGTCTCCTTGCCGATCTCATGGCTGGGATGTGGACTTGCCAGCAACCGGCACGCTGAGAGACGAAGGTGGAGCCCTACGTGGGCTTCAGTGGAAGCCTCTGTCCCTGCGCTGACCGGTAGCCAAGTTGATCGCGACGGTAACTCACGCTGGCGCACTAGAAGAAGGGCCGGAGGCAGATCTCTAACCAAATGGTTAGAGGAACGACGAAAGGACGGCCCTACGGGCTTCCACCCCCGAAACAGACCGCCTTTCGTCCGGCGCCACATCCCAGCCAGGGATACAGACGCCCGAACAGGACATTAGCCCGGGGGAGCAGCGGTGGAACCCATTGCATTACGGGATTGCCCATGATCCTTTTGCATGGTGCTCTGTCTAGGCCGCTGTGTCGCTCCGTCCCGCCTAGAGTTCCTCAAGGGAGGTCTGCCCACGGCCCGCGCGAGGCGACCTGACCCTGCCACCCTCATCGCCGCCCACCGTCCGCCAGGCCACCGGCTGGACCACGGCCTGCCCCGACCTCGCCGCCGTCCGCGACCACGTCCGAGCCTTCGCCGACATGATGATGAACCTCCGTGGCGGCGACCTTGAGCAGTTGATGAACCAGGTCCTGGCCGATGACCTGCCGCAACTGCACTCCTTCGTCATCGGCTTACGCGGCGACCTCAACGCCGCCCTGACCCTATCTCACAGCTCAGGAAAGGTCGAAGGCCACGTCAACCGCGTCAAGATGCTCAAACGCCAGATGTACGGCCGGGCCAACCTCGACCTCCTGCGCAAACGCGTCCTCCTCGCCGACTGACGAGGGTCAACCTCACGAAATCAGTGCCAGAACCCACATTCACGCGTCGTCGACACCACCAGTTTCACAGCGTCGAGTAGGGCCCGCGCCTGAACCGGGCTGATCACTGTACGGGGGTCGACGGCACCGACAGCTTTTGGAGGCTGAACCACGCCAGGTTTCGTGGAGACTCTGATGTGCCCCGGCTTCGGGGGGGTCGTCTTGCTGGAATCCTCGGGTCGTTGATCACGAGGAGAGGCGACAAGTGCCCCGAAGTTATCCCCCCGAGTTCCGCCGCAGGGTGCTCGACCTGGTCAGGTCCGGCCGTCCCGGTCCGGCAGGTGGCGGCGGATCTGGGCATGCCTGGCCAGACCATCTACGTCTGGTTGCGTCAAGAGCGCATCGATGCCGGCCTGGAGCCGGACTTGAGCTCTGCTGATCACGTCGAGCTTGTGGCTGCGCGGCGGCGGATCGCGCAACTGGAGGTCGAACTGGCCGTTACCCGGCGGGCCATGGAACTGGTGAAAGAGGCGCCAGCAGCAACGTCCCACACGTCGACGCATCGGCGGCACCGTCCATACGCGCCTGACCACAGCCGCGATCAGTCAAGCAGGATGATTGGTCCGCCTAAAGCGGACGCTTGTTCTCGTCTCAACGAGGGCTCAGCGATACAGCAAATTGGTTTGCTTCCACCTGCTCTATGGTGAGTGCCGGCGGCTTTCCCTTGGGCCACGGGGCAAGACCTTGCTTGATCAGCCACTGACCGATGTCTCGGCTTCGGAGTTCGGTGCAGCCTCGCCAGAAGAACGGCGCGATAGGAAGTATGACAACTTGGTCACCTTCTAGCTTCAAGATCACGATACGCCAGCTTGGGTTGAAGAGCCGATCTCGATCCGCCTTCGAGATTCGTAGTCCGTAGCCCGAGCCGTTGGGATGGTGGCTACCGTTGTTCCACCCAGTGACACGCATGGCGTTCTCCGTCCTCCGCCTGGTCTCAAGGTGCCACGCCAGCGGGAAGACGTACAGTAGGAAAGTACAGCAACAGGCCGACCTACACCTCAACCGACATCCGCCAACACACATCCGAGCAGGGCGAGTAGCTCACTACGTCGTGGCTGGCTCCCGTTTGCAAGCAGGCGCTCAACGCCGGGAAGTGACAATGGCGCGGGCAGGACCAGAAGCCCCGTGTGTTGTTGAAATCGGGTGGACTGCCGAATTGTTCTTGTATTGATCTTCAAGGCGGCGCTCCGCGCCGCGTGACCCTGCGTACGCTCGGCGGCCGGGCTGCGGCCTGGCCGCTGGCGACTCCGGGTCACGGCGCACGACGACGGTTACGCCCACTCTCCTCGCTGTCGATTGTCGCGGTCCCACCCTGGGTTTGGCGGCTACGAGGAGGACGGGAGAGAACTAGGGGCGGTGGATTACTGCCGTGGACAGCAGCAAGCTCGTTGACCTCGATCACGTGCCATAAGCCTGCGTTCCGCCAACGATCCCATACGGAACGGAAGATTGACTGGCGGAAACGGCATGCCGCCGACAGACTAGAGGTGGCTCGAAGGAGGGATCATGGATATAGACCTCAGTGTCCTTGGCCAGCGAATCATGCTACGAGATCTTCACGTTTCCCCTAGAAGCCGACCCTATTTGATCATTGCCAGACAATGTGGGTTTGCACTCGACGCGCGACTACACCATGAACTCGGTAGCTCTCC
This sequence comes from Sphaerisporangium rubeum, assembly GCF_014207705.1. Classification (NCBI taxonomy): domain Bacteria; kingdom Bacillati; phylum Actinomycetota; class Actinomycetes; order Streptosporangiales; family Streptosporangiaceae; genus Sphaerisporangium; species Sphaerisporangium rubeum. The sequence goes on from NZ_JACHIU010000001.1 coordinate 6,981,935, forward strand.
ACTCCTATGGCCGCCGCACGCGTTTCCGCACCAGCTTTGGTATCTGCGTCCACGTCGTTTAAGTGGAGAGACGATTATCCAATCAGTGGCGCATAAATTCGCGTTGGAGGAATCACGTAAGGATGGACAAGACTTGGCCATGTCGCAGAAGAATGGGGAGGCTTGGCAACGATGGCGACTGGAGCCATCCGCTGACGGTGTCGCGTACTTCATTCGTTCCGTGTGCAATGATCGATATCTCACGATCTACGGCACTTCCGAACCGGTGACCCCAGGGTGGGGCCCTTGGTTGGAGAGAGAGAAGAGAGAAGATCTCTCACAGCAATGGATTCTGGCCATCCCTCGACGTCGCTTTCCATGACTTAGTTATCCTGGTCGCTGTCAACAACGCTTCGCGCAGAGGACACAGGGTTGCAATCTAGGTTGCAGTTCAGTGTGGTCCAGGGCGCTTCAAGATGGACCGCACGTACCCGCTGACCTGCATCGAACTGTCTGGAACCATGATCGTCCGAGCTTTCAATCCGCAGGTCATCGGCGGCCCGCAGCGGACAGCGGCCGCTGTGACCCGGCATCTGCCGAGCGTGGATGCGGCGCCGGCTGGAGATCTGGGATGTCGGCGACGAGCATGATCGGCCCGTCCGTTTGCTTCTTTCGCCATGCCATGGGCGTTTCGTGTCTTGCAGCTGAGGTTTGCGCGGTTTTGGTGGTGAGTCTCCCCAGGAGCGGCAAGGAGTCGCCATGGGGGGTGTGCGTCTGGTCGTGAGGGGGTGATCAAGGTGAGCGCGTGGCATCGGTACTCCATCAGGACCCGCCTGACTGTCGTGGCCGGCGCCGTCATGGCGCTGCTCTGTACTGTTGTCGCGGTGTTCGCCTTGGTTGCGGTACGGGAAGCCTCCGTCGAGGAGCAGACGAAATGGCTCACCGTCCACGCCGTGGAGACGGCCAAGGAGATACGCCACAGCGGCGTGCCCTCGTACCTGCCGCCGGGCAGGCGCAACGAGGGGATCCAGGTGTTCGACCCGGCCGGCACGCTGGTCGCTGCCACCCCGGGCTTCTCGGCACGCGAGCCGCCGATAACGAACCTTCACCCTGATGTCGACGCTTATACGATTGCGCGGTTGTGTGATCTGCATGCGTTCCCCGGCCAGTGCAAGATCGTCATTTCCTATCCCGTGCACAAGGCCGACGGCGTCTGGTTGCTCAACATGGCTGTTGACGATGTTCCCTGGTACGTAGGCCCTCGGCTGCTGATTCCTCTCGCCGCCGGCTGGCTCTTGCTGGTCGGGGCGACCACGGCGGGCACCTACCGGACCGTGGGAAAGACCCTGGAGCCGGTGGGCGCGATCAGCGGCAAGCTCGCCCAGATCACCGCTAGTGATCTCAGCCACCGGGTGCCGGTACCGAAATACCAGGACGAGCTGCGCGACCTCGCCGAGGTCGCGAACAAGACCCTGGACCGGGCCCAGTCGGCGGTCGAGCAGCAGTTGCGGTTCGCCTCGGACGCCTCCCACGATCTGCGCAGCCCGCTGGCCGCCATGCACGTGCAGATCGATGAGGCGCTCATGTACCCGAAGGAGACAGACTGGCCGCGAACGGCGAACGCGCTGCTGGACAGTGTGGAACGGCTTGAGGACCTGGTCAGCGACCTGTTGCAGACCGCCCGGCTGGACGCCGGCATCAGCGGTCCACACGATCACATCGACCTGACCGCTCTGGTGGCGGCCGAGCTGGACCGGCGCCCTCGCCGTGTCACGGTGATCCGCCACCTCACCTCCGGCGTGATGATCAAAGGGGAGCGGATCGGCCTGGTCCGACTGCTGAACAACTTGCTGGACAACGCCGAACGCCACGCCGACTCCACCATCACCATCAGCCTCACCCTGAAGGCGGGCACGGCGGCGCTGGAGGTGTGCGACGACGGCCAGGGCATCGCCCCCGACCAGCAGGAGGTCATCTTCCAGCGGTTCGTCCGCCTCGAGGCCTCCAGCAGAAAGGACTCAGGCGGCACCGGGCTCGGCCTGCCGATCGCCCGGCAGATCGCCGAAGCCCACGGCGGCACCCTCACCCTCGAAGACAGCCCCCGCGGCGCACGATTCGTCCTACGCCTGCCCGGCCATGCCGCACCTTCCGCGGACCACGTTCGCACGCCGGCGAAGGTGTGACCTCGGGAACCGGCGGCCGGCAACGCACCCGGCACCGGTCTCTACCAGGAGTCGTCCTCGTCGAAGTCCGCGGCCTCGTCGCGGGCGTCGGGGTCGCGCAACTGCCGGTGGCGGTGGCGCCACCAGCGGGGACGGTCGACTTCTCCGGGACGCCGCGCCGGCGGCCGCGGCGCCGCTGTCCCGGCTCGGTGGGGAGGACGTCGCGCCGATCGCCGCGAAGTTGACATCCGGTGCGTCCCGGATCAGTTCCCTCCTGCTCCAGCCGTATCGCTATTCAGTGTTGCTACATACCGGTAGTCAGTGTTACTTTGTACCAGTACCTAGCAACACTGGTTAGCGGGAGAGAAGCATGCTTGCCGCGGCCGGGATCGTCCGACATCGCCATTGAGGCGCCGCATGGCGCCGGTTCGGCGGCGCTGTCGAGTACGCCGGCGGATGAGCAGACAGGAGCAGGTGTGACGACACAACAGTCCCCGGCGATCCAGGTGAACGGCCTGGAGAAGTCGTACAAGGAACTCAAGGTGCTGCGCGGTGTGGACTTCAGCGTGGCGCGGGGTGGCATCTTCGCTCTGCTCGGCTCCAACGGCGCGGGCAAGACCACGGTTGTGAAGATCCTTTCCACGCTGCTGCGGCCTGACGCCGGGACGGCTCGGGTGAACGGCTTCGATGTCGTGACCCAGGCCGCGGACGTACGCGAGTCCATCAGCCTCACCGGACAGTTCGCGGCCGTCGACGAGATCCTCAGCGGGCGGGAGAACCTCGTGCTGGTCGCACGACTGCGGCATCTCAAGAACCCCGGCACGATCGCCGACGACCTGCTCGAACGCTTCTCGCTGACCGAAGCCGGCGGCAGAAAGGCGTCGACGTACTCGGGTGGCATGCGCCGTCGCCTCGACATCGCGATGAGCCTCATCGGCGACCCGCCGGTCATCTTCCTCGACGAGCCGACCACCGGTCTCGACCCCCAGGCGCGCATCGAGGTCTGGCACGCCGTCAAGGAACTCGCCGTCAAGGGCACCACGGTACTTCTCACCACCCAGTACCTGGACGAGGCCGAACACCTCGCCGACCGGATCGCGATCCTTCACGAGGGCCGGATCATCGTGAACGGCACGCTCGCCGAACTCAAGCGGCTCCTCCCGCCGGCCAAGGTCGAGTACGTCAAGAAGCAGCCGACCCTGGAGGACGTCTTCCTCACCCTCGTCGGATCGAAGACAGAAGGACGATCATGAGCAAGCACTTCCTCGGCGACACCACCGTCCTGCTGGGACGTTCCCTGCGTCACGTCAGCCGCAGCCCGGACACCATCATCACGACCGCGGTCATGCCGATCGCCATGATGCTGATGTTCGTCTACGTGTTCGGCGGCGCGATCGACACCCGATCGGGCTCGTCGTACGTGAACTACATGCTGCCCGGCATCCTGCTCATCACGGTCGCCTCCGGTATCGCCTACACCGCCTACCGGCTGTTCATGGACATGAAAGGTGGCATCTTCGAACGCTTCCAGTCCATGCCGACCGCGCGGTCGTCCGTGTTGTGGGCACACGTGCTGACCTCGCTGGTCGCCAACCTGATCTCCCTCGTGGTCGTGGTGCTCGTCGCCCTGCTCATGGGTTTCCGCACGGGGGCCGGACTGCTCGCGTGGCTGTCGGTCATCGGCATCCTGGTCCTGTTCACCCTGGCGCTGACCTGGATCGCCGTCATCCCCGGCCTGTCGGCCAAGACCATGGAAGGCGCGAGCGCGTTCTCCTACCCGCTGATCTTCCTGCCGTTCCTCAGCTCCGCGTTCGTCCCCACCGACACCATGCCCACCGTGGTGCGGGTCTTCGCCGAGAACCAGCCGGTGACCTCCATCGTCAATGCCATCCGCGACCTGTTCGCGGGGCAGCCGGTCGGTGACGACATCTGGATCGCCCTGGCCTGGTGCGCCGGCATCCTCGTCGTCGCGTACGTCCTCGCCATGAACACCTATCGCCGCAAGATCTCCTAAGGACCCCTCAACTCTGTGTAATCGTGTAGCGGTATTCGGCGGCACCGAGTACCTGGAAGGGACGGAAATGGACCCACGATGGACAACCTGACGGAGATGCTGAAAGGGACACTTGAGGGCTGCGTTCTCGAAATCATCGCGAACGAGGAGACCTACGGGTACGCCATCACGCGGCAGTTGAACGAACTCGGCTTCGCCGACGTCGTCGAGGGGACGGTTTACGCCATCCTGCTGCGGCTGGAGAAGAACGGGCTCGTCCAAGTGACGAAACGACCGTCCGGCCTGGGCCCGCCGCGCAAGTTCTATGCGCTCAACGACGCGGGCCGCGAAGAACTCTCGACGTTCTGGGAGAAATGGGAGTACATCACAGCACGGATCAGCAAGCTCAAAGGAGGCGGCAGATGAATTTCTGGGAGACCATCACAGGCAGCGATATCACCAGGGAATGGAAAGCGTTCGACGTACGGGCCGCGGTGTTGCCGGCCGACCACCGAGCTGCGTGGGAAGAGATCAAGGGGCATGTTTCTCTGTACTCGGACTTCACCGGCCGGAACCTCACGCCGATTCTCGACGGTGCTCTGGGGCTGCTCGAAGAGACGTCGTCCGATGGGCAGAGCGTTCACGAGGTGCTGGGTGACGACATCGCGGGCTTCTGCGCGGCGCTGGCCGGCGGCGAAGGAGCACGGAGCTATCGCGACCGGTGGCGTGAGCAGTTGAACAGGAACGTCGCGAAGAAACTGGGCCGGCTGGGAGGCTGAAATGGGCATCCAGGACATCATTGAAGGCAAGAAGCAGTGGCGAGCGCACATGGCGCGGGTCAAGGCGCTCCCGCCGGACTACCAGATCGTCTACAAGGAGATGCAGCGGTACTTCTTCAAGGTCGGGCCGGTCGGACTGACCGACGGGTCCCTGCTCTCGGGGATCGTCGACTTCTTCGAGGAGGGAGCGGCGGCCGGCAAGGGGGTCCTGGAGGTGGTCGGCGACGACGTCGCCGCCTTCTGCGACGACCTGATCAAGGACTCGCGCACCTACGCGGAGATCTACCAGGAGTCCATCAGCCGGAGACCCGGCACGGCGGAGAAGTGAGACCGTGACCCCACGGCGCCAACCCTGGGCCGGTTTCCACGGCCTCGGGCCGGAGTGGACCGGCCCGAGGTCTTGAACGGTGCGGGGTTGGTCAGCTGGTGACGGCGCAGGCGTCTTTGTTGAGGGTGAAGCGGGTCGGTAGGGAGGCGTCGCCTGTGTGGCTGGCCAGGTAGCCGATCGAGACGCTGCGGCCTGGGGAGATGGAGGCGTTGTAGGTGGCGTTCGTGGCGGTCACCAGGTTGCTGCCTTGGGTCAGGTCGGTGTTCCAGTCGGAGATCACGGTCTGGCCCAGGGCCAGGGGGAAGACCAGTCTCCAGCCGTCGATCGGTGTGGTGCCGGTGTTGGTGATGGTGATGTCCACGGTCATTCCGGTGCCCCAGGCCTGCTTGGTCAGTTTGAGGCGGCAGGTCGGCGCGGCCCGTTCGAACGACACTCGGTGGAGTCCGCCGGGGAGGTCGTTGACCACGTAGAACTCGCCTCTCGGGGTGGTGCCGAAGGCGGTGACCTGGGTGGGCATTTCGCCGATCTCGGCCTGGAGGTAGCCGCCGCGGCCGTCCTCGCGCAGGGCCCATACGGTGGAGGAGCAGTAGTCGGTGGCGATGTAGGTGCCGCCTACCAGGTCGGCGAACTGTTCGCCGCGGTACACATGGCCGCCGATCACGGCGCAGCCGCCGGTGTACGGGGTGTAGGTGAGGACCGGCTTGGTGTACTGGACGTCGGATCGGCATTGGGCCTGGTCGAAGATCTCCAGGCCTTCGTAGCAGGACCAGCCGAGGTTCGCGCCGGCTTGGCGGCCGGCTTTGAGGTGGTCGATTTCTTCCCATCTGCCTTGGCCGACGTCGCCGATCCACATCGAGCCGTCGGCGCGATCGATGGAGAAGCGCCAGGGGTTGCGCAGGCCGTACATCCAGATTTCGCCGCGTGCGCCGGCACGGCCGACGAACGGGTTGTCCGAGGGGATGCAGTAGGCCAGGGAGCCGCATCTCCGGTTCACGTCGATGCGCATGATCTTGCCGAGGAGGGTGTCCAGGCGCTGGCCGCTGTCGAAGGGGTCTCCGGCGGCGCCGCCGTCGCCGATGCTCCAGTACAGGTAGCCGTCGGTGCCGAAGGTGAGCTGGCCGCCGTTGTGGTTGTCGTACTCGGCGTGTTCCTGGGAGAGCAGCGGTTCGAGGCGTGCTTCGTTCAGTCTGTACCGGGCCAGGGTCACCGCGCCGGCCGGCAGCGCGGTGTAGGCGAGGTAGAGGTTGTGGCTCTGCGCGAAGTCAGGCGCCAAGGCGATGCCGAGCAGTCCCCGTTCGTTGCCGGACTGGTCCACCGACGCCGTGATGTCGATGATCGGGTCCTGCGCGAGGCCGGTGTCGGGGTGGTAGACACGCACGGTGCCGCGCTTCTCGACGATGAACAGCCTGTTCGTGCCGTCGTCGGGTGCGGCGATGGCGACGGGACGTCGCAGGCCGAAGGCGACCTGGGTGGTGGTCGCGTTGATCTCTTCCAGCGGTACGGTGGCGGCGCGGGGTGCCGGCGCGCCGCTGCCGGCGACGGACGCGGCGGGGACGGATGGGGGTGTGGCCGCGGCAGCCGGTGGGGTGAACGCGATAGCGGGGGCGAGCAGTGGCAGGGACAAGGTGAGCAACGCGCGGGCTGCCCAGCGATTTCCTGACAAGTCGGGCTCCAGAGACGGGTTTCGTCGGGGTCTGGAGCGCGTCCAAGCTCGCACACGTCCGGCTCGGTCGCATTCCGCTCCTGGACGGCCGGAGTACGACGCCGATCGCACAGGCTCCATGCTCTGACGCGCCCGGACCGGACGGTATCGGCTGGCCGCCGTCACAACCAGGCTCGCGGCGGCGAGTCCCCGTCTCGCGAAGCGGCAACGGACCGCTGTGGCGCTTTCTTCCGTCCTTGACCGTGGACGATGCGAAAGTCCTTCGGGACGGGCCGCCACCGGATTCATGAAACGTACATCGCCATGGGGAACCGAAATGCCGCGGCCGAGCGCATCCGAAGGTTGTGGTCGAAAGGGCTCGAGAAAACGACGTCGCATCGGTCGAGGTCGTGACCGAGCGTCGCCGGCGCACCGATCCGGACGGGCTTCCGCTGCCGGCCGTACCAGGGGGAGTCGACCGGCCCGGTCGTCGCGTCCGATGCCGTGGACGGGTGAAATTTTCACCACAAGTTTCTCGTCGCCACTGTGCGCCAAGCTTGATATGCCAGATGGACGTCCGAGGCTCCTGGCCCCGTCTTCACCGGTACTCGGCAGCCGTTGACAGGGGCTTTCTCCTCATATTTGCTCTTTCGCACCGCCTCAGTCAGCCGAGGAGGAGGAAAAGGCGGGGATTGGTTGTGAGCGCTAACAAAGTGTGGCGCGGCAGGTCGGCGTCCGTACGTCCCCGAAACCGGCCCTGCGTTTCTCTCCTGACGAACTGCCTCGGCCATGGCCGGACATTCGGCTTCCTCGGGATGCGCGGAAGCGGGACCCCGACGCGGCCAGGGTCGTCGGCCGCGGATTCCTCGACGCCGGAGACGGCGCCGCAAGTGCATGAGTGGAGGAACGCTAGTGCTTCGACGTATGAGTGAGTCATCGGCGCCTGACGCCGGTGGCGGGCCGCGTACGCGGCCCGGGTCCGCGAGATGGTCGGCCGGACGCGTCATGGCCGCGATGGTGGCCATCCTAGGGCTGCTCACGGTGACCATCGCCACCCGTCCGGCGTCGGCCGCCGACAATCCCTACCAGCGCGGCCCCGATCCGACTCTGGCCAGCGTCGCGGCCAACAGGGGGACGTTCGCCACCGCGCAGCTGAGTGTGCCGGGGGACGGGTTCGGCAGTGGGGTCATCTACTATCCGACGGATACCAGTCAGACATTCGGTGCGGTCGCGATCGTGCCTGGGTACTCCGCGCTGTTCTCTGTCGAAGAGGCGTGGATGGGGCACTGGCTGGCGTCGTTCGGGTTCGTCGTGATCGGGATCGAGACGATCAGCCGGAGCGACAGTGCGGACGCCAGGGCTACTCAGCTGCTCGCCGCGCTCGACTATCTGACGCAGCGGAGTTCGGTGCGCAGCCGGGTGGACGCCAGTCGGTTGTCGATCATCGGTCACTCCGCGGGTGGGGCCGGTGTCCTCACGGCGGTGTTGCGGCGGCCGACGTTGAAGGCCGCGGTGGGGCTCGCGCCGGGGTCGCCGGTGGGGAACTACAACCTGTCGAGCGACCGGGTGCCGACGATGTTCATTTCTGGACAGCGGGACACGACGGTTTCGCAGTCCTATCTGAATGGGATTTATCCCACTATTCCTGCCAGCACGCCTAGCGCCTGGGTGGAGCTGACCGGCGGGGACCACCTGTTCCCGACGCGGGCCAACACCAACATGATGCGGGTGCTGATTCCCTGGTTGAAGATCTTCGTCGACAATGACACGCGGTACACCCAGTTCCTGTGTCCGTTGATGGATTCCAGCGGGATTTCGATGTACCGCAACAAGTGCCCGTACGTTCCCACGTCGCCGTCTCCCTCGCCGAGTACGTCGCCGTCGCCGTCCGTCAGCCCGTCGCCTTCGCCGTCGGCGAGTCCGTCGCCGTCGCCGTCGCCGTCCACCAGTCCGTCGCCGCAGCCCTCGGGTGCCTGCAGCGCCACTTACCGCACGGTGAACTCGTGGTCCGGCGGCTACCAGGCCGAGGTCACGGTGACGGCGGGCAGTTCGGCGATCAACCGGTGGAGCGTCAGATGGACGCTGAGCAGCGGTCAGTCGATCTCGCAGGTGTGGAACGGCACGTTGAGTGCCGGCGGGTCCTCGGTGACGGTGGCGAACGCCTCGTACAACGGGTCGCTGCCGGCCTCCGGCACGACGACGTTCGGTTTCCTCGCCAACGGCGCTCCGTCCACCCCGACCCTGACGTGCACCAGCCCGTGAGCACAGGCGGCCCCGTCGGAAAGCGGGCCGCGGTGGAGTGAGCCCTTGGGCCGCGGTGGGCCAGGCGGTGCCGGCAGTTCGTCGTCCCCGCCTGGCCCACCGCGTTTCTCTCCGGAAACCGACGTGCCGCTTGACCTTGACACGGTGACAAGGTCTTAGCTCGTCACTGTGGCCGTCGAGGGAGAGAGAATGATCATGTCGGACGAGGACGCGACGCGGGCTCTTCACGCGCTGGAAGGGGACTCATCGGCACGGCTGCAGGCGGCGCTGGCGCTGGGTACGGCGCCGGATCCGCGGTATGTCGGGAGGCTGGTCGAGCGGTGCGCGGTCGAGCCGGATTTCTATGTACGGGACATGCTCACCTGGGCACTGACGCGGCATCCGGCGTCGGTGACGGTGCCGGCGCTTGTGGCCGAGCTTCGGTCGGAGCGTGCTCAGGCGCGGAGTCAGGCGTTGCACACGCTGTCCAAGATCGGGGATCGGGGTGCCTGGCCGGCGATCACCCGGGAGCTGCTGACGGACGACGAGGACGAGGTGAAGCGCAGCGCCTGGCGAGCGGCGGTCGTGCTCGTGCCGGAGAATGAGGTGGGTGAGCTGGCCGCGGTGCTGGCCACGCAATTGGGCCGGGGACAGCGAGAGACGCAGCTCAGTCTCAGCAGAGCACTGGTCGCGCTCGGTGAGGTGATCGTGCCGGTGCTTCAGGCCGCGGCGAAGGATCGCCGACCTCGGGTGCGGCGGCACGCGGTCGCCACGGAACGGCTGCTGAACGATCCCGATGCCGGGTTCGAGTTCGCGATCGAGGAGGCGAAGCGCGTCGTGGCCCTCGGCACGGACGCCTAGGAAGAGGTGAGAGCGCGGTGCTGATCGGTGAGGTGGCGCGGCGGTCCGGGGTCAGTGCCCGCATGCTCAGGCACTACGAGTCCCTCGGCCTGGTGCGGCCGACCGGCCGTACCGGGTCCGGTTACCGGGAGTACTCCAGCCAGGACATCCGGCGGATCTTCCACGTCGAGAGCCTGCGGTCCCTGGGGTTGTCGCTGGCCGAGGTCGGCCAGGCGCTCGACGATCCCGGTTTCACGCCGTCACGACTCGTCGAGAACCTCATCCGCCAGACGCGGGAACGCATCGCGCGAGAGACCGAACTACTCACCCGGCTCCAGCGGATCGGCGCCGCCGAGCCGTCCGGCTGGGAGGACGTGCTCCAGATCGTCGCGCTCCTGCAGGCCCTCGGCTCCGACAGCGCCGCGAGGCGCCAGCGCGCGGCCCTGTCCTCCGCCGAGGAGGGCTCGTTGCCGGTGGAGGCGCTGGTCGAGGCGACACTGAAGGAGAACGACCCCCACGTCGCCGGAGCTCTCCGCTGGGCCCTCGCGCGATCCGGCGAAGGCGGCCTGGCCCTGCTGGCGGAGGGCCTCGAATCGCCGGTACCCGAGGTGCGCAGGCGTGCCGTCCAGAGCATCGCCGAGGTCCCGGACGGGGAGGCGACCGCGCTGCTGGAGCAGGCGCTCACCGGCTCCGACATCGTGGTCCGCAGGTGCGCGGCCCTGGCCCTCGGCGCGCGCGGGGTGGCCGACGCGGTCCCGGCACTCATCGACATGATCGTCGACGGTGCGAACGACGTCGACGCGGCCGACGCGCTCGGCACGCTCGCGGCCGATCCCACGCTGGGGGACCAGATCGGCACCATGCTCGTCGACCGCCTCGCGGCCGGCGCCGCCGACGCGTCCGTACGCCGGCGGCTGACACAGGCGCTCGCGGACATCCCGGGAGCCACGACGACACGTGCTCTCGCGGAGCTGTCACAGGACGAGGACCGTGCCGTGGCGCTCACCGCGACATATCTGCTCAAGCTCCGGCAGGCCGTGTAGGCGGCGTTCACCTTTGCCGTGCCGCCTCCTACCATCGGCGAGGTGGAGCTGTGGGAACGTTCGGGGACGCTGGAACTCCTTGGTGGGCTGCTGGCGGAGAGCGCGCGTGGTGGCCGGGTCGTGGTGGTCGGCGGGGAGGCGGGGGTTGGGAAGTCTGTGCTGGTCGGGGAGTTCGTGCGGCGGTTCGGGGTGGGGGTTCGGGTGTTGCGTGGAGGGTGTGATCGGCTGGTTACGCCTCGGGTGCTCGGGCCGTTGCGGGACATCGGGCGGCAGGTGGGTGGGGGGCTCGCTGAGCGGTTGGCGGGTGGGGCTTCGCGGGAGGAGGTGTTCGGGGGCTTTCTCGATGTGATCTCGGGGCCTGGGCCGCGGCCGGTGGTCGTCGTCGAGGATGTGCACTGGGCCGATGAGGGGACGCTCGACTGGCTGGTGTGGTCGGGGAGGCGGATCGCGCAGGTGCCGGTGTTGTTCGTGGTGACGTACCGGGATGACGAGGTGGGGGCCGATCATCCGTTGCGTGGGGCTCTCGCGGCGTTGCCGAGTTCGGTCACGCGGCGGGTCTCGCTGGCGCCGCTGTCGCGGGAGTGCGTGGCGCGGGAGGCGGCCGGGGCCGGGTGGGACGCGGAGGTGGTCCACCGGTTGTCCGGCGGTAATCCGCTGCTGGTCACGGAGCTGTTGAAGGCGGAGAGGCGGACGGTGCCGCCTACTGTTCAGGACCTGATCCTCGATCGGTTGCGGCGGCTGCCGCCGGGGGCCGCGGATCTGGCCAGGCTGGTGTCGGTGGTTCCGACGCGTGCCGACGGTGTCATCGTGGCGGACGTTCCTGAGCTGGTCGACGTGTGTGTCGACGCGGGGGTGCTCGTGCCTTCGGGGGACGGGGTGGCGTATCGGCACGAGCTGTTGCGGGAGGCGGTGGAGGACGCGTTGCCGCCGGCGCGGCGCGCGGCGCTGCATCGGCGGGTACTCCGGCTGCTGGCCGGCGCCGAGGGGGTCGACCCGGGCCGGCTGGTGCACCACGCGACGCGGGCCGGGGATCACGCGGCGGTGCTGCGGTACGGCCAGGTCGCGGGGGCCGAGGCGGCCAGGCAGGGGGCCCATCGGGAGGCGGCGGCGCACTACCGGGCCGCGGCGCCGCACGTGGAGCGGTTGCCGGCGGCTCGGCGTGCGGAGTTGCTGGAGGAGTACGCGTTGCAGGCGTACCTCGCGGGGCTCGCCGAGGAGGGGCTGGGTGCGCGGCGGTCGGCGCTCGCCGTGCGGGAGGAGTCGCGGCAACCCGGGGCCGCGGGTGAGAACCTGCGTTGGATCTCCAGGCTCGCCTGGTGGAGCGGGGACACGCGAGCGGCTTGGGAGGCCGCGGTGCGAGCGGTGGCGGTTCTCGAGGCCGAGCCGCCTGGCCGGGCTCTGGCCATGGCGTACAGCAACCGGTCGCAGCTTCACATGCTGGCGGGGGACGGCGAGGAGGCGGTCGTGTGGGGTGAGCGTGCGCGTGACCTCGCCGATCGGCTGGGGGACGCGGAGACCTCGGTGCATGCCGCGATCAACGTGCACACCGCTCGGCTGCTGGCGGGGGACGGGTCGGCGGCGGGGCTGAGGGACGCGCATGAGCGCGCGGCGGGGCTCGGGCTCGCGGATCACGCGGCGCGTGCGCTGGTGAATCTGGCGACGACGCTGGTGCAGCTCGCCGAGTACGACGCGGCGGCGCCGGCGGTCGAGGAGGCGCTGGCCTACGCGGTCGAGCAGGATCTCGATGGTTATGTCCAGTATCTGCTCGGGGTGCGTGCGGGGGTTCGGCTGGTGCGGTGCGACTGGGCCGGTGCGCTCGCGGACGCCGACGCGGCGCTCGACCGGCCGGTGCGTGCGGGGGTGGCCGTGGTGCCGGCGCTGCTGGCCAGAGGCCGGATCCAGGCGGCCCGCGGTGCGCCGGAGGCGCGGGCCACGCTCGACGAGGCGGCGCGGCAGGCGAGGCGCACCGGGGAGGTGCAGCGGGTGTGTCCCGTCGCGTCGGTCAGATCCGAGTATTTCCTGATGTACGGGGACAGAAGGCGTGCCACCGAGGAGGCGCGGATCGGCCTGGAACCGGCGGTCGCGGCGCGACACCCTGTGTACGGCGGTGAGCTGGCCTACCGGCTCTGGCGTGCGGGTGGCACCGAGGTCCCCGGCGGGGTGGTGGGGCCGTACCGGATGATGATCGATGGTGACTGGGCCGGTGCCGCCGCGGAGTGGATGCGGCGTGGAGCGCCGTACGCGCGTGTGGAGGCGCTGGCGGACGGGGACAGGGACGCGGCGACTGAGGCGCTTCGGGTGCTGGACGGGCTCGGTGCGGTGCGGGTGGCGGACGACGTGCGGGCCCGGTTGCGGCGGCGGGGGGTGACCGGGGTGCCGCGTGGTCCTCGGCGCGCGACGGCCGCCAATCCCGGCGGGCTGACGCCGCGTCAGGCGGAGGTGCTCGCGCTGCTGGCGGAAGGGCTGTCCAACGCCGAGATCGCGGGTCGTCTGTCGTTGTCGGCGAAGACCGTGGATCATCACATCTCCGCGGTGCTGGCGAAGCTCGGGGTGACCAGCCGGGGTCAGGCCGTCGCCGCGGCGCACCGGCTGGACCTGCTCGGTGGGTCGGCAAATTAGGGAGTTCTCCCGAGTCGCGGGACCGGTGCGGGGCCGTAGCGTGCCAGGCGGAAAGGAAAGACATGACCTACCTGAGCACACCGGACCGATCGCCTCTTTACGACGCCGCGCTGGCCGCGCAGGGCTACGTCCCCAACTATCTGCGCGTCTTCGCGCCACGGCCCGAGGTGTACGAAGCCTGGCTGCGGCTCGGCGAGACGGTGCGGTCCGGCATGGACCTGAGGCGCTACGAGCTGGTCACCCTGGCGGCGGCCCGGCGGCTGGGTTCGGCGTACTGCGGCCTCGCGCACGCGGCCGTGCTGCTTGACCGTTTCTACGGCGAAGCCGAGCTGCGCGCCATCGTGGCGGACCACGGCGACGCGGGCCTCGCACCGGTGGACGTGGCGGTCATGGACTTCGCCGGCCGCGTCGCCGCCGACCCGGCCGGGGTCGCGGAGGAGGACGTCGCGGCGCTGCGGGGGCACGGCGTGGCGGACGACGAGATCCTGCAGATCGTGCTCGCCGTCTGCCTGCGCCGTTTCTTCAGCGGGGTCCTCTCCGCGACCGGCGCGGCACCTGACCCGGTGTTCGACACGCTGCCCGGGGATATCAGGGCCGCGGTCGGCGCAGGCGAAGGTGCCGCGCACGGGACATGAGGCGCGGTGTCCGACACGCCGCCGAGGACATCAGGGCCGCTGCCGGAGCAGGCGAGGGGGCCGCGCGCGCGACGTGAGGTGGGTGGTCAGTCCTGGCCGGCGCGTACCTCGGCCAGGTAGGCGCGCAGTTCGCGGCGGGCCTGGCGGCGGGAACGGCGACGGGTCTCACGGCAGTAGTCGGACCACTCCAGGAAGCCGCCTCGGGTGAGGTTGCCGATGATGTACAGAGGGGACGAGGCCCAGTGGCAGCCGGTCCGGTGGCGGTCGAGGGCCACGCTGTCGCGGGTGATCTCATCCGGCAGGGTGCAGGGGCCGTAACGGTGGTCGTGCCGGGGCTTACTGGTGATCATCGGCTGGTCGGCCAGACGCACCCACCAGGGACGCGTCTTGTCGGTCTTGCTCATACGGGCACCTTTCGGCTCCGTGACGCCCCGGGCTGGGGCCGTCACTAGACCGGGTGCACCGTGATCACCTCCGTGGTGTGCGAGCAAGATTTCCACTCAAGACGGTACCGCGCGTACGGCGGACGTGCGCGCGGAGCGGACGAACGGCCGCCGGATCAGCTGATCCGGTCCGGCGGCAGGGGACGGGTGCGGAGGTCGGGCTTACGGATCTTGCCGGAGCCCGTTCTCGGCAGGGTGGACACGATGTCGTAGTACACCGGGATCTTGTACTTGGCGAGGCGGGGGCCGAGGAAATCGCGCAGGGTCCTCGGTTTGAGCTCGTGGTCCTCGCGGGGGACGACGAACGCGCGGCCGACCTCGCCCCAGCGGCGGTCGGGGACGCCGACCACGGCGACCTCCGCCACCGACGGATGCTCCGACAGCACGCTCTCGACCTCGGCCGGGTACACGTTCTCGCCGCCGGAGATGTACATGTCCTTCAGGCGGTCGACGATGTAGACGTGCCCCTCGTCGTCGACGGTGGCGACGTCACCGGAGCGGAACCACCCGTCGGCGGTGAACGCGGCTGCGGTCGCCTCGGGTGCGTTCCAGTAGCCGGGGGTGACGTTGGGGCCGCGGACCTGGACCTCACCGGGTTCTCCCGGTGCCACGGGGTCGAGGTCGGGGCCGACCACGCGGACGTCGGCGAAGAAGACCGGCACACCGGCGGAACCGGCCTTGCGCACACTGTCCCCCGCTTCGAGGAACGTGGCGCCTGGCGCGGTCTCGGTGAGGCCGTATCCCTGGCAGAACACCAGGCCTCGCTCCTGGTAGGTGTGGATGAGCGAGACGGGGATCGGCGCTCCCCCGGACATCAGGGTGCGCAGCGAGGACAGGTCGGCGCGCGGCCAGCGTGGGGACGCGGCGAGCGCGGCGAACATCGCGGTGACGCCGAACATCCAGGTCACGCCGTGCCGCTCGATGAGGTCGTAGCAGCCGTCCACGTCCCACGACGGCATGATCACCGAACGGCCGCCTTTGAGGAACGTCGGCAGCAACGTCTGGTTCAGCGCCGCGACGTGGAACAGCGGCGCGCTGACCAGCGCCACCTCGGTGCTCGTCACGTCCACCCCGACGAGCAGGTTGTAGCAGTTCCACACCAGGTTGGCGTGGCTGAGCGTCGCACCTTTGGGCCGTCCCGTGGTGCCTGAGGTGTAGAGGATGAGCGCGGGGTCGCCGAGCATCACGTCGACGTCGATCGGTGCGGGGTCGCCGCCGGCCATCCAGGTCTCGAAGTCGCGCTCCCCCGGTGCCGGCGACGTGAGCGCCACGACCGTGCGCGGCGGCGGCCCGGCGAGGCCGCGTACGGTCGCCGCGCACTCAGGCGCGTACACCAGGACCGAGGCCCCCGAGTGCTCCAGCATGTAGGAGATCTCGGGGGCCGCGAGCCGCGCGTTCAGCGGGACGAACACCGCGCCGAGCATGTGGGTCGCGAACATGGCTTCGGCGAAGGCCGGGTGGTTCGGCCCGAGGTAGGCGACGCGGTCCCCCGGCCGCACCCCGTCGGCGCGCAGCCGCGACGCCAGAAGTGTCGTCCGTTCGAAGACCTGCGCGTAGGTGACGTGCCGGTCGGCGAAGACGAACGCGGTGCGGTCCGGGCTCATCTGGGCCCGGCGGGCCGGCCAGCTGCCGAGTCCCGCGTTGCGCATAGGCGCTCCTTTGTCAGGCGGAGGACGGCTTGGCCGCCAGGGTCTCCGTCCCCGGCGCGACCGGGGAGACCGAGGTCAGGTCCTGGCTGCGGGTCTCGCGGAGCGCGAGCACGCACCCCACGGTCAGCAGGCAGCAGGCGGCGATGATGACCGAGATGGTCGTGGTCGACGTGCCGCCGCTCGAGGCGTCGATCTGCGCGAACAGCAGCGGGCCGAGGCCCGCGCCGAGCCCGGCGATCTGGTAGCCGAGCGAGGCGCCGGTGTAGCGGCTGCGGGTGGCGAACAGCTCGGTGTACAGCGCGGCGAGCGGGCCGAACATCATGGGGTGCAGGACGGACTGGCCGAGGATCAGCGCGATGGTGAGCAGCGCGGCGTTGCCGGTGTTCACCATCGGGAACAGGACGAAGCCGAACGCGGCCATGAGCACCGCGCCGGCCAGCACGACCGGCCGCCGGCCGACCCGGTCCGACAGCGCGGCCCAGCCTATGATACCGATGACCGCCAGCGCCGACGACAGCGTGAGGCCGTTCAGCACGGTCTGCCGGGTGAAGCCGGTGCGCACGCCGTACGCGATGAGGTAGGTGGTCAGGGTGCCCTGGGCCACGAACGCCGCCAGGCCGACACCGGCGCCGAGCAGCAGGGCCTTGGGGTGGTTGCGCAGCACGTCGAGCAGCGGCACACGGGTGGCGCGGCTCCGCTCCGCCTCGAACACCGGGGTCTCCTCGACCCGGAGCCGGACGAACAGGCCGATCCCGAGCAGGACGACGCTCATCAGGAACGGGATGCGCCAGCCCCAGCTGAGGAACGCGGCCTCCGAGAGAGTGGCCGCGGTCAGGGTGAGCGCTCCGGTGGAGAGCACCATGCCGAACGGCGCGCCTGCGCTGGTGAAGCTGGCCCACAGGCCGCGTCTGGTGGTGGCGTGCTCGGCGGACATCAGCACCGCGCCGCCCCACTCACCGCCGACCGCGATGCCCTGCAGGACGCGCAGCACGACCAGCGCGACGGGGGCGAGGACGCCGATCGCCGCGTAGGTCGGGAGGAGGCCGATGAGGGTGCTCGCGACACCCATGAGGATCATGGTGATGACGAGCATGCGCTTGCGGCCGAGCCGGTCACCGAAGTGGCCGAAAAGCACTCCGCCGAGCGGCCGGGCCAGGTAGCCGGTGGCGAACGTGCCGAAGCTCGCCAGCGTGGCGTTCAGCGGATCGAGCGTGGAGAAGAAGACCTTGCTGAACACCACCGCCGAGGCCGTGGCGTACAGCAGGAAGTCGTAGTACTCGACGACGCTGCCCAGGAAGCTGGACGTGACCGCGCGCCGGAGTTGGATGCCCTGGGGGGAGGTGACTGATGGGTTCGGCATGACCGGGCTCCTATGTCTGGGGACGCGACCCGAGCAAACGCTTTCTCGACCCGGAGGCTAGGCACCTTCGTGACGGCCGTCAATAGTTTGCTCAGTATGCGCCTCTACCTGGCCGCTCAAGCTCCCGCGCGGAGCCCGTACGGCCCTTGCCGCCGGTGTGCGTCACATCGGCGGACCGTAACCTTTTGGGGTGAGTTCCAGCGAGGAGCAGATCGCGCCGTCTGTGCGCCCGCAGTCCCTCATGTTCAGCTTCCTCGGCATCTACGTGCTCGGACGCGGCACGGCCGTGCACTCCGGAAGCGTCATCGACGTGTTCGCGCGCCTCGGCGTCTCCGAGGAGGCCGTGCGCTCGACGTTGGCTCGCATGGTGAAACGGGACCTGCTGGTACGGCACCGGCGGGGACGCAAGGTGTACCTCGGGCTCACCTCGCACGCCGCGCAGGTGCTCGCCGACGGACGCAGGCGCGTCTGGGAGACCGGTGTGGTGAACCGGTCCTTCGACGGCACGTGGACGCTCGTCGGGTTCTCCCTGCCGGACAGCAGGCGCAGCACGCGGCACGACCTGCGGTCCCGCCTGGTCTGGGACGGCTTCGGGCCGCTCCAGAGCGGGTTGTGGATCGCTCCCGGAATGCGGGACGTCACCGAGATCCTCGCGCCGCTGGACCTCGGTGACAGCGTGACGGTGCTGACGGCGCGGGCCCTCGCGCCGACCGAGGCCGCCGACCTGGTGCGCAAGGCCTTCGACATCGAGCAGATCGCCGGCCGGTACCTCGCCTTCCTCGCGCGCTGGGACACCGGCCGGCCGCTGCCGTCCGCGCCGGACGACCTCGCGCGCCAGCTCCTGCTGCACACCGACTGGCTGCAGCTCGTCCGCCAGGACCCGCACCTGCCGGCCGAGCACCTGCCGGCCGGCTGGCCGGCGATCCGGGCCGAGCAGGTGTTCCACGCGCTGGCTCACGAGTACGAGCCGCGGGCCGGGAAGCTGGCGGACGCCGTGCTCGACGAACTCGCCCTGTGACCCGCGGGGGTGGTGCGAGCCCCGGGCCGGGGGCTCGCACCACTGAGGGGTCCGCGGTTCACGAGCAGGGGGTGCCGTTCAGAGCGAACTGCGCGGGTGAGTTGTTGGTGCCGCTGTAGGTGCCCTGGAAACCGAAGGTCGTCTCGGCCCCTGGAGCGATGGTGGGGTTGTAGGAGACGTTGCGTGCGGTCGCCTGCGTACCCGACTGCGTCACCGTGGCGTTCCAGGCGTTGGTGACCTGCTGGTTACCCGGCCAGGTCCAGGTGACGGTCCAGCCGTTCACCGTGGCGGTGCCGGTGTTGGTGACGGTGACGTTGGCGGTGAAGCCGTTGTTCCAGGTGTTCGGGACGTAGGTGGCGCGGCACGTGCCACCGGTGGTCGGCGTCGGGGTGGGGGTCGGCGTGACCGTGGGGGTCGGGGTGGGGGTCGGGGTGGGGGTCGGGGTGGGGGTCGGGGTGGGGGTCGGGGTGGGGGTCGGTGTCGGTGTCGGGGTGGGGCTGGGACTGGTGCTGCTCAGGCCGAAGAAGTCGATGGCGCGTTGGGCCATGCCGGTGGAGGGGAGGCTGTGGCCGGCGCCTTGGACGGTGATGGCTTCGACCTTGACGTTGCCGGAGCTGTCGGCGTAGCTGCGGCGGTTCCAGTTGGTCTGGATGGTGTCGGTCCTGGTGGGGGTCTGGCTGAGGCCGTGGACGTTGGTCCACTGCTTGACTTCTTCTTCGAGTTCGGAGTAGGCGACGACGTTGTCGCTGGTGCCGTGCCAGGCCTGCATGCGGGGCCAGGGTCCGCGGAAGCTGGGGTTGGCGTTGCGTGCGCGGTCGCCCCAGGCCTGTGCGCTGATGTTGACGCAGGGTGCGGAGTTTCCGCCGGGTGAGTAGGCGGCCTCGTTGGGGAAGCAGGTGAACGGTACTCCCATGAACGCGGCGCCGGCTTTGAAGACCTCGGGGTAGAGGGCGAGCATGGCGTTGGTCATCATGGCGCCGGAGGAGCTGCCGGTGGCGTAGACGCGGCCGGGGTCGCCGCCGCGGTTCTGCTGTACCCAGGTGATCATGGACATCAGGGACACCGGGTCGGTCTGGCCGCCTCGGACCTTGGAGGCTTCGGACCAGTTGTCGAAGCAGTTGCCCTTCTTGCTGGCGGAGGGGTAGATGACGATGAAGCCGTAGCGGTTGGCCAGGGTGGCGAACTCGCTGGAGGAGTAGAAGCCGGGGCCCGATCCGCCGCAGGGGTGCATGGCCAGGATGATCGCCGGGTTCGTGGGGCGGTTGTCCGGGATGTACACGTGCATGCGCAGGTTGCCGGGGTTGGCGCCGAAGTTGGTGACTTCGGTCAGTGTCGCGGCGGCGGCGGGGTGTGTGAACACCAGGGCCGCGACAGCGGACAGCAGCACGGCGCCGGCGCCTGCCAGCGCGGTGATGATTCGCTTCATCCGCTCTCCTCTGCTTGGACGATGGGGGATCTTGACTGCCTGGTGTGCGGTGCCGCGGCACGTGCCCGCGCACGAGGACTCACCGCCTGCCGGTATAGAAGTGCGCCAACCCCGCGTCAAGGCGTCGCCGTACGGTCGGCGAGCGCCTCGGGTCAATGCCCTGCATATCAAGCTACTTGTTATCAAGTAGCTTGATATAGCCGCGAAACTTTCAGCCATGGGACCACGGGTTATGGTCTTCCGGTGACCCCGCGTCGAACCACTCGCCCTCGCCTGTCCACCGCGCAGGCGCCGCGCCTGAGCTACCTGGTCTACCGCCTGGAGCGCCGCATCCGGGCCCACCTCGACGACGCCCTCTCCGAGCTCGGTGTGACCACCCCCGCCTATATGGCGCTGAGCGAGCTGCGCACCCGCGACGGGGTCTCGTCGGCGGAGCTGGCCCGCATCGCCTTCGTCACGCCGCAGGCCATGAACCTTGTGGTCCGTGACCTGGAACAACGCGGCCTCATCCGCCGCGATCCGCACCCCGGTGGCGGCCGTGTCCTGTGCGCGCGCCTCACCCGTGAAGGGCTGGCCCTGCTGCGGCGGTGCGACCGCCTGCTCGACGACATCGAACAGGCCATGCTCGCCGAGATCGACGCGCCGACCCGCGAGACGCTGGTGAACGGCCTCACCGTGTGCGCGCGTGCGCTGCGGCCCGACACGCCGGTCTGACCCGCGTGGCGGCGCGCGTACCCGGCATGAATCTTTCCGGGTACGCGCGCCGCGCCGTCAGCTTCCCGCGCAGGTGAGTGCGGGCCTGCCGGGGGTGGAGCTCGCCGAGCCGAGGAATCCGAACGTGGTGCTCGCGCCGGCCGCGAGGGAACCGTTGTAGGAGACGTTGCGCGCGGTGACCGCCGTCCCCTGCGTCGTGAGTGTCGTGTTCCACGCCTGGGTGACGGCCTCGCCGTTCGCGAGCGTCCAGGTCACCGTCCAGGTGCCGATCGGCGTGGCACCCGCCGTGACCTTGACCTCACCCTGGAAGCCGCCGGACCACTGGTTGACCAGCGTGTACGTCGCGGTGCACCGGGCCCCGGCGGTCGGGGTCGGCGTGGGGGTGGGGGTCGGCGTCACGGTCGGGGTCGGTGTCGGGGTCACGGTCGGTGTGGGGGTCGGTGTCGGGGTCGGTGTCGGGGTCGGGGTCGGTGTGGTGACCGCGCCGCCCCAGCCGGCCGTGGTGTCGAGCCAGGCCGCGCGGCGCTGCATCCAGTCGCGCATGGCCTGCACCTGGCCCTGCCAGGTCGACGCGGTGGGGGTGATGAAGAAGGCGACCTGGCGGCTGGTCAGGTTCGGCCAGCGCTGGAAGTTGCGCTGCGCGGCGTTGGTCAGCGGCCTGCTGAGCGCGTCGATCCTGGTCTGCAGGGACGCGTCGGACAGGATGCCGCGGCGCAGCGACTGCCAGCGGGCCCGCACCTCGTTGAGGAAGGCCGGGTCCCGGACGAGCTGGATGAACCAGTCGTTGGCCGACGGCTGCCGGGTCTGCTGATACTGCCAGCCCGCGATCTGGTCGTTCTGGAAGAACCCGCCGACGCCGAACGTGAGGTCGAAGTCCCACAGCGGCCCGGCGAAGATCTTGGTGCCCCGGTCCTTGTGGAAGTAGGCGCTGCGGATGTACGCGTCCATGCCTCTGCTGAACTCGTTCATGATCAGGTAGTCGATGAAGGACGGGACGTCGATGTAGGCCCGGTAGCCGGTGGCGGGATCGGCGAAGTTCGGTGCGCGCAGGACGTTGTGGAACTCCTGCAGATACCCGCGCAGCCATTCCTTCTGCTGAGAGTTGAGCGGGTCGGGGTCCACCACCTCCAGGTAGTTCCAGCAGGTGGCGGACTGGCCGGTGCACGGCAGCGTCGGCTCCTCCGCGGCCATCCACTCGAACTTGAAGATGTACCCGCCGGTGATCTTCGGCAGGGTCGTGTCGTCCTCGTCCAGTTGCTTCAAATCGAGACGGTTCTTGCTGTTCTTGATCGTCTCGACGAGCATGTAGACACCCATGTAGTCGTTGCTCCCGACCGGCGTGGCGTCGGTGTTCAGGTAGAACTCGACGAACGCGTACCGCGGCGCCTTCAGGCCCATCTCCCTGCCGAGGTCGTACGACAGGGCCTCCCTGATCAGCGACTTGTCGGGGAACGGGCCGCGCAGCACCCAGTCGGAGTCGGCCGGCATGCCGAGCACCGGATGGTCGGCGTCGTCATCGTCGTTGTCGCGGAACTCCAGGCGGTACGGGGCCTTCTCGAACGAGGCGGACGACTGGCCGCGCAGGTGGAAACCGGCGCGGGTGGCGAGCGCCGGCGCGGCGCCGAGTGTCGTCGTCCCGCCGGCCGGCGGCTGGAAGAGCATGGCGGCGGCGTCGAAGTACTCACGCGCGGGCTTGCCGGCGCCGTAGGAGTCGAGCACGAGGACCGGCAGGTCGTGCGCCGTGGTGACGTCACGGGCCACGTACATGGCGGTGCCAGGCGCGCCGGACGCCGTCGTGCCGGTGAAGGCCTGGGCCCGCAGCTGGGTGGTCCTGGTGAACCGCAGTGGCGTGTCCTGGTAGAGCGCCGAGGAGGCGGTCGGCAGCCGGCCGTCGGTGGTGTAGCGGATCTGGGCCCCGCTGACGGTGGTGCTCAGCGACACCGACACCTGGCTCTGGAAGGTGCCGCTCGGGACCGAGAAGGTGATGTCCCCGGTCAGGTCGGCCGCGGCGGTGCTCGCGGCCGAGACGTGCGGCTGTTCGGCGGTGGCCGGTGACGGGGTGAGGAGCGCCGCGACGATCGTCGCGGCGACCGCGACCCTCGCGGTGCGGCCGCCGTGGCGGCGGGGGATCAGACGCACGATGCCTCCTGTTCGGGCCGGGGGGAGAGTGCCGGCGCCGGGGTCGCCGGCGCGATGGTGCCGCGGAAGTGGCGGCGCAGCGTGCGCCGCCACGGGCCGTCCGGCAGGTCGAGGCGCAGAGCGGCCAGGCCGGTGGCGTACTTGGAGATGCGGGCCGGCCGCGTCCCCGCGCGCCACAGCACGCGGTCGACCGGTGTGGCCGCCGAGGCCGACTTGGTCTCGACGACGGCGACGCCGGACAGCCGCAGCGTGGCGCCGCCGTACCGCCAGGCGAGGTCGGTGTCGATGGTGACCCTGCTCTCGGATTCCGGCAGCAGCAGGGTGGCGCGGCGGTACTCGGTGACGAGAACCGGGTCGAGCGGGGTGCCGGTGGCGAGGCCGAGCGACTCGCGTGCGAGCACCTCGTCGACGAAGCCGCGTCCGGGGTGGACGGTCTCGCCGTCGCGGGGGTCGTAGAGCAGGCGATGCTTGGTGACGCTCCCCCGCGCGCCGTTGATCTTGACTTCGAGGCCGCACTGGCCGGAGTCGAGGTAGGTGCGGGTGCGGACCTTGAAACGCCGCCGCCTGCGGTACGCCGCGTCGTGATAGCTCGCGAGCCACGGCGTGTCGAAGTACACCGACCGGTACTGGAAGACGCGCGCGCCGTCGATGTCCAGCGCCTGCGCGTACGGCGCGACCTGTCCGAGCAGCGCCGGCAGGACCGCCTCGGGGACCAGGTACTTGCGGTCCACCCGGGTCTGCAAGGCGGCGCGTTCGACGAGCTCGGCGAGCCCGACCGGCGCCAGCCCCGCCAGGGCCTCGACGGGGAACGCCGCGGTCACGGACGTGCTCCCGTGCGCGCGGGTTCGGCGGTCACGAGACGTTCCGACCGCGCGTACCTGACGTCGACCACGGTGGTCTCGTTGACCAGGTCGAGCCGCTGGACGGTGACGGCGTGCACGCGTGCGTCGAGCAGTTGCTCAAGGTGCGCCACCAGCGCGACGTGGTCGGTGATGGCCGAGTCCAGCACCAGGATCTGGTGCCGGTAGTTCCGGAGCAGGCGCCGGTGGTCGCCGAGGAACATCACCACGAGGATGAGCGCCATCAGTCCGCCGCTGAGCCACACCGCGGTGGTGCTGAGCGCGCCGAGTATCCCGAGGGCGAGGGCCGAGAAGTAGTACGCGACCTCGTGCTGGTCCAGTTCGGTCGAGCGCAGGCGGATGATGGACAGCACGCCGAACAGCGCCAGCCCGAGCCCGAGCCCCGCGCCGGCGTTGCTCGCGCTCAGCGCGCTCGCCACCGCGAGGACGCCGACGTTGACCCCGAGGTAGGCGACGACCAGGTCGCGGCGACGGTGCCGGGGGAAGTAGAGACCGAAGACGAGCAGGACCACCGCGCAGATGTCGACGGCGAACAGGACGAGCTGTGAGATCACGTTCGGTCCTCCTGAGCCATTGGGGACAGGTCAGGCACCGCACGCTTCCTCGGCGCGGGTCCACCAGGAAGCGCGCGCCGAAACTTTCATGCGAGGTCATAAAGTTTCGGGAATCGACTCGACACCATAAGTTCCAGAAAGGTGACCAGTCAATGAACGTGTGTCGAACTCCCCACGTGCACGCGTTCACATTCCGGCGTACCGGCACCGCTTCTTCGGCAGCTCGGACGCGGACATCCTCTTCTGTGGCCGCTCTCGCACGACGGAGCGGACGACGCGTAACGCGTCGTCCGCACGGCTCGGGAGGGTGAAAATTTCGTGGCGCCTAGAAGACGTGCGAAAAAGACGGACCACCGCCACCTTCCCCTGGTGGCGGTGGTCCGTCGTCGTCACCGGCCGGCTGAGACCGCCCAGGCGCCTGCCGGTGACCGTTCAGAGGGTCATGCCGGGAAGGTCCACTTCTGGTTGTTGCCTCCGTGGCATGAGTACAGCTGCAGCAGGGTGCCGTTGGCCGTTCCGTTGCCCGCGGCGTCGATACACAGGTTCGACTGCACGCCGGTGATGCTGCCGTCGGAGTTGAGGCGCCACTTCTGGTTGTTGCCGCCGTGGCAGCTGTAGATCTGCACCCTGGCGCCGTTGGCACTGCCGCCGGCGTCCAGGCACTTGTTGCCGTAGACCCGGAACTCACCGGAGGAGTTGAGGGTCCACCGCTGGTTGGGGTTGGTGTGGCAGTCCCACAGGGCCACCTGGGTGCCGTCGGTGGTGCTCGATCCGGGTACGTCCACGCAGCGGCCGGAGCCGACGCCTCTGATCCTGCCGGTCGCGTCGCCACCGGTCGGCGTGGGGGTGGGGGTGGGGGTCACGGTGGGGGTGACCGTCGGGGTGGGGGTCGGGGTCGGGTCCGGCGTGGAGGAGCCGTCGAGGCCGAGGAAGGCGATGGCGTAGGCGAGTTGGCCGGTCATGGGGAGTTGGTGGCCGACGCCGCTGATGCTGATGCCTTCGATGGTGGCCTGGGTGGTGGTGGTGCCGTAGCGGGTGCGGGTCCAGTTGGACTGGGGCCGGTCGGTGAAGGCGGGGGTCTGGCTCAGGCCGTGGAGGTTGGTCCACTGCTTGATCTCTTCGCCGTAGTTGTTGTAGTGGAGTGTGGTGTCGGTGGTGCCGTGCCACAGCTGGATGCGGGGGTAGCGGCCGGTGTAGCCGGGGTACATGGCGCGGGCCTGGTCGCCCCATTGCTGCGCGGTCTTGATGAGCTGGCCGCCGGAGCACTGGCTGTTCCACAGTGATCCGTTGGTGGTGGCGAAGCAGCCGGCCGGGACGCCGGAGTAGGCCGACGCCGCGGAGAACACGTCGGGGTACTGGGCCGCCAGCACGTTGGTCATCATCGCGCCGGAGGAGAACCCGCTGACCACGATGCGGCCGGGGTCGACGTTGTAGCGCTGCCGCGCGTAGGAGACCATCGACATGATGCCGGTGGAGTCGCTGCCGCCGTCGCGGCGCAGCGCGGCCGGGGTGGACACGTCGAAGCACTTCTCGCTGCGGGTGGCCTCCGGCAGCACGATGATGTAGCCGTACCGGTCGGCCGCGGTGACGAAGTCGCGGCCGTTGCCGTTGAAGATCGCGCTCGCCGAGCCGCTGCAGTAGTGCACCAGCAGCAGCAGCGCGGGCCGGGCCGCGACCCGGTCGGGCACGTAGATGTACATGTTCAGGTTCGTGGGGTTGTTGCCGAACCCGGTCACCCTGGTCAGGGACGCCGCCGTGGCGGGCCCGGTCCCGAGCATGACGATCGCGGTCACCAGCGGCAGGACCGCGGCGAGGATCACGCCGAGCATTCTTCGCACGATGACTCCTTCCGCGTCAGACGCGCGTCCAGCGCTGGTTGGTACCGCCGTTGCACGACCAGATCTGCAGCTTGACGCCGTTGGCGGTCGAGTAGTTCGGCGCGTCGAGGCACTTGTTCGCGCCTACCGCGGTGATGCTGCCGTCACTGTTGAAGCGCCACTTCTGGTTGTTCTGGCCGTTGCAGTCCCAGATCTGGACCTTGGAGCCGTCGGCGGTGGCGGCGCTGGCCACGTCCAGGCACTTGTTGCCGTACACGCGCAGCTCGGTCGCGGCGGTGGAGGTCCACTGCTGGTTCGTCTGGCCGTTGCAGTCCCAGATCTGGACCTGCGTGCCGTTGGTCTGGGAGACGTTGGCGACGTCCAGGCACCGGTTGGAGCCCACACCGCGGATCGCGCTCGTCGTCCCCGTCGGAGGAGTCGGGGTCGGGGTCGGCGTGGGGTTGCCGCCGCCGGGTTCACCGATGCTGCCGGAGACCGACTGGAGTGCGCGGTACCAGGTGGCGGCCATCTTGTCGTAGCCGCCTGCGGTGGGGTGGATGCCGTCGATGAGGTCGCCGGTGGTCAGCGCGGCGTGCATGTCGACCAGGTGGACCTTCTTGCCGCTGTTGACCTTGCCCTGCACGATCCCCGGGATCTGCGCGTTGAAGTTGCGCGCCGCGTTCTCCTGACCGGAGTTCGACAACGGGATGATCGTCGCCACGAACACATCCGCGTTCGGCACCGTGGAAGTGATCTTGTCGATCAGCGACGACAACCGGCCCGGCGCACCACTGACGTTGTAGTTCTGCAGAATGTCGTTGGTCCCGATGTGCAACAGCACCGACCGCGGGTTCTGCGTCCGCAGCCACCCCTGCACATTCGCGTCGATCTGATCGATCCGCCACCCCGGATGACCCTGATGATCATGATCACCCAGACTCGACGGACCGTTGAACTGCGACCCCACGAAATCCACCGTGTACCGGCCACTCACCAGCCGCTGCCACAGCCCGATCCGGTACCCACCAGGAACCTGCGTCCCCTCGGTGATCGAGTCACCGAGCGGCATCACCCTCACCCCGCCGTTGGACTCCGCGGCGGCGACACCCGCACCGGAAGCGACCACAGTGGCGGCCATGAGCGCCACAGTCAGCCGTCGTCTCCACCCACGCATAGAGTTTCCCTTTCGCAGGCTTGTTAGCGCTAACACTCAGTAATGAGACGCGCTCACCGATATTGGACATGTTGGCTCGTGATTCCACACGAACCGTGGAGGGAAATGCCGACCCCGAGCACACCGCACTCAGCACTTGGCTTGTTATCGCTAACAACCCAGTGCGTCTCTCTTGCCTTTCGCGATCGGTGGCACGAGGTGGTCAGGCGGAGCAAATACGAGAACGGGATAAACCGTCAAGAGTCCGTCGTCGGCCGTACGGACACCGGCGCGGTGAAGACGTGCTCAACTGCCGTTATCCGGGTCGCCGCATACGGTCATCGGGGACGCGGTGATGAAAATTTCACCTACGCGTGACATGTTCACGCGGCGATTCGCACAGCTCTCCGGAGGCGCTCCGCGGCGTCTGTTCACCCGGTCCGGCGGGGAGGCAGACGGTGACGGTGAGCCCGCCGTCCGGAAGCGGGGTGGCGGCCACCGTGCCGCCGTGAGCGCGGACGATCGAGTCGACGATGGCCAGACCGAGACCCGTGGAGCGCGAGGACGGGCCACGGCTCGCGTCCAGCCGCTGGAACGGCTCGAACAAGCGGCCCACCTCGGCGGAGGGAATCGTCTCACCGCTGTTGCTCACGACGATCACCGCCTCACGGCCGACGACACACGTGGTCACCTGGAGCCGGCCGCCGGGATGGTTGTGGCGGACGGCGTTGTCCACCAGGTTGCGCACGAGACGGTCGACGAGGACGGGATCACCGGTCAGCGGCGCGGCACGCAGGTCCGTGGTGACGGTCAGCGCCGCGGCCTCCGCCTCCTCGTCGGTCTCGCTCAACGCGGTCGCCGCGGCGACGGCCAGGTCGTACGGCGCGCGGACCAGCGCGCCGCTGTCGCTGCGCGCCAGGGCCAGCAGGCCGTCCAGCAGGCGTTCCGCTCGGGTGGTGGCCGTGAGGGTGCGCTCGGCCATGAGCCGCCACTGCGGGATCGTGGTCGCGCGCTTGGCCAGGAGGACCTCCGCGCCGGTGCGCACGATGGCGAGAGGCGTGCGCAGCTCGTGCGAGGCGTCGGCGACGAACCTGCGCCGGCTGGTGAACGACGCCTCCAGCCTGGCCACCATCTCGTCGAACGTGTCGGCCAGTTCCTTGAGCTCGTCGTGCGGACCGGCCAGCGCGACACGCTCGTGGAGGTGGTCCTCTGAGACACGCCTGGTGGCGGCCGTCAAGGTGCGGAGGGGACGCAGCACGCGGCCCGCGATGAGCCAGGAGACGCCGAGACCCGCGACGGCGATGACGGCGAGCGCGACCGCCGAGGTTCCCGCGGTCGTCAGCAACGTGCCGGTGCGCAACCGCGCGACCTCCGCCAGGTGCTCCTGGAAGGCGAGCAGCTTCCCGTCCAGCGGCGGCGCCTCCCCCCGCGCGGCGACCTCGGTCACGGCCCGCATCTCGGACTCGGCCGGCGCGTTCACGTCGGCGTAGAGGCTGTGGTACAGCATCGCGTAGTTGAGACCGAGCAGCGCGGCGCAGGTCACCACCAGCATGACCGTGTACACGAGGGTGAGCCGCAGCCGGATCGACGGCCGCCTCACAGCCGGTACCCCGCGCCGACGACGGTCTCGACCAGAGGCGGATCACCGAGCTTGCGGCGCAGCCGTGCGACGGTGACGCGCACGGTCGTGGTGAACGGGTCGGCGTGTTCGTCCCAGGCCCGCTCAAGCAGGTCCTCGGCGCTGACCACCGCGCCGTCCGCGACCATCAAGACTTCGAGCACGGCCAGTTCCTTCGTGGTCAGGGGGATGACGCGGCCCTCGCGGGTGACGACGCGGCGGGCCGTGTCGAACGTCAGGCCGGCGCGCCGCAGGACCCGCGGCGCGTTGTTGGCCCTGCGGCCGAGCGCGCGGATCCGCAGCACCAGCTCGTCGAACACGAACGGTTTGGTCAGGTAGTCGTCGGCGCCGAGGGTCAGCCCGGCCACCCGGTCCGCCGCCTCACCCGCCGCGGTGAGCATGAGGACACGCGCGTCGGCGCCACCGGCGGCGAGCGCCGTGCACACCTGGTCGCCGTGCACGACCGGCAGGTCCCGGTCGAGCACGATGACGTCGTACCGGTTGGCGCCGGCCTTGTGCAGGCCGTCGAGGCCGTCGGCCGCGAGGTCCACCGCGAAGCCGTGGTCCCGCAACCCGTCGGCGACCTGCTCCGCCAGCAGGGTCTCGTCCTCTATGAGCAGTACACGCACACGCTCGATCCTCCTCCCCCTGCAGTTTCCCGGACAGGGGGTGACACCCGCGTTACACGCGCCGTGACGGTGGTGTCGCGTGGCCGCTGCTGCACTGGGCCACCCAGGATCTTGAGGAGATCGGATGACCAGAACACGACCGTCGGCCGCCTTCCTGCTCGCGTTGCTGCTCGGTACGGCGGCCTGCGCGCAGGCACCCGGCAAGGACGTCGCCTCCGCCGGCGGGTCCCCCGCACCCGGCGCGACCCAGAGCGCCGGCCTGCTCGCGCAAGGGGTCAGGTGGGCCCGGTGCCTGCGCGAGCACGGGGTGGCGCAGCCGGACCCGGAGGTGGTGAACGGCGACGGCATCCGGTTCGGCACGTACGAGAAGGACTCGGTGGACAAGGACGCGCTGAAGAAGGCCGAGCAGGCCTGCAAGAAGTATCGTCCCGTCCTGCCTGCCGCCGACATGGCGGTGAAGCTGGAGCTCGGACGCCTGTTCGCGCGGTGCATGCGTGAGGAAGGGGTGGAGAGCTACCCCGACCCCGAACCCGACGGCGGTTTCGACACCAGGGAGGCCGACGAGGACCCGCAGGCGCCGCGGGCCAGGGAGATCTGCCAGGCGAAGGAGAGGTCCGCGGCGGCGTCGGCGCGTCCGAGCCGGTGAGCGGCACACGACGGCGCCGGGTCCTCGGCGTCGCGGTGACCTGCGTCGCCGTGGTCGCGGCCGGAGCCGCGGTCGTGGCGGCGCTCGGGCTCGGCGGCGGCGGAACGCCGGTCGCGGCGGTCCTGCCGCCGGACACCGCTCAGGTGACCCGCCGCACGATCGTGGACACCGACGAGGTGTCCGGCGACCTCGGCTACGGCGCCGCGACCACGGTGGCCGGCCGGATCGACGGGGTCGTCACCGAGATGCCGCTGCCGGGTGACGTCATCCGCAGGGGACAGCGGATCTACCGGGTGGACGACGATCCGGTGGTGCTGATGTACGGCAGGGTCCCCGCGTACCGGGCCCTCATGCCGGGGCTCACCGGCACGGACGTGCGGCAGCTCGAACGCAACCTCAAGGCGCTCGGCTACCACGGGTTCACTGTGGACGGAACGTACTCGGCGCTCACCGCCGCCGCGGTGAGACGGTGGCAGCGCGATCGGGGCCTCCCCCAGACCGGCCTGGTCGAGCTCGGCCGGGTGGTGTTCGCGCCTGGCCGTGTCCGCGTCGACAGCGTGGCGTCCGGGGTGAACGCGTCCACCGGCGGCGGAGGCGAGGTGCTGCGGTTCACCGGGACCGACCGCCAGGTGACGGCCAGGCTGGAGGTGTCCAGGCAACGGCTGGCCCGCGTGGGGACCAGGGTGCGGGTCAGGATGCCACGCGGCACGCAGGTCACCGGCCGGGTGGACCGGGTCCGCACCGTGGTCGAGCAGCCGTCCGGTGGGAACGGCCCGGCCGAGACCATGATCGAGGCCGTCATATCGCTCAGGAGCCCCAGGGCCGCCGCCGGTGTCGAGGCCGCCGTGGTGACCGTGCTGTTCACCGCGTCGCAGCGGAAGAACGTGCTGACCGTGCCGGTCGCGGCGCTCGTGACCCTCGCGGAGGGAGGCTACGGCGTCGAGGTCGTCGAAGGCACCGCCACGCGGTACGTCCGGGTCGAGACCGGTCTGTTCGCGGACGGCCGGGTCGAGATCAGCGGGCCCGGCCTGCGCGAAGGCACCACCGTGGGGATGCCGCGATGATCGAGCTGACTGAGGTGACGAAGGTGTACCCCGGCGGCGTCCGCGCGCTCGACGGCGTGAGCCTGACCATCGCGGCGGGTGAGCTGGTCGCGGTGACCGGGCCGTCCGGGTCCGGCAAGTCGACCATGCTGCACATGCTCGGCACCCTCGACCGGCCCACGACGGGCCGGCTCGTCGTGGACGGCCACGAGGTGTCGCGCCTGCCGGACCGGCAGGTGTCGGCGCTGCGCGCGACCCGGATCGGGTTCGTGTTCCAGCGTTTCCACCTGGCCGCGGGGGTTCCCGCGCTGGACGACGTGGCCGACGGCCTGCTGTACGCCGGAGTGCCGAGGAAGGAGCGCATGCGTCTGGCCGCGGTGGCACTCGAACGGGTCGGGCTCGGCCACCGGCTCGGCCACCGGCCGCACGAGCTGTCCGGCGGCGAACGTCAGCGGGTGGCCATCGCACGCGCCGTGGCCGGCGGCCCCGCGCTGCTGCTCGCCGACGAGCCGACCGGCAACCTCGACTCGGCCTCCGGCGCGGCCGTCCTGTCCGCACTCCGCGACCTGCACGCCTCCGGCACGACGGTCGTGGTCATCACCCACGACCCGGACGTCGCGGCGTGCCTCGACCGGCAGGTACGCATGCGTGACGGCCGGGTGGCCGGCGAGGGACAGGAAGGAACGCGATGACCCCGCTCAACCCGGCCCCGCTCACACCGGCTCGGATGTCTCTTGCGGACGTCGTGCGGACCGGCGCGGCGGGGCTGCGCAGCCGGCCGGCACGTGCGCTGCTGTCCGCGCTCGGCGTCGCCATCGGCATCGCGGCCATGGTCGCGGTGACCGGCGTCTCGTCCTCCTCACGCGAGCAGCTCGACCGTCAGCTCGCGGCACTCGGCACCGACCTGCTCACGGTCTCACCTGGACGGACCGTTGACGGCGAGGACGCGACGTTGCCGGCCGAGGCCGAGGCGATGATCTCGCGGATCGGCCCGGTCACCGCCGTCTCCGCGACCGGCGCGGTGCGCGGAGCCAGGGTGTACCGCTCGGACCTGATCCCGAAGGCGGAGACCGGCGGCCTGACCGTGCTGGCCGCGCGGACCGGCCTGCCGCGTACCACCGGCGCCACCCTGCGCGCCGGCACGTGGCTCAACGGAGCCACCGGACGCTACCCGGCCGCGGTGCTCGGCACGGCGGCGGCGGAACGACTCGGCGTCGGACGTCCGAGCCCCGGCACGCTGATCCTCGTCGGCGGCGAACGGTTCACCGTGATCGGTGTGCTCGACGAGGTCACCCTCGTCCCCGCTCTCGACACAGCCGTCCTGATCGGCTGGGACGTCGCCACCGACCGCTTCGGCTTCGACGGACGGGCCACGACCGTCTACACCCGGTCGGCCGACAGCAAGGTCGAGGCGGTGCACGCCGTGCTCGCCGCCACCGCCGACCCCGAGTCCCCCGGCGACGTCGAGGTGTCCCGCCCCTCGGACGCGCTGGCCGCGCGCCGCGCCGCAGGCACGACACTGAACGGCCTGCTGCTCGGCCTCGGTGCGGTGGCCCTGCTGGTCGGCGGCATCGGCGTCGCCAACACGATGATCGTCACGGTGCTGGAGCGCCGCGCCGAGATCGGCCTGCGCCGCTCACTAGGCGCGACCCGAGGCCAGATCAGGCTCCAGTTCCTGGCCGAGTCGTCCCTGCTGTCCCTGCTCGGCGGCACAGGCGGCGTACTGCTCGGCGTCACCGTCACCGCCGGCTACGCCGCGTACCAGTCGTGGCCCGCCGTCGTACCGGTGTGGGCCACGACCGGCGCCATCGCCGCCACCGTGATCATCGGCGGCCTCGCCGGCCTGTACCCGGCGATCCGCGCCGCCAGGCTCTCCCCCACCGAGGCACTGGCGGCGACGTGACCGGAACCCCGGCGCCGGAAGACGGCGCCGGGCCGGTCAGGAGCCGTACACCTGGAGCTCCGACACCTGTGCGGCGGGCCAGCCGGTGTTGGCGGTGAACTGCAGGCGTACGTACCGTGCGGTGGTCTGAGGGAGGGTGATGGTGACCGTGTTCCCCGAGGCCGGGTCGAACGTGTACCCGCGTGAGGCCACGACCGTGGTGACAGGCGCAGGACTGGTGCCTGCCTGTACGGAGAGGGTCTGGGTGCGGGTCTGCCAGACGGACGGGGGAGGAAGCCTGAGCACGAGACGGGTGATCGTCGCGACGGCGCCGAGGTCGACCTGGAGCCACTGCGGGAAGGCGTTGTTCGCGCTCTCCCAGTAGGTGTTCGCGTCGCCGTCCACGGCGTAGGCGGGGGTGTACCACTGGGTCTGGCTGCTCGCGGAGACCGGTCTGCCGCGGGCCAGGTCGGTCTCGGCCGGCGGTGTGCCGGTGGTGGGGGGTGTGGGACGGACGGCGGTCAGCGGGATGAGGCCCTTGAGCATGCGTCCGCCGTCGTTGGTGAGACGCAGGTAGTAGTCGGCGGAACAGGCGGTGCCGTCCTCGTCGAGCGCGCGGATGCCGGAACCCGCGGGGACGAAGGCGGCGGTCTCGGCGGTCTTCGCGATCTGGTTGCCCTCGTTGTACTCGTCGAACATCGAGATGTAGACGCCGTGCGACCCGGCCCGTACGACGTTGTAGAACATGCGCCACATGAAGTCGCCGTGCCTGCGGTGCCCTGACTGGAGGTCACCCGGCATCACGCACGGCTGGTAGTCGATGCCGCGCGCGTCGCACTCGGTGACGTCGGGGACGGTGAGGTTGGCGTGGAACCAGTCGAGGCCGTCGAGCGTGCCGGTGCGGCCGACCATCCACGGGGAGATCATGTGGAAGGCGCGGTACACATCGCCGAAGCCGGCACGGGAGTCGTTGATCCCCTGCCGCCAGTAGGTCGGCACTCCGCCGATGACGTAGCAGCCTTGGTTCTTGAACCAGTTGACCACGTCGAGGCAGGGTCCGGGTGCGAAGGGACGACTCGGGTCGTCGAAGCCGAAGCCCCAGATACAGACGACGGGCTTGCCGTTCTGCCTGGCGTAGGCGCTTGACGCGGTGTGCGCGGACATCTTGGACGTCCAGTCGGATTTGAGCTCCGACTGCATGTTCGTCCAGTTGGTGACGTCGTACATGATGTAGAACCTGCGGCCGTACGCCTCCGCGGCGGCCCGCACCTTCGCCGCCATGGCGTCACGGGTCGGCCCCTCGCCGCCGAAGGGGTTGAAACGCTGCAGCGCGGCGGTGTCGCACCCGTTGTCGCGCATCCACCGGAAGTGCGTGTCGACGGTCTGCTGGTCGCAGGAGGAGAACAACGCCGCCGGCCGGCCGTTGCCGAGGTTCGGGTAGGCGGTCGGGTAGGTCCTGGTGTAGTCGCGCACGTCGGGCCAGGACACGATCGCGTTGTTCCCCGGGGACGGCGGCTGCCCCCAGTTGCCCGACCAGTGCCACCACCCGTTGATCGGCGCTCCGTCACCGGCGCAGGCGAACCACCCTTGGTACCCCACCGTGACCTTGCCGACCACGTCACCCGGGGGGCTCGCCGCGTACGCGGCCGCGGCGGGGATCTGACCACCGGCGAGGCCGGCCAGTGCGGAGGCGGCGAGGAACGTGCGCCGGGAGACTGCCACGAGTGCTCCTTGAGTCAGGGGACATCGGCGGCCGGTCCGGCATCGTCCCCCCACCTTGCGGACGGGCTGACATCATTCTGACACTGAACGACAGAGTCTTGCAATAGTCTGGCAATGTCGTGGAATTATTGCTCTGACACCTGCCGGAAGGCCGTGCGACAGGAATCTTGACCGGGACGCACCGGCAGGACGGCGAGGCGATCGCACAGAGCCGAGCCGGCGGTTCACGACCGCGGCCGGCGATCCCTGCGGACGGCGCGGGCATGCGCGGCGGTGAGCAGTGAGCGCAGCCGCTCGGCCGTCGCCATGGCCGGGTTGAGGACGCTCACCCAGGACTGGGTGGCATAGACCGGATGCGGGAGAAAGTGGTCCGTGGCGGTGTGGTCGTGGCCGGGCCGTACGGCGGGTGGGTGGCCGATGAGCCGCTCGAAGGCCTCGCGGCCCACGTTGACGTTGACGCGGAAGACGCCGGGGCGGTTCAGGTCGGAGGCGGTGTCGAAGCCGGGGTAGTCCTTGATGACGATCGTGGCGAAAGGCATGCGGGTGCCGGGGTGGCCGTCTGGAGCGTAGGTGAAGAACGTGTCACCCCAGGCGATCTCGGGGGAGCCGTCGGCCTCTCCCGCGGTGAGGGTGTGCACGCCGGGGAGGCTGCCGACGAAGGCGATGACGTCGTCCTCGGTCATGGCGGCGTCCTGTCCGGCCTGGTGGGGGGAGGTATCCATGCCTTCTAGTGTTCCATTGCACTTCCCAGTGAGGCTTTGGAGTGATCGAGCTGGGGGGTTGAGGATGAAGTCTCAACTCCTGCGAAAGTGCGCGTGCCGCGTGGGACGGCGGTCTCCGCGCCGGGGGTCAGCCCGATCCGGCCCGCAGGTGGTCCGCGAGGACGGCGGCGTTGTTCTCCGGGTCTTTGGCGGCGTACAGGAGGGTGATGACCGGGTGGGTGTCCGCCAGGTCGAGGAGAGTGGTGACGGCCGGGTTGGTGGAGAGTTCGGCGGTGTATCTCCTGGTGAACTCCTCGAAGCGGTCCTGGCGGTGGCCGTACCACTGCCGCAGCTCGGCGGAGGGGGCGACGTCCTTGAGCCACAGGTCCACGTGGGCCTGCTGTTTGGACAGGCCGCGGGGCCAGAGGCGGTCCACGAGGACGCGGTGGCCGTCGTCCGGTGCCGGTGGGTCGTACACGCGTTTGGTGTGCCAGGTCATCGTCGCCATGTCCTTGTCAGCTGCTCCGCCAGAGCCGGAAGGTCGGGTGCGGTCAAGGTGGGGGACGGGAGGGAGCCGACGGGGAGGCGTGCGTTGCCGGGCCGGGTGAGCAGGCCGGAGGTGTAGCCGGCGGACTGCGCGCCGATGGTGTCCCAGACGTGGCAGGCGATCATCATGCAGTTGACGGCGGGGACGCCGAGTTCCTGGGCCACCATGTGGTAGACGTGCGGCGCCGGTTTGTACGCGCGGGCCGCCTGCACGCTGAAGCGGCGCTCGAAGAAGCCGGCGAGCCCCGCGTTCTCCAGCGGCGTACGGCCGTCAGAGGCCGGCGGTGAGTTGGTGAGGGTCACCATGCGGAAACCGGCCGCACGCAGCGCGGTGAGGCCCTCCTCGACGTCGGGATGGGCCGGCATGGTGAGCATGGCCTGCCTGAGCCGCTCGATGTCCTCGCTGGTGACCTCGACGCCGTGGACGTCGCCGACCATCTTCAGCACCCCCTGGCCGAGGGTCAGGAAGTCCTCGTACAGACCGGACAGGGTGAGGGTCATCGAGTACAGGACGAGCTGGCCGAACCACTCGCGCAGGACACGCCGGTCACCGAAGATCTTCTCGAATACCGGGCTCATG
Organism: Sphaerisporangium rubeum; assembly: GCF_014207705.1. NCBI lineage: Bacteria > Bacillati > Actinomycetota > Actinomycetes > Streptosporangiales > Streptosporangiaceae > Sphaerisporangium > Sphaerisporangium rubeum. The sequence continues at coordinate 7,018,696 of NZ_JACHIU010000001.1, forward strand.
GACTCGATGTCGATGAGGGTCTCGTTGACGTCGAACACCAGCACCCGCGGCTCGGCGCCGGCCCAGCGCGCCGCTTCGGTACGTGTCATGATCGGCGCCGTACCCGGACGCGGACGCCGCCACACCGCCGTCAGAGGCGGGGGTCCACGTGGATCTTGGGTGCGCCGGTGTGCGGCCGGGTGCCGGACAGGACGGCGGCGGCCTCCGCGAGCGGGACCGTGGCGGCGACCAGCGGACGCGGGTCCACGGCCCCGGTGGCGTACAGGTCGATGGTCTCGGCGAGCGCGCCTGAGCCGCTGAGGACGCCGACCGCGGTGACGTCCTTCAGCACGATGGCGCGTGTGTCGAGCGGGCTCGGCGCCACGGACAGGCCGATGTAGACGACCCGTCGGCCGGGCTCGACCAGCTCGGCCGCGAGAGCCGGCATGCCGGGCCCGGTGGAGGCGTCGATCACGGCGTCCCAGCGCAGGGACGGCAGGGTGTCGCGCGTCCACACGTGCGGGAAGCCGAGCGAGCGCGCGAAGGCCAGGGACGGCCCGGTGACCCCGAGCAGGTGCACCTCCGCACCCCGCGCGGCCGCGATCCGTGCGGCGAGCAGGCCGATGGTCCCCGGCCCGAGCACCAGCAGACGCTCACCCGGGGACAAGCCGGCGCCGCGGACGGCACGCAACGCGTTGGCCCCGGGTTCCACCAGCGCGCCGAGCGTCGCGTCCACTCCGTCAGGCAAGACGTGCAGAGCCGACTCCGGGACAGGAAGCCGCTCGGCCAGCGCACCAGGCCGGCCGTTCCTGATGCCGATCTCGTACCGTTCCGCGCAGACGTGCCGCCGTCCGGCGACGCACCGCTCACACCGTCCGCACCCCAGCATGGTGTCCCCGGTGACCCGCCGGCCGAGCCACGAAGGGTCCACCTCCGCGCCGACCGCGCTCACCACGCCGCACCACTCATGGCCGATGCGCAGCGGATACCGTGCCTGACCGGTGTGCAGATAGGACATCTCCCCCGAGAAGAACTCGACGTCCGTACCGCACAACCCCACCCGCTCGACGTCCACCACCACCTCACCACGCGGCGGCACGGGTGACGGCACGTCCTGGACGGCGCCTCGGCCAGGCGCGGTGATGACGAAGGCCCGCATCAACACGGCACAGCACCATAAATGGACATTTGCCACATACTAGGCGTCACGTGATCGGCCGGAGAAGGCCTCAGCCGGAAGGCGCCGGGGCCGTCAGGGTCAGAGCCAGCCCTTCTCCTCGGCGGCGCGGATGGCGGTGATGCGGTTGGTGGCGCCGAGCTTGGTGATGGCGCTGGAGAGGTAGTTGCGGACGGTGCCTTCGGTGAGGTGGAGGGTGCGGGCTATCTCGGCCACGGAGGCGCCGGCGGCGGCGGAGCGGAGAGCGTCGCGTTCGCGGTCGGTGAGGGGGTTGTCCCCGGCCATCATGGCGGTGGCGGTCAGTTCGGGATCGAGGTAGCGGCCCCCGGTGTGGACCTTGCGGATGGCGGTGGCGAGTTCCTCGGCGGGTGCGTCCTTGGGGAGGAAGCCGCGGACGCCGGCCGCCAGGGCTCGGCGGAGGTGGCCGGGACGGCCGAAGCTGGTGAGGATGACGACGGCGCGGCCGGGGAGCGCGTCGGCGGCGGTGAGGCCGTCCATGCCTGGCATCTCGATGTCGAGGACCACGACGTCGGGGTCGTGCGCGGCGACCGCGGCGGCCACCTCGTCGCCGCGGGCCACCTGGGCCACCACCTCCAGGTCGGGTTCCAGGCCGAGGAGGGTGGCGATGGCCGTACGGACCAGGTGCTCGTCGTCGGCCAGCAGGACGCGGATCACGGTGCGCCTCGGAGGGTGGCCGGGGCCGGCGGCAAGAGATCGAGCGCGGAGCACCTCGGAGCATGACGGCGGATCACTGTGCGCCTCGGAGGGGGACGGCGGCCGAGAGGTGGAAGTGGTCGCCGGTGCCGCGGGTGGTGAGGGTGCCGCCTAGGGACGTTACGCGTTCGGTCAGGCCGGTGAGGCCGCTGCCGTTGCCGCCGGGGGCTCCGGTGCGGTCGGCGGGTGGGGTGCCGGCGCCGTCGTTGGTGATCTCCAGGATGGCTGAGCCGTCCCGTACGGTGAGACCGATGCGGCAATGTGCCGCCTTGCTGTGGCGCAGCACGTTGGTGGTGCCTTCCCGTGCCACCCAGGCGAGCACGGTGGCGACGTCCTGCGGGAGGCCGTCCGGCACCGGGTCGAGCGCGCAGCGGATGCCGCCGGCCTCCAGTACGGCACGTACGCCGCGCAGTTCGGCGAGGAGGTCGACCGTGCGGTAGCCCCGGACGGCGCCGCGGAGTTCGTGCAGGGCCTGGCGGGCCAGGGTGCGGACCTCGGCCATCTCGGTGGCGGCGCGTTCGTCGTCGGTGGCGGCGAGCCTGGTCGCGACCTCGCTCTTGACGGCGATGGCGGAGAGGCTGTGGCCGACCAGGTCGTGCAGGTCGCGCGCGAAGCGGAGCCGTTCCTCGGTGACGGCGAGCCTGGCGCGGGCCTCCTCACCTTCCTCGGCGGCCCGGACGATCTCCCAGAGCCACAGCTGGAACCGGTTGGCCCAGGGGATCACCGCGCAGATGAAGCCGAGGGTGAACAGCACCGGTAGCTCGGGGAGGCCGCGTGAGATCAGCACCGCCGACAGCACGGTGGTGACCGCGCAGATCAGGACGGCAGCCGAGGTGGTGACGCCGAGCACGGCCATGGCGGCCCACGCGGGGCCGAGTATCCCCCAGGTCCACGTCTCGGTGTCCTGGGTCAGCATGAGCACCACGGTGATCACTCCGGCGAGAGCGACCTCCGCGACCGCGCGGCGGCCGGCGACGGCGGCGAGCATGGCACGGACGTACAGGACGCTGAAGACCACCATGCCGGCCAGCCCGGCGATCATGGCAGGGGTCAGGACACCGCCGTTGTGCTGTCCCGTGTTCCCGAGACCCGCGAGCGGACCACCCCAGGCGAGCATGACGGTGCCGGTCAGCGTCCAGACGGTGACCCGGCGCACCCGCTCCGACCGTGACCGCTCCCTGCGGGACGGCCACAGCCCGATCGCGCGCAACCGCTGGTCCATGTTCATGCCACCTGCCACGCTAGCCGCGTCTCGGGTCCCAGCGGAACAGCCACCGCGCGGCGAGCCCCGCCACCAGCAGCCACACCACGAGGACGCCGAGGGACGGCAGCGCGGCGAGCCACTGTCCGGCGACGGTCAGCCTCTCCGCGGCGCCGCCGGAGAAGTCCGCGCCGGTCACGGCCGTGCGGACGAGCTCCACGACGGGAGTCGAGGGGATCAGCCCCGCGGGGATCGCGAGTTGCGGCGGCATCGCCGACAGCGGGGTGAACAGCGGTGCGCCGATCGTGGCGACGAGGAGCACCGGCAGTACGGTGATCTGCGCGTGCTCGGTGGTGCGGGTGAGACCGGAGCACGCGGCGGCGAGCAGCGCGAAGACACCGGCCCCGAGGACCGACGCCAGCAGGAGCAGCGGGATGTTGGCGGGACGCGGGCCGTCCACGGCCTGCAGCCACGCCACGATCAGGGCCGTTTGCGCGAGTTGCACGGCCGCGCCGCCGAGCACCGCTCCGCCGAAGATGCCTGCCGCCGACGTCTGTCCCCCTCTGAGCCGTCGCAGCACCAGTTCCTCGCGCCGTGCCGTGAAGGAGTTCACGAGGTTGACGAAGACCGCGTATATCGGCAGCACGCCGGGGAGGCCGGTGAGCACGAACACCTCAAGAGGCATGCCGGCGATGGTTCCCTCGCCGGCGCGGGTGAACAGCCAGCCCATCAGCAGCGGCAGCAGAAGCACGGTGAACATGGCCGTCTGGTTGCGGGAGAGGATCTTGAGGTCGAGCCGCGCGAGCCGTACGGCGTGCTTGAGGTCGGTGAGTACGGCGGAGCGGATCTCCGCACGTCCCTCGTGGGTGATCGTGGTCATCGGGGTCCTCCTGCCACGCGCAGGAACACGTCCTCGAGGGTTCCTTTGCGTACTTCCAGCCGGTCAAGGGTCAGGTCGTGCTCGTCGGCCCAGGCGAGCAGGCCACGCAGCGCGGCGTGCGCGCGGCCGTCCGGCGGTGTGCCGCCGAGGGTGTAGGTGACGGTGGCGCCGTCGCCGGAGCGGGTGATCTCGGGGGTGGCGCCGAGCAGCGGCGGCGGCCCGCCGCGAGGCAGCAGCGGCAGCCGGAAGACCACGCGGTCGCCGGCCTCCGCCACCACCTCGTCGACGGTGCCGTGCGCGCGTACCGTCCCCTCGTGCATGATCGCCAGGTGGTCGGCGAGGCGCTCGGCCTCCTCCAGGTAGTGCGTGGTCAGCAGCACCGTGGTACCGGCGGCACGCAGGTCGCGGATGACGTCCCAGGTGCCGCGGCGCGCCTCGGGGTCCATGCCGGTGGTCGGCTCGTCGAGGAACAACACCTCCGGCCGGGACAGCACGGCGAGCGCCAGGTCGAGCCGCCGCCGCTGCCCCCCGGACAACTGCCGCACCGGCGTACGACCCTTGGCCCGCAGGCCGACGGTCTCCAGCACGTCCCCCACCGGCGGCCGTCCCGCGTCGGCCGACAGCCCACCCCAGACCTGCACCGTCTCCGCCACCGTCAGGTCCCCGACGAACCCGCCGTCCTGCAGCATGACCCCGGTACGCGGCCGCAGCCGCCGCCGCTGTTTGTACGGATCGAACCCGAGCACCCGTACCTGTCCCCCATGCGCCGGACGCAGCCCCTCCAGCACGTCCATCGTCGTCGTCTTACCGGCGCCGTTGGTGCCGAGCAGCGCGAACAGCTCTCCGGCGCGCACTGTGAACGAGACCCCGCGCACCGCCTCGAAGTCCCCGTACGTCTGCCGCAGCCCGTCCACCTCGACCGCGGCCGTGTCATGTGATGTCCGCATGCGCCGATCGTCGCCGTACGGCCCCCGCCGGCGGCAGTCGCCGACATCACCGGCCCGAGGTGGATCCCGCGCCGCAACGGCATGACATCCGTCATACGAGGCAGGCCCCGCCGGGATCTCGGCAGGGCCTGCTGTCGGTGATGTGGCCTAGCTGAACACCACGTCGCTGCAGATGTAGTACGCCTGGTCCATGTGCGAGGCCTGCCAGATCGTGTAGACCACCGCACGACCGGACCTGCTGCCGGCGTTCACGTTGATCGAGTAGTTCTGGCTCTGGCCGTACCGGCCCGTCGTGGTCACGAGCTGCATGTCGTTCCAGGTCAGCGCCGACGTCACCGGGTTGAACCCAGGCTTGGTGATGTAGACACGGAAGTAGTCCGCCCCGTGACTCGCCTGGTCGTACAACTGGATGGTGAAGTTGCTGCTGATGGTGGTGGTCTTCCAGTCCCCCACCGCGTCCATGGCGTTGTACCGGCCACCTTCCGCGTGACCGCCACTGCAGAGCTGCCCGTTCGGCACCGCCGCCTGGTGGTTACCGCCGACACCGTTGCGGTACAGCCCGTTCCAGTTCCACATGGCGTTGGCGTTGGCCTGCCACGCCTGGTAACACATCGGGTCCTGTGTGCGCATGTTGGGGTTGAGGTGGTCGTTGCCCCAGCGCTGATAACACCCGTAGACCCGGGACGCCGGATTGATGACCGACCCGTGCGCGGACGCACTGTCGACCCAGGGAACCAGGAAGAGCGCCATCGTGGTCAACAGCGCGGCGAGCGGCCGCAGCATCCTGCGGCGGGGGTGCGCTTGTACGCGATGATCCATGTGCTGTCCTCGTCTTCCGTCGGAGGGACTACAAGGGCTTGCGGATGGCGACAGGAGCGCTCCTATCAAATTAAGGGGGATATTACCTGACACACTCGCGTTACATAACCTGACATGTGGAATTTGAAAGTTTCAGCGGTGGCGGCGCCGATCAGTGGTAGGTCCGGACAAAGATCTCCGAAGCGCGTCACCCAAGGTCAAACCCCCTTGACCGATCTCAGCCGCTGGAACGAACGAAAACCGTCCCACCAGGAGAAACAGAAGGCATATCCGGCTCTCCGCTTGAATCACCGCCGCGATAATGCCGCACAAGAACAGCTCCACACGAGAACTTGAACGATTCAGATCGGCACAGCCCGCTGAATGAACCTTTCCCTGTAACCGCCTGTGGTGGTTCGTGATTGCTTCACACGGTCCGTCCGTGCTCCAGTTGAAGCAGGACGAGGGGGTGGACCCGCAACGGAACCGGATCGCACGTCAAGCCGGTTCGGGGAGGTCAGGGAGATCGCCGGACAACTACTCCTGGACCCGGGAAAGGCGCTCCGTTGCGTCCGGTGATCTTCTGCTGTTGTCTGGCCACATGCGACAGGTCCCCCGGTTCCTCGCCACCATCATGATCGCCTGGGCTGTGGCGGCTTGCGCCGGCGACGTGCCGCCACCGGAAGCCGCTCCTTCTACGAGCACACCCACGCCGACGAAGACGGTCGTCGAACCATCACCGTCCGTCGCCACACCAAGCCCACCGGCCAGAACGACGAAGGGATCATGGCAGCCCGTGCACATCCTCCCTCGGGAACTGGAGTCCGTGATTCTCCACGACGTGGCGGTCCGGCCGGATGGCGTCGCGTGGGCCATCGGGGAACAGGACGGCGCGGCCTGGCTGGGCCGGTTCGAGGCGGACGACTGGCGGCAGGTGAAACTGCCCCCGGTCAAAGGACTCGGCCTGGCCACGACGATTGACGCCCGTGGAAACGTCTGGGTCTTCATCGGACCGCCCGACAACTGGCCGGACCGGGACCACAGCTATGCCGCACGCTGGAATGGCAAGGCTTGGCAGGTCACCGACCTCGGTCCGGGCCTGTTCGTGAAGGAGGCGGTCACGGTGGGTGACGAAATCTGGTTCCTGGCCAGGCGCGGTCCGTACGATCCGAAAAGCCCCACCGTGGTCAAGCGCCTGACCGGAGGAACCTGGGTGGACACCAAGGTGCCGATCTCGGGGGAAGGGCTCGACGGACAGGTCCCCGGCGAAGTGTGGGCGGTCGGCCGGGGCTTGGAGCGCCTCGGCACCGGCCCGGAAGATCGGCAGCCGACCGCCGCCCGGTGGAACGGTCACAGGTGGGAGAAGATGCCGCTGCCCCCACAGAAACTCCCAAAAGGTGGCAACGCCATCTTCTGGGACGTCCTGGTACGCGGCCACGGACAGGTGTGGGCGGTCGGCGGGATCTTCGACCCTGAGGAGCCATACAGGTCGCGGACGCTGCTGGCCCGCTGGGACGGCAGCGCCTGGCGGATCGAGGTAGGAGCTGACGAGGTCATCGAGGGGACGGGTTTCATGGAGATCGAGGCCGACGGCAGGGGCGGGGCCTGGATCAGGGACTCCTACGACACCTTCCTGCGGCACGTGGACGCGACGGGACGCACACTGCGAAGGCAGGAGTTGGGGGGCGGCAAGGACTGCAGCCAGAACATCGCGGCCATCGCACGAAGGCCTGGAACGGCCATGCTATTGGGAGCGGGAGCATATGCGGACTGTGCGGACGGCGCGTACCGTGCCGCCCTCTATCAGGTCGACTGATCCTCTCGGCCGATGTTTCAGCGAATGAATCCATCCATGTTCCCCTCCGCAGCTGGCGAGCGAGTGGCCCGCGATGGGGTGTGGCCGCGGTGGCTACTCACCGCCAAGAAAGATCGTTCGAATTCCCGACATGATGGAGGCCATCGCGGAGGCATACTCTCCGGCTTTCTCCACTCCCGCGCCGAGTTGGCGCAGCAGGGCCCGGACCCTGCCCATGCGAGGATCCTGCGTCTCGAGTTCCTCGGAGAGCGCCTCTCCGGCGTCCGCCGCATCAAGCAGAACGCGATCCCCGGCGGCTTTCGCACGCAGGTGTGCGACAAGCTCCGCCAACTCGGCCAGGAGCTCATCGAGTCCTGGTGGAGCCGGCGTCCCGGTCGACGTCGAAACCGCCTTCGCATCTCGACCGACCGCTACCGCGTCAGCCTGTAACTGAGCGTGGTCGTGCATGACAATGCCATGGTTGTCCTTCACGTCGTCTCTCCTCCCTTGGCCTGCCCCACCCTGGTGACCGCCTGGGCCATGGCGCCGATTCCGGCGGCCAGGCTCTGCGCGCTGACCTGCCCTTTTCCGGTGACAAAGATGCCGTTGTTCAGAATGGCTGTCCGCCGCTCGACAAGATCACTCACATCGACGTTGTGGTCGGACAGAAAATCGACGAGTATGTCGATGATCCGGCGCTCGACAAGCTTGACGTACATCTCCTTGTCGAGTTGCTGAAAGTAGCGGTGGTAGCGCTGGTCTGCTGCGCTCTCGCGCAAAGTTTCCTTCGACCCGTAGTTGAAGGTCCCGTTTCGGATCTCCTTGCGACTGGCCTTGTCTCGTTGCCTCCGATCGAACGGGGCAGCCAAGTCGGCCAGCACATGGGGCAGTGCCATCACCAGGGCACCGGGCACCCGAGCTATGGACTGCCGTGCCAGCTTGAGCAGGCGCACAGGCGCGGCGGTGCCGATCAGATCATCAATCTCGCGATAGCGCTCCCGCAGGGGTGTGAGAAGCGAGTAGCTCGCCTCGATGAAAAGCAGGTCTGAATCAGGCAGGAGAGCGAACCGTAAGAAGACGGAGACGACGACCTCACCATCCCAGCCTGGCAAGGAAATCGTGAGGTATGTGCGGGCACGGTCGTGAGGGCTGTCACGAAGGAGGGTGATGATCTTTCTGGAGACCTCAGGGCGAGGAGGACCGGTAGGGTCAGGTAAGAGGAACGCGCCGACCGAGGAATCAAGGTGGTCCCTTAAATCCTGTCCGTTGACGAATATCCGGTCCTCGACCGCCATGTGAGGAAGGCCGACTCCCGAGATCGCCGACCCCACGTGATCATACAACTCGCCTATCCCGAAGGACGTCACCTCCTCCCCTTCCTCGGCTTTCCCGATGTTGAGTACGAACGACCAGGCGTTGATCACAATTCCGTGCCCGACGAAGGGCTTGTACTCCCCGAACACAGTCACGTTTCCGTGGTCACGGCCTGCGATGTCCTCCAGTCGTGTCAGCACACGTGACGAACCCCTTACCGGCGAAATAGCGGGGTCAAAGGTGCCACGACCCAGTTCGGGGCCGATCACCAGGTGATAGACACCGGCGACCTCTACCAGAATCACCAGCCAGACCAGGAATAGACAGATCAGGAGATCCGGCAATGAAAGCGAGAAGAACGCCACCAGGGCACCGACCGCGATCGGGGCTATGATCAAGTCCCGCACTATGTGCCGCCGCCGCCCCAGTAGTGCGTAGTTCAGCACGGGAGCAAGGTCGACACCCGGCGAGGTGGCCACAGCACGATGCCGATCTTCAAGAATGGTGCGGATCGCGGATCGCGCCAACGAGCCGTCGAGCAGCATGGCTGCGCAGAGGTATCTTGTGACATCAAGGACAGGAGTGCGTGGAGAATCACCCCGCCGACCGCCGTCCGTGGACATCGCCTGCGCCTGATCAACAGGAGCGGATACTCCATCAATCTGGATGTTCTCCACCAAACCCCCTTCGCGCTGATCATCGATCAAATATGGATGATCTTGCACCCCGGCACTCGTAAGTCCATTTTCGCGCCACAGCATACGCCTGGCGTAAAGAAATAGCAGCGAAAAATGACCATCCAGCGATTGCCTCACACCGCATCAAAAGGTCTAAATCAACTGATATCGAATAGATCATTCCGCCGTTCGGCTCACGGGGTGAAGCGGTAGCCCATGCCGGGTTCGGTGATGAGGTGGGCCGGGTGGGTGGGGTCGGGTTCGAGTTTGCGGCGGAGTTGGGCCATGTATTGGCGGAGGTAGTGAGTTTCCTTCAGGTATTGAGGGCCCCAGACCTCGGTGAGGAGACGGCGTTGGGTGATCAGTTTGCCGGGGTTGCGGAGGAGGATCTCGAGGATGTGCCATTCGGTGCGGGTGAGGTGGAGGCCGCCGGAGATGGTGCGGGACGAGAGGTCGATCTCGTGGGGGCCGAGGTGGATTCTGGGTTCTTCGGAGCCTTGGTTGGCGGTGCGGCGGGTCACGGCTCTGACGCGGGCCAGGAGTTCCTGGATGTCGAAGGGTTTGGTGACGTAGTCGTCGGCGCCGGCGTCCAGGGCCTCGACTTTGTCCTCGTTGCCGGCTCGGCCGGACAGGACGATGATCGGGACGGTGGTCCAGCCTCGTAGGCCGTGGATGACGTCCACGCCGTCGAGGTCGGGGAGGCCGAGGTCCAGGAGGATCAGGTCGGGACGGAAGTCGGCGGCCTCGCGGAGTGCGGAGCCGCCGTCGTGGGCCACGGCGACCTCATAGTGGCGGGCCGCGAGGTTGATGCGTAGTGCGCGCAGGATCTGAGGTTCGTCGTCGACCACCAGGACACGGGTCAACTCAGGCACCTTCTTTCGCGTGCATGCCATGGTGCTTGGTCATGTCGTGTTCTCGTGCGATCCGCGGCGCCTGGTCGTGTCGTCTTCTCGGCGGCACGGCGCGGTGCCTGGTCATGCGGGTTCCTCGGCGGGGACGGGTTCGGCGCGGGAGGAGATCGGCAGAGTGAGGATCATCGTGAGGCCGCCTCCTGGGGTTTCCTCGGGGAGGAGGGTGGCGTTCATGGCTTCGGTCAGGCCGCGGGAGAGGGCCAGGCCGAGGCCTACGCCGGTTTCGTTGTCGCGGTCGCCGAGGCGTTGGAACGGGAGGAAGACACGGTCGTAGTCGCCTGGGGGGATGCCGGGGCCGCGGTCGACCACGCGGATCTCGACGTGGTCGGCCAGGCGGCTGGCGGTGACCAGGATCTTCTGGCCGGGAGGACTGTGGCGGACGGCGTTGGACATGAGATTGACGAGGACGCGTTCCAGGAGGGCCGGGTCGGCGATGATCTCGGGGAGTTCGGGGGAGATGTCTCCTTCGACGCGGTCGCGCAGGGGGCCGAGGTCGTCGACGGCGCGGGGGACGATCTCCTCCAGGGGGACGGGTCGCAGGGCTACGCCTAGGGCTCCTGCTTGCAGGCGGCTCATGTCGAGGAGGTTCTCCACCAGGCGTTGCAGTTTCCGCAGGGACTCGTCGGCGGTGGCGAGGAGTTCGCGGCGGTCGGCGTCGCTCCATTCGATGTCGGTGGTGCGCAGGCTGTCCACGGCGGCCTTGGCCGACGCCAGGGGGGTGCGCAGGTCGTGGCTGACGGCGGCCAGCAGTGCGGTACGCATGCGGTCGGCCTCGGCGAGGGGGCCCGCGCGCTCGGCCTGTTCGCTGAGGCGTTCCTGACGGAGCGCGACGGCGGCCTCGGCGGCGAAAGCCTCGACGACGCGCCGGTCGGAGGCGTCGAGCAGGCGGCCGCGCAGAGTCAGCACGAGGTCCTCGTCGACGACGACATCGGTGTCCGAGGACGCGGGGCTGGTGCAGGGGACGCCGCCGGCGCTCGCCACGACGCGCCACGCGGCGGAGTCGCCGCGGTCGTCGGGGCTCGGCTCAGAGGTGCGTTCGAGCAGGGTGACCGAGGTGAGGCCGTAGATCTCGCGCAGGCGGGCCAGCAGGGACGGCAGTGCGGCGCCGCCGCGCAGCACGTGGCCGGCCAGGGTGGACAGCACTTCGGCGTCCGCGCCGGCGAGTGCGGCCTCACGGGTACGGCGTGCGGCGAGGTCGACGACGGCGGCCACGGCGGCGGCGACCACGACGAACACGACGAGGGCCAGCAGGTTCTCCGGCGAGGCGATGGTGAAGGTGCCGGTGGGTGGGGTGAAGAAGTAGTTGATGAGCAGCGAGCCGCCGACGGCCGCCGTGATCGCCGGCCACATGCCGCCGACGAGCGCGACCCCCACCACCATGCTGAGGAACAGCAGAATCTCGCTCGGCAGCGAGAGAAGCTCGCGGAACGGCACGAGCGCGGCAGCGAGCAGCGGCACCCCCGCCAGGGCCATCAGCCATCCGGTGCGGCGCCGTACGCGGCCCAGCGCGGCGCGCGACCTGGCGGCGCGGCGGCGGCCACGCCGGGCCTCCGGGTGGGTGACCATGTGGACGTCGATGCTTCCTGACATGGCGGTGGCCTCGGCGCCGACGCCGCGGAAGAGGATCTGCGCGAACCGGCCACGCCTGGACGCGCCGAGCACGAGCTGAGTGGCGTTGACGCCGCGTGCGAACTCCAGCAGCGCGCGCGGCACGTCGTCGCCGACGACCTGGTGGTAGCTGCCACCCATGCTCTCCACGAGCGCGCGCTGCCGCGCGAGGTCGGCGGGGTCGGTGCCGGTGAGGCCGTCGGCGCGGGTGACGTGCACGGCCAGCAGGTCGGCGCCTTTGCTGCGGTCGGCGATGCGTGCGGCGCGCCGTACCAGGGTGTCGCCTTCGGGGCCGCCGGTGAGCGCGACGACGACCCGTTCGCGGGTCTCCCAGGTGCCGGCGATGCCGTGGTCGGCGCGGTAGCGGTCGAGCTGGTCCTCGACCTTACCCGCGACCCACAGCAGGGCCAGTTCGCGCAGCGCGGTGAGGTTGCCGACCCGGAAGTAGTTGGACAGCGCCGCGTCGATCTTCTCCGGCGGGTAGACGTTGCCGTGCGCCATCCTGCGGCGCAGCGCGTCCGGCGACATGTCGACCAGCTCGATCTGGTCGGCCCTGCGGACCACCTCGTCGGGTACGGTCTCGCGTTGCGGCACGCCGGTGATCTGCCGTACGACGTCGTTGACGGACTCCAGGTGCTGGATGTTGACGGTCGAGATGACGTCGATGCCGGCGTCGAGGATGTCCTCGATGTCCTCCCAGCGTTTGACGTTCCCCGGGCCAGGCGCGTTGGTGTGGGCCAGCTCGTCCACGAGGACGATCTTCGGACGGCGTGCGATGACCGCGTCGACGTCCAGCTCGGTGAAGGTCGCACCCCGGTACACGACCTTCCTGCGCGGCAGCACCTCCAGGCCGTCGAGCAGCGCGGCGGTACGGGCCCGGCCGTGGGTCTCGACGAAACCGACCACGACGTCCCGGCCGCGTTCGGTGGCGCGGCGGGCCTCGCAGAGCATGTCGTAGGTCTTGCCGACGCCTGGCGCGGCCCCGAGGTACACCCGGAGCCGTCCGCGTGATGTGCTCATCGGCGCCGCCCCCTGCTCATCCGCGGTCGAGGGCCAGGTTGAGCTCCAGGACGTTCACCGCGGGCTCCCCCATGAACCCGAGGCCGCGTGCGCCGGTGTGCGCGGCGATCATGGCACGTACTCTGCTCTCGTCGATGCCTCGCGCCTTGGCGACGCGGGGTGCCTGCAGCTCGGCGTAGGCCACCGAGATGTGCGGGTCGAGACCGGAACCGCTCGCGGTGACCGCGTCCGGAGGCACCGCGGCGCGGGTGACGCCGCCGCGCACCGGGACGGTGCGGCCCGCGGAGTAGTCCTCGCCTGGCCTGCCGCACTCCACTTTAACGCCGCGGTATCCGGTGACGAACGGCGCGGCGGGACAGGCCTGGTTGACGCTGACGACCCTGGCCGGCGGGCCGGTGGCGGGGAGGACCTTCAGCACGGCGCCGACGCCGTCAGGCGTGCAGTACGGCCTGGCGCCTGAGACGCCTTCGCGTTCGCCGATCTCCTTGGAGCGTGCGCAGACCTGGGTGAGCAGGCTCCGCCGTCCCTCGGCGCCGGGTTTCGGCAGGACGTCCACGACGTCCTCGGGGCCGAGGTTGCTCGCCGCGGTGGCGAGCATGTCGTACCCGGCGGCCGAGGGACGGCTCTGGAAGTACGCGGCGACCGGCTTGCCGGCGGCGTCGGTGAAGGGCTGGCCGATGAGCGCGCTGCCGAGCGGTTTCCCGTCCCGTCCGGCCATCGAGCCGTTCGCTTGGCCGTCGAACAGGACCTGCGCGACACCGGTCACCACGAACGGGTAGACCAGGCCGAGGATCACGGTGAGTACGGCGACCGCGCGGACCGCGGCGACATGATGGCGGAGCCAGCCAGGCATACGTTCCATTACGACATCCCAGGGAGGAACTGGACGAGCAGGTCGATGAGCTTGATGCCGACGAAGGGGGTGACTACGCCGCCGAGGCCGTAGACGTACAGGTTGCGGGACAGCAGCTTGGCCGCCGCGGCCGGCCGGTACCGCACACCGCGCAGGGCCAGCGGGATCAGCGCGACGATGACGACCGCGTTGAAGATCACCGCGGACAGGATCGCCGACTGCGGACTCGCCAGGCGCATGATGTTGAGCGCGTCGAGGCCGGGGTACACGACCGCGAACATCGCCGGGATGATCGCGAAGTACTTGGCGATGTCGTTGGCGATCGAGAACGTCGTCAGCGCGCCTCTGGTGATGAGGAGCTGCTTGCCGATCTCCACGATCTCGATGAGCTTGGTGGGGTTGGAGTCGAGGTCGACCATGTTGCCGGCCTCCTTGGCGGCCGACGTGCCGGTGTTCATGGCCACGCCGACGTCGGCCTGCGCGAGCGCCGGCGCGTCGTTGGTGCCGTCGCCGGTCATGGCGACCAGCCGGCCGCCTTCCTGTTCCTTGCGGATCAGCGCCAGCTTGTCCTCGGGGGTGGCCTCGGCGAGGAAGTCGTCCACACCGGCCTCGTCGGCGATGGCCCTGGCGGTCAGCGGGTTGTCGCCGGTGATCATGACGGTGCGGATCCCCATGCGGCGCATCTCGTCGAACCGCTCGCGCATACCCTGCTTGACGACGTCCTTGAGGTGGATCACGCCGAGCACGCGCGCCTGGCCCGCCAGGCGCTCCCCCACGACCAGCGGTGTGCCGCCGCTCGCGGAGATGCCGTCCACCAGGTGGCCGACGTCGTCGGTGGGGTGTCCGCCGTTGTCGCGCACCCATTTCATGACGGCGGTCGCGGCGCCTTTGCGTACCTGCCGGTCGTCGACGTCGACACCGCTCATTCGGGTCTGCGCGGTGAACGGCACCCACCGCGCGTGCGCCAGCTCGCCAGGCGCGCGTTCACGCAGGCCGTACGTCTGTTTGGCGTACACCACGACGGAACGACCCTCGGGGGTCTCGTCGGCGAGGCTGGACAGCTGCGCCGCCGCGGCGAGGTCGGCGGCGGCGACCCCGTCGACGGGGAGGAACTCCGACGCCTGGCGGTTGCCGAGCGTGATGGTGCCGGTCTTGTCGAGCAGCAGCGTGCCGACGTCACCGGCGGCCTCGACGGCGCGGCCCGACATGGCGAGCACGTTGCGCTGCACCAGGCGGTCCATGCCGGCGATGCCGATGGCCGACAGCAGTGCGCCGATGGTGGTCGGGATGAGGCACACCAGCAGCGAGATCAGGACGACGCCGGTCACGCCGTCGGCGTTCAGCGCGAGCGAGTCCGGAATGCCGGGGTTGATGTTCCTGGCGTAGATGGCCATCGGCTGCATGGTCACCGTGGCGACCAGGAAGATGATCGTCAGTGCGGCCAGCAGGATGTTCAGCGCGATCTCGTTCGGCGTCTTCTGCCGGCCGGCCCCCTCGACCAGCGCGATCATGCGGTCGATGAAGCTCTCGCCGGGCTTCTGGGTGATCTGGACGACGATGCGGTCGGACAGTACCTTCGTGCCGCCGGTGACGGCGCTGCGGTCGCCGCCGGACTCGCGGATCACCGGCGCCGACTCGCCGGTGATGGCCGACTCGTCCACGCTCGCGATGCCTTCGACCACGTCGCCGTCACCGGGGATGATCTCCCCGGCCGCCACGACCACGAAGTCACCTTGCCTGAGCTCAGGCGCGCCGACGGTGTCCCAGTGGAGCGGGTCCGCGCCGGGACGCCAGCCGGTGAGCCTGCGCGCGGCCGTGTCGCGTTTGGCGGCGCGCAGCGTGGCGGCCTGCGCCTTGCCGCGGCCCTCGGCGACGGCCTCGGCGAGGTTGGCGAACAGCACGGTGAGCCACAGCCACACCGCGATGGCCCACGCGAAGAACGACGCCTCACCGGTGGCGGCGAGCACCGTCGTGGCGAACGCGCCGACCTCGACGATCAGCATGACGGGGTTGCGCCACAGCGTGGCGGGATTGAGCTTGCGGACCGCTTCAGGCAGCGAGGTGAGGAGCTGCTTGGGGTCGAGCAGACCGCCGCCGACGCGGTCGGGCTGCGCTGCCGCAGGGACGGCCGGGGTGGACATCAGTGGATTCCTTCTGCGAGCGGCCCGAGCGCCAGCGCGGGGAGGAAGGTCAGTGCGACCAGCACGATCGTCACGCCGGCGAGCATCCCGGCGAACTGCGGCCGGTGGGTCGGCAGCGTGCCGGCCGACTCCGGCACGGGGGCCTGCCTGGCGAGCGAGCCCGCGAGCGCGAGCACGAAGATGATCGGCAGGAACCGGCCGAGCACCATGCACAGGCCGAGCGCCACGTCGTAGAACGGCGTGTTGACCGTGACGCCGCCGAACGCGGAGCCGTTGTTGTTGGACGCGCTGGTGAAGGCGTAGAGGATCTCGGAGAAGCCGTGCGGGCCGCCGTTCAGCATGGCCGCGAGACCGGCTTCGTTGGCCATCGCCACCGCGGTCCCTGTGAGCACGAGGACCGGGGTGACCAGGAAGTACAGCGACGCGAGCTTGATCTCACGTGAGCCGATCCGCTTGCCGAGGTATTCGGGGGTGCGGCCCACCATGAGCCCCGCCACGAACACGGTGATCACGGCGAGCACGAGCATGCCGTACAGGCCCGCGCCGACGCCGCCTGGCGCGACCTCGCCGAGCATCATGTCGAACAGGGTCATCATGCCGCCGAGCGGGGTGTACGAGTCGTGCGCCGAGTTGACGGCCCCGGTGGAGGTGAGGGT
This sequence comes from Sphaerisporangium rubeum, assembly GCF_014207705.1. Classification (NCBI taxonomy): domain Bacteria; kingdom Bacillati; phylum Actinomycetota; class Actinomycetes; order Streptosporangiales; family Streptosporangiaceae; genus Sphaerisporangium; species Sphaerisporangium rubeum. Next base: position 7,035,367 of record NZ_JACHIU010000001.1, read on the forward strand.
GGTGGCCGCGGCGAACGTCGCCGAGTTCGCCACGCCGAACCGGACGTCCTTGCCTTCCATGGCCGCGCCGACCGCCTGAGGGACGGTCGCGCCGCCGCTCAGCTCGAACACGTTGGTCAGCACGACGCTCGCCAGCGCGATCACAGCCATCACGGCGAGGATCGCGTGGCCCTGGCGGACCTGGCCGACCATGCGGCCGAACGTACGCGGCAGGCTGAACGGGATCACCAGCAGCAGGAAGATCTCGAACCAGTTGGTCCACGTGGTGGGGTTCTCGTACGGATGCGCCGAGTTGGTGTTGTAGAAGCCGCCGCCGTTCGTGCCGAGCTCCTTGATGGCCTCCTGGCTCGCCACCGGGCCGCCGGTCATGTGCTGGACGCCGCCGGTGAGCGTGGTGACGTCGTACGGCCCCATGAGGTTCTGCACCACGCCACCCGCCACCAGCACCAGCGCCGCCACGAACGCCAGAGGCAGCAGGACACGGACGACACCGCGTACCAGATCCACCCAGAAGTTGCCGACGGTGTCACTGCGGCTGCGCGCGAACCCGCGCACCAGAGCGACCGCCACGGCCATGCCGACCGACGCGGACACGAAGTTCTGCACGGCGAGCGCGGCCATCTGCGTCAGGTGACCCATGGTGTTCTCGCCGGCGTACGCCTGCCAGTTGGTGTTGGTGACGAAGCTGACCGCCGTGTTCCACGCGACGTGGTCGGGGACGGCCGGGAAGCCGAGGCTGAGGAACAGCTTGTCCTGCACACGCTGCATCAGGTGGACGAACCCGATGGAGACGATCGAGAACGCGAGCAGGCTGCGCGCGTAGACCCCCCACCGTTGCTCGGTGTCGGGCCGCACACCGAGGAGCCGGTAGACCACACGCTCCGCGGCGAGGTGCCGCGTCCCGGTGTACACCCGGTACATGTGGTCGCCGAGCGGTCGGTGCGCGAGCGCGAGCGCCGCGACGAGCGACGCGACGAAGACGATCCCCGCGGTGGTGACGCTCATCTAGAACCGCTCCGGGAAGAGCAGCGCCGCGACCATGAAGATCACCAGCAGTACCGCACCGGCCAGACCGGCGGCGTTGACGGCACTCACAGCCGTTCCACCACCTTGACCACATACCCGAGGACCACGAAGATCGCGATCGTCAGGACGACGAAGACGACGTCGGCCATCTCCACTCCTCATTTCCGGACTTACATGCCTCAGGCCGCCTCATGAGGCGGCCTGAGTCCAGGAAATCGCGGTATTTGGGGGTTTTGACGGCTCTTGACGGCTTCCATACGCCGCACCATCGTTTATTGACGGCTTCCCGACGCGACGACTCCGAACGGTGACACGAGGACGGCCCGCTCAACCTCCCACGTGGATGCCGGGACGGCGGGACGGCTCCGGCTCGCTCTGCCGGAGGATCTCACGGACCACCGGTGCCGTGTCACCGCGGCCGAGGAGGAGGTAACGGAACAGATGGGTCAGCGGAGCGCCTTCCGACCACTCGAAGTAGGCATGCGGCCGTACACCGGTCGCGTCGCGCAACGCGAGCAGGATCGCCGCGATGGCGTTCGGCGCGGCGGGGCTCTGCGCGCGCAGCACACGGTGGCCGCCGACCTCGACGCCGCTCACACGCAGCACGTCGCTGAACTCGGAGGGGTCCACCACATCGATCTCCAGGAAGACCACGTCGGCCGGGTTCGGCACCGGGTTCATGCTCCTCTGCTCGGCCTCCTTGGCGGCGTACTCGGCGACGTCGCCGGCCTGCCTGCGGTTGGCGATGATGTTCAGTGCGCCGTCGTGAGCCAGGGAATCGGTGACGAAACGGCGAGCCGGCATGTCGAACTCGATGCGGTCGGCCCGCAGCTCGGTGGTGCGCGACACCCGGGAGATCAGTGACACCACCACGATGCCGAGGACGAACATCGCCGAGATCGCGATGCCGTCCGGTTTCTCCTTGATGTTGTCCCCCAGCGCGTACAGCAGCACGAGGGTCAGCACGCCGAAACCCGCCGCGGCGGCACGCCGCCGCCTGCGCACGGCCCAGATGGCCACCGCGACCGCGCCGGACACCATCATCGCGAGGATCCCCGTGGCGTACGCGCCGGCCTGCGCGTTGACGTCGGCCCCGAAGACGATGGTGAGGACGACGCAGATCACCGTATAGACGATCACCACCGGACGTACCGCGCGGCCCCACTCCGGCGCCATGCCGTACGACGGCAGGTACCGCGGCACGATGTTGATCAGCCCCGCCATGGCGGAGGCACCCGCGAACCACAGGATGAGAATGGTGCCGACGTCGTACGCGGTGCCGAACACCTCGCCGAGCCGCTCGTGCGCCAGGTACGCCAGCGCGCGGCCGTTGGCCTCGCCACCGGGCCCGAACCGCTCCGGCGGGATGAGCAGCGTGGTCACGAAACTGGTGGCGATCAGATAGATGCTCATGATCAGTGCGGCCACGGTCAGCAGCTTGCGTGTGTTGCGCACCCGCGACTCCCTGCGCGCCGCGGCGTCCTCACCCTCGGCCGCCACCAGCGGCATCATGCTGACCCCCGTCTCGAACCCCGAAAGGCCGAGCACCAGCAGGGGGAACGCCAGCACCGCCGGGCCGAGCACACCGCCGACCCCGCCTCCGGTGTGGGTCAGCGCCTCCGACCACCGGGACAGGACCTCCGGCTCGGCCAGCACGTCGCCGATCCCCACGACGACCACCACGGCGTTCAGCACCAGGAACAGCGCCACCAGCGGGATCGCGACGCCGACCGCCTCGCTGAAGCCGAGCAGGAACACCCCGCCGAGCACCAGGAGCAGCACGATCGTCAGCGGCACCGCGTTGCCGTGCAGGAAGCCCGGAGCGTAGGGGTTCTCCAAGAGATGCACCGAGGCGTCCGCGGCCGACAGGGTGATCGTGACGATCCACGAGGTCACGACGAAGCCGAGCAGGACAAGGACGAACAGCTTGCCCTGCCAGAACGGCAGCAGGTCCTCCAGCATCGCCACCGAGCCCTGGCCGTGCGGGCTCTCCCGCGCCACCCGCCGGTACATCGGCAGCATGCCGAACAGGGTGAGCGCCACGATCAGCAACGTGGCGAGCGGCGACAACACCCCCGCGGCCAGCGCCGCGATGCCGGGAAGATAGGCCAGCGTGGAGAAGTAGTCCACCCCGGTCAGGCACATGATCTTCCACCAGGCCTGGGGATGCGCGTGGCCCTCGTCCGCCTCCGGCCCCACCGGCTGCACGCGGTGCTCCAGCAGCCACCGGCCGGCCCGGCTCTCCGGCGGTCTCTGCCGTACCGGACTGTCCACCACGTCCGGTACGGCCAACTCCCCCGTGCCACTCATCGGTGTCTCCTCACCCGCGAAGAGTTTCGTGCGCCGAGTACACGAAAGATGGCGATACCTTACGGCAGCGCCTCCCCCGCCGGAGCGCGCACGACCGTCACGGCCAACGCGTCCGTGACCTTTCGATCTCTTCTCCGAGTGATTCCTCGTCCTTCCGTACCCACCGGGACCTAGAAACAGCCTTCCAGCTCGGCCAGCAGCATGCGCTTGGTCCGCGCGCCGACGACCTGCCGCACGACCTCGCCGTCCCGGTAGAGGTTCAGCGTCGGCAGCCCCATGACCCCGTACCTCGCCACGATCTGCGGATGGTCGTCGCCGTTGAGCTTGCCGATGGTGAGCCGATCGCCGTACTCCTTCTCGATATCCTCAAGAATCGGCGCGATCATGCGGCACGGAGGGCACCATTCCGCCCAGAAGTCGACCAGTACCGGCTTGCCTGCGCGCAGCACCCGCTCGTCGAAGTTCTCGCTCGTCAACGTGATCATTGTGTCCCTCCACGGCACAGCCCGGACAGGCCCGTGCCAATTGCTCCGCCACCTCGGCTCTCTGCCTGACCAGGGCCTGGATCTCCGCGTCGAGCACCGCGAGCCGCCGCCGGTACACCGCGACCGACTCAGGACAAGCGTCCCCCGTCGCATGCCCGTCCCGCAGGCAAGCCACGAACGGCCGCACGTCCTCCAGCGAGAACCCCGCCGCCATCAGCGACCGGATCTCCCGCACCACCCGCAGGTCACCCTCGTCATACTCCCGGTACCCGTTCGCCGACCGCCGCGCCGCGAGCAACCCTTGCTGCTCGTAATACCGCACGGCCCGCGCACTGGTCCCGGCGAGCGCCGCAAGCTCCCCGATCCGCACAGACCCTCCCTGACCCATGACCACCTGCAACGTAGCCCCTGACACCGGCGTCAAGGTCAACCCCCAGAGCCCGCACTTAACTCCCCGAGATCACCAAGCCCACGTACGAGCCGGGACTCCCAACATGACCGAACTCGCCCACTTGTAACCGACCTGGCACCACACCGTCCGCCCGGTCACGTCATCAGACACCCCCCACGCCAGCGAGTGTTCCGCAACCAGCCACAGACCACGACCGCTCACCGGCAATTCCCCGCTCTCGTCCGCTTCTGCGACAACGGCACATACACGTGGAACGTCCGCGCTTCCGGCGTCCAGGACATCGACGTGAATACGGTCGAAGGCATCGGCGAGCGCGACCGCCACCGTCCCGCCGCACCGCGAGTCCGAATGACGCACCGAGTTACCGACCAGCTCCGACACCACAAGCGTCACGTCGTCCAACGCCGGGTGACCGTCGCCCAGCATCTCCCGCACGAACCGCCGTGCCACAGACACGGACTCAGGGACCGCCTCCAACTCGATGACGCCGAACAGCCTCCCCGGTCTCGCGTCGCGACCAGATAGGGACACGGCCCGAGAATCTGCCATAGATCGCACCTCCGCGGTTCAGGGACCCGTACCGGACTGCCAACGCCTCCGGGTCGCTTTTCTGTGATCCGCTTCCATCACACATGTCAATTGATATGCGCCGACAGAGTGGACGGGGGAAACTGGAGGAAAGGCTCGCGTCCCGTCCTTTCCCGTGAGGAGTATTCGATGAGCGATGTGCCCGCCTGGGCCGTACGCCTGCGTATCGCACGACGTGAGAGGCTGTGGACCCAGCGGGAAATGGCCAAGCGACTCGCGGAAGCAGCCGACGAACACACCCGCGCGTATCTGCCGGAACGGGACTCAATGCTCCGTATGATCAAATACTGGGAGGCAGGCAGGCACCGGCCGAAAGACCCCTATCCAATGCTTTATTGTCGAGTGTTCGGAATGGAGGAAGACGAACTGTTCAGCGATGCAGCAGCTTCGCCACGCCGACCCCCCGCCGATGTCCTGAAGGAGCTTCTCGGCAGGGAAAACCCTCTGGTGCCTGAGCGGAGCCGCAGAGGTCGGCGGATCGGCGCCGGGACACTTGCCGACATGTCCGCACGAGTCCACAGCTTGCGGCTCGCCGACGACGTACTCGCCGGACGAGATTTGATCCAACCCGCGTTCCGCGAGCTCCATGCGGCTGTACGGATGTACCGCGAGTCGATCTTCACCGAGGACGTCGGCCGGGGTCTCCTCGTGACCATCGGCGAGTTCGCCCACATCGCCGGATGGGTGGCCGGCGACGCAGGACAATCCGACCAAGCAGCCGGAACGTACCGACTCGGCATAAGTGCCGCTCATCAAGCCGGAGACGGGACCCTCGCAGGGCACCTCATCGGCGCGCTCGCCTACCAGGTGACCAACTCTGCCGACCCAGCCGAAGGCGTGGCACTCGCCCACACAGCCTTGAACGCCGCAGGGCCGCATGCTCCACCCCGAGCGCGCGCGCTGTGCTGGGATCGCGTCGCATGGGCTCACGCACGAGCAGGACAAGCACAAGAAGCCATTCGTGCACTCGCGGAAGCGGACGAAGCACTCGCTCACCCCAGCGGAGAGGCCGAACCCGCATATCTGTACTGGGTGAACACCGGTGAACTCCAGATCATGAAGGCCCGCGCATACACCGAACTACGGCGGCCACTACGCGCCGTCCCGATCCTGACCGACATCCTCAGTCGATACGACGCCACCCACAGCCGCGAGCTGGCCCTGTACCTGTCATGGCTCGCCGTCGCATTGGCCGACGCCAACGAGCCCGAGGAAGCGGCCGACGTAGCCGTACGAATGCTGACGCTGTCCGCAGACGTGGCCAGCGACCGAGTCGCCCACCGCGCACGCGTGGTTCTCGACCGGCTCAAGCCCTACCGCGACGTTCGACGAGTCCGGGAGCTCATCAACGATCACCGCTGGCCTGCTTGACTACCGCCCCGAACGGCGCGGCGAGAATGAGCCCGGCAGGCCCGGGGGTGTGGGGGTGTCCCCCACATAAGACAGCCCTTGCGGCCCGCGCGCGAAGCGCCTCCTTCGCAAGGACCATGACGACGGCGGCCCGTTCCCCACCTACCTCACCGCACGGCGGCGCCGAATTCGCCGTAGACGGTGCCGGCCGACGCGGCGCCGGGAAGGGGCGCCAGGGAGGCGGAGTTCGTGCGCAGATCACACGGTCGGTCGCAGATGAGACGGTTGGTCAGTGGTGGGTGGAGAGGACGGCGTGGTGGTCGGGGCCGGTGGGGTCGTGGGGGTCGGTGTGGATGGTGGCGGTGCGTAGGCGGGGGAGGTTGTGGATCAAGTGGTGTTCGGCTTGGACGGCTATGGCGTGGGCTTCTGTCAGGGGGAGGTCGTGGTCGACGGAGATCTCTGCTTCGGCGTGGAGAGCGTGGCCGATCCAGCGGAGGCGGAGGGAACCGGTGTGGCGGACGCCGGGGACGTTCAGGAGGATTCGTTCGGCGGTTTCGACCAGGGTGGGGTCTACGGCGTCCATCAGGCGGTGGTAGATCTCTCTTGCGGCGTCTCGCAGGACGTAGCAGATGGCGAGGGTGATGAGCAGGCCGACCAGGGGGTCGGCCAAGGGGAAGCCGAGCCAGGTGCCTGCGGCGCCGAGTAGGACGGCCAGGGATGTGAAGCCGTCGGCGCGTGCGTGGAGGCCGTCGGCGACGAGGGCCGCGGAGCCGATGTCGCGGCCTACGCGGATGCGGTACCGGGCCACCCATTCGTTTCCGGCGAAGCCGACCACGGCGGCTGCGGCGACCCAGCCGAGTGCGTCCACATCCTGTGGATGGAGCAGTCGGGTGACGGCCTCGAAGCCGGCCAAGCCGGCGGAGGCGGCGATGACGAGCACGATGACGATGCCGGCGAGGTCCTCGGCTCGGCCGTACCCGTAGGTGAACCGCCGGGTCGCTGCGCGCCGGCCCACGGAGAACGCGATGGCCAGCGGGACGGCCGTCAACGCGTCGGCGACGTTGTGCAGGGTGTCGCCGAGGAGCGCCACCGAGCCGGACATGGCGACGACCACGGCCTGCGCGGCCGCCGTCGCCATGAGCACCGCGAACGACACGGCGAGCACACGCATGCCTCGTGCGCTGGCTTCCAGCGCGGCGTCGGTCTTGTCCTTGCTGTCGTGGCTGTGCGGCACGAACAACCGCCGCACACGTCCGTGACCGTGACTGTGTCCGTGGCCATGTCCCTGACCATGTCCCTGACCATGTCCGTGACCATGCATGAGGGGTCCCTCGAATTTGCCTTCGGCGTCCCAGTGACCCCATCATATGTATCCATGTGCGCACGCGACAACGTATCAGGTGCCAACCACTCGCAGGAGCAACCCACTGCCGCTCAGGTCGCCACGGCCGTGGAGGCGTTCCGCATGCTCAGCGACCCCACCCGCCTGCGCCTGATGTGGCTGCTCTCCGCCGGCGAGTACGACGTCGGCTCTCTCGCCGAAGCACTCGACGTCCCCCGGCCGTCCGTCTCGCAGCACCTCGCCAAGCTCCGGCTCGCCGGTCTCGTGGACACCCGCAGAGAGGGACGGCGCGTCCGCTACCGCGCGCGCGACTCCCACGTCCGTGCCCTCATCGCCGAGGCCCTCTCGCACGCCGACCACGAGCTGTCCGGCGGTCCTCGCCACGACTAGAGGACGGCTGCCGCCTCCGCGGCGGTGAGCACCTCCCGGTCGGCGAGGAGCTTGACCAGGCGGCGCAGCAGGGTCAGCGGCAGGCCGGGGTCGTCGGTGAAGACCAGCCAGTTCTTGTTCTCGGGGTTCGGCGTGTACACGGTGGCCCGGCCCTCGGGGATGCCGAAGACCACGCTTCCTCTGGCGCCGGGAAGCGCGGCGCCAGGCAGGTCGGTGGCGGTGCCGAAGGCGACGGCGACCAGCGGGCCGGTGCCTTCGCGAGCGAACGGCACGGTGAGGCTGCCGTTGAAGGCGTGGTACGGCGCGTTGGCGGTCAGCACTCCCTTGGCGGCCAGGACTCGGTCGAGACGGAGGATCGCCTCAAGCACGCCGACAGGGGTGGTGTAGTCGTCGGCAGGGACGGCGGGGAGGTCCTGGAGGTCGCCGCCGTTGAGCGCCGGGTAGAGCTGCGGCTGGGTGATCGGACCGCTCCTGACCACGGCGGCGGTGAGGAACGTGAGGACCGACAGGGGTCCGCCGGCGCCGAGGATCGTCGCCACCCAGCCGGTTCTCGTGGGGGTCTGCGTGGGTTTGTACACGGTGTCGAGCTCACGCTGCGAGACGCGCGGCACGGTGGGCCGGTCGCCGGTGAAGGACAGGCACGTGTACCGGGCCACGGGGACGGCCGCGGACCAGGCCTGGCCGACGACCCTGACCTGCGCGGTGACACCGAGCGCGGCGATCTCGGCGGTGGTCTGCCGGGTCACGACGGCCTTCACCACGGTGCCTTGGCTGTTGAGCAGCCGGACCCGGTACTGGTCGGCCCCGGGGACGGCGGACCAGGAGAGCCGCGTGCCGACGCCGTCGTGGTCGGCGGTCAGGCCGGCCGGGGGGTCGAACATGGCGAACGTCACGGGGGCCGAGTCGGCGGACGCCACGTCCTCGATCATCGACGCGACCCGGACGGCGAAACCGGCGCCGCGCGGCAGGTCAGCGGCGTCCCAGGTGACCGGCCCGTCCTCCTGCGCCACCTTGAGCACCCCGCCGTCGGCGTCCAGCACGGTGACCCGGTAGTGCTCGGCCCCGCTGACCTGCTGCCAGCCGATCTCCAGCGTTCCGTCCGCGTACGACGCGGTCACCCCGGCAGGCGGGTCGACCGTGACCACCCGGACCGGCGGGTCGCTCCAGGTGCCGAAGTCCTCCCCCGCGACGGACCGCACCCGCAGTTCGTACAGCGTGCCCTGCGCCAGCATGTCGGTGGAGATCTCCAGCGCGGGTTCCTGCGACGTCAGCACCAGGTCACCCGGCGACACCGAGACCTCGTAGGTGGCACCCTCGACGGGCCACCAGGTCACGCCGATGGCCTCGGACGCGTAACGCGCCTCCTGGACGTTCGGCACCTCCAGGAGCCGCGGTGTCTCGACGGCCCACGGGCCCGTCCTGACCGGTGTGGTGAAACGCACGCGGACGCCGTATCCGCCGAGCGCGAGGTCCGCCTCGCCGGTGTTCAGGCCGGTGGCCTCGCTCCTGATCTCCTCCCACGACCGGGAACCGCTCTCGACGATGTTGCCGTCCTCGTCGACGCTCACCCACGCGTATCCGTACCCGACGTACGTCTGCGCCTGGTACGACATCGGCTCGTCGAGGACCACAGGTGTCCACCATCTCAGGTGGAACATGTCCCCCCGTTGGCTCACCCGCAGTCCTTCGGGACCAGGCATCGCGATGTACACGAACTCGGCGGGTGCGCTCCAGAGGCCGAGCCCGCCGTCGGCGGACGCACGGACACGCAGGCGGTGGACGACGTGCTCGGTGAACGGCCCGTCGAGGGACATCGAGATCGCCGTATCGCCGAGCCGCACGACGGGTTCCCCGGTACCGGCGATCTCGACGGCGTAGCGGATCTCGTCGTCCCGGCCGGTCAGAGGACGCCAGCTCACGACGAGGCGGCTCTCCTCCTGGCGCACCGTCACGCCGTCCGGCGCGGGAAGGACCTCCAGGGACGCCGGCGCGCTCCACCCGCCGGGGATCTCTCCGGCGCGTACGGCCTGGATCTCCACGGTCACCGTCCCCGGCTCGGGGACAGGCAGTTCGACCTCACGCAGCGTCCCGGCCACCTCGGTCACCACGTCGCCGAGACGCACCTGGTACCGGTCGGCGTCGGTGGCGTCGGTCCAGCTCACCACGAGACCCGTGTCGGCGAGTGTGACGGCGGCCTCCGGTGGAGCCGTCCTGACCAGCGGCAACGTGGCCCATCCGCTCAGGACGTCGCCTCGGGAGGACCGCACTCTGCCGTGGTAGACGCCGAACGCCTCCGCGCGCAGCGGCAGCGTCCCGTCGAGCCTGGCGGCGAAGTCCGCCGAACCGAGGCCGGCGTCGTCCGGGCCGAGCAGTTCGAACGTGTACGCACTGGCCCGCGCGGCGGCGTCCCACTTGGCGGTGACGTTCCCTTCCGCGTACGTGAGGCTCTTGAGCACGGGTACGTCCGGCCTGGCCGTCCCGGACCCGCCGCCGGAGGAGCCGCCGCCGGAGCCACCGGAGCTGGAGCCGCCGTCGTCATCGTCGTCGGAGCCGCCACCGCCACCGCCACCACCGCCGCCTGAGTGCGACCGTGAGTCCGACAGCGACCCCGTCACCACCGACAGCACCGCACTCGCGGTGACGGCCGCCGCGCCGCCGACCGTGGTGGCGACGAGACCGGCCGCGGCCTCGGCCGCCGCGGCGACCGCGCCTTCGACCAGTCCCTCGCAGGCGAGTTGCATCGCCGCCTCGACGGCCTTCTCGGTGATCAGCATGCCGGTCAGGATGGCGATCTTCTCCGGCTGTCGGAGCAGGTCGGCGGCGAACCTCGGCCCGGCCAGCAGCAGTTCCTCCGCCAGCCGGCCGGGAAGCTGGTCGTAGTGCGTGTCCGCGGCGATCTCCACACGCAGCGGCGGCAGCGTCACCTCAAGGAACGGGTCGTCGGCGAGTTCCACCGTGAAGTCGTACGTGCCGGTGAGCAGGAAGACGAGCTTGTCTCCCTCCATCGCGACGTCGGGGGTCAGCCGGAACGTCGTGTCGTACCCGATGAGCGGCACCAGGGCCGCGAGCGCGCCGCAGATGGACGACTGGCTGCCGAGGGACCGGATCGCCGCGAAGATGTCGAACAGGTCGAGGACCCAGTCGAACTCGGGCCAGCCGATGAGTTCGAGTTCACTGTCCCGGCCGGGGTGCGTCGTGTAGGTGAAGTCACACGCCAGCTTTCCGAACGGTTCCAGCTCGACGTCGGTTTTGAGGTGGCCGCCGAACACGTTCCCGCCGTCTGCTCCCTGCCGCACGGTGACGTCCCACCTGACGAACCGTTCGTGCAGGAAGCTGATGCCGGTGGACAGCTCGAACTTCGCGTTGTCCCCCGTCTCGACGGCGAGCACCGGGCCGCCGCCGAACTCCGGCCCGGAGAAGGTGATGAACGCCAAGTCCAGGGGTTCAAGCAGCGCGACGTCCATGCGCATGCCGACGTACCGGTCACCGACCCGCAGGAACGTCACGACGACGTGCAGTTCCAGGGAAACCAGCAGCGTCAGCCGTACCGTGGCGTCCACCATCAGCCCGGCGATGAACGTCGGATCGGCCGACACGCCGTCCGCCGTGGCGTAGCAGACCCGGCTGGTGGCGCGGAACACGACGTCCACGAAGTCGGACGGCCAGTCCGCGCCGTGTCCGGTCACCAGGGACGCCAGCAGGCCGCCGACGGACAGGTCTCGGTCCAGTGTCACGGCGAACAGCGCCGGGGACCCGTCGATCAGCGCGAGCCGCGCCAGGCAGGACACCCGTTCGTCGGTCTCGCCGGCCGCGGGGGCCCGGCCGAGCAGCACGTGACCGGTCAGCGCGAACGTCGAGGACGCCGGGACCGAGCCCTGGGCCCAGACGTACGCGATGTCCATGCTGAGGCCGGACAGCACGATGCCGGGGAGCAGGAACGGGTTCACGATCTCGCGGCTCGTCTGCTCGACGGCGGCGGTCAGCCGCGTGCTGTCCACCACCAGGGTCACGCCGAAGCTGTAGTCGTCGCCGAAGACGCCGGTCAGCGCGACGTTCCCCGCGATCTCCAGGCGGTCGGCCGGGTCGGGCCGGTAGGTGAGCTCAAGGCCGGTGAAGGCGATGCTGTCGAGCACCACGATGTCGGGGAGCGTGGCGCCGAACACCGTCGTGTTCTGGACGTCGCCGTCGCCGGGGACGCTCTGGTCGATCACGGCGAACAGGCGCACGACCGGCGGCGTGCCGTCCCGGCCGATCTGCAGGACCTTCGAGAACAGCGGCCCGGCGAACACGAGGTCCGCGCTGACGTACACGCCGGTGGACAGGCCGCGCGGGTCGCCGTCCAGATCGTCGAGCGGGGACTCCGCCTCGGGGTCGATCGCCAGGAGCGCGCCGGTGGTCCGCGTGGCCGCGTCGCCGAGGGTGGTGCCGGGGAGGTCGCAGACCACGAGGCGCGCGTCCCCCACCGACAGGTAGTCGTCCACCACCGAGAGCGCGCCGAACAGGTCCCCGAACCGGAACCCGCCGGGGAGGGCCAGCGCCACGACGTACGACCAGCCGTCGCCGCTCGGCACACAGTGGACGAGTCCGGCGACCGTCCACTCGTCGCCGTGGGCCATCTCGCCGTACAGGAGTAATCGCCGCTCGGTCAGGTTCAGCGCGAACGCCGCGCCGGAGAACGCGAGATCGTCGGCGAGTTCCGGGGCCACCGTGCGCCAGCCGCCGTCCGCCGCACCCATCGCCGTGACCGAGGCCAGGTCGAGCGCGGCGAGCTCGGCGGGTTCCAGGGTGCCGGTCAGGACGGTCGGTGTGTCCACGGTGCCGAGTTCGGCGGACACGGTGGCGCGGATCGAGGCGACGTCGACGACTCCGGTGAGCCTGGCGAACAGCGGTGCCTCGGTGCCGGCGGACGGGGCCGGTTCGCCGGTGCCGTCGACGGCCGGTTCACCGGCGGCGGGGATGTCGATGGTGCCGCCGATGGACCGGACCGCGACATCGACCCCCGCGATCTGGAACTCCCAGTCGAACCCCGCCTCCCCCTGGAAGTGGAACCGTCCCGTCTCGGGGACCGCGAGCACCTCGGCGCTCTCGATGGTGATCTCCGCAGGCAGTCCGTACGCCGCCGCGTCCCCCGGCAGCGCGTGCCCCCCGGTGATGCCGTTGACCGCCTCCACCAGGTCGATCGTGAGGCCGTACAGCAACGACCCGCCGAACTCCCACGGCCCTCCGGCCGGTTTGACGGCCACGATCGCGATCTCCACCCCGCCGAGCGTGAGGACCCCGCCGAGCACGGCGTCGATGGCGTCGGCCCGCACCGGCCACGGCATCCGCAGCTGGGCCCGCACCTCGGTGAGCGAGAACCCTTCTCTCAGCTTCCACAGCTTGTCCGTGTACAGCGTGAACCCGAGCTCGGTCAGCGCACCGCTCGTCCCGCTGAGCCGCAGCCAGACCCGGGACACGTCGAACCCATCCGAAAGCGGCATCTCGACCGGCAGCGTCGCGCCGGCCAGCGACGGCGACAGCCATCCCTCCAGCGCGTTCCACCCGGGGACGGCGACCTTGGTGTTCCACCCGGCGCGCAGCACCCAGTCCTCTGTGGGGCCGTTCTTCACGAGCCCCGTGTCGACCGGCACCCCGCCGACGACCAGCGTGCCTTCCAGGAATCCGGCCGATCCCTCCGGTGTCACCGACAGCGCGGCGGTGAAGTCGTGCAGCGCCAGCAGGTCCGCACCGGCACCCGGGATGATCACCCAGTCGGAGGCCTGCGCGATCCGCACGAACATGAACGCGACCCGGCTGAGCCCGGTGTCGAAGCCGACCTTGAACCCGGTGATCTCCAGGTCGCCGAGGTCCGCGACGTTCGCCGGCAGACCCGTCGCCGTGCCGCCGAACAGGTCGAGCAGTTCGCCGAGGGACGGCAGCCGCACCACGGCGTCGTCGTTCATCTCCAGCATCCACAGCCCGTTCTCCCCAGGCGGCATCGCGAGGGAGACGGCGAAGCCGGTCCCGCCGACGGCGACGGTGCCGTACAGCACGGCACTCGGGTGCCACTCGCCGTCCTTGTCGCGCGCGACGGAGATGTCCGCCGTCCAGCCGGTCACCGTGACCGTGCCGCCGGCGATGCTCCACGGCGTGGTCTGCGCGATCGTGAACTCGACCTCGGCGATCTCGGCCGCCGCCGGGTCGGCGAGCACGAACGCACGGGTCAAGGTCAGTGGGAAACCGTCGAGCAGCGCACGCGGCAGCATGCCGGTGGCCGTCGCGACGTCCATGCCGGCCAGCCCCGTCACGTCACCGGCCGCGACGCCTTCCTGCTCGATCTCCAGGTACCAGGTGCCGTCGCCGACCGAGCCGGCCGTGACCTCGTACACCCCGTCCCCCACGGCCACGGATCCCGCGACGAGCACGGAGCCGGCCGGGTCGTACCCCTCGGCCGCGCGCACGGTGGTCTCCAGCCGGAATCCCGACAGCGTCAGCCCTGGCACAAGGGTCCAGGTGGCCGTGCCGAAGTCGAGCACGACGGTCGTGACCGTGGGTTCGGTCCCCGCCGGGGAGAACGCCATGTCCAGCTCACGCACCCGGACCCCCGCGAGGTCCAGCAGCGTGGCCGGCAGCCGCTCGCCGACGACGTCCACCAGACCGGTGGCGGTCAGCAACGCGCCGGACGTGGTCCCGGTCAGCGGCGGCTCAATCAGCCTCAGCACCGGAGCCGGCGTGATCGCGGTCGGGAAGTCCAGCACAGCCGGCAACTCGATCCCGTCCAAGGTGACGGTGCCACTGATCTCCAGCCGGTCCTCGGTCAGGCTCACCAGCCCGCCGGTCAGTGTCAGCGCGTCCCGTCCGATCGGATCGATCGTCAGCGCCTCGAAGGCCCGCTCGCCGGGCCACGCGAACACGGGCCCTTCGCGCAGCGCACCACCGACCAGAACGGACGCACCCGACATCTCCTGCGGCACCGAGACCCCGGCCTGGAACGACACCCCCGGCTGGACCTCGAAGAACACCCCCGGTTCGGTGTGCGCGTACGTCGTCGCCACGAAGACCGGCCCCGCCAGGTCCAGATACTCGTACGGCCCCCCGGCGAGCTCTTCGAAGGTGTCGGCGAGCCGGTACCCGTCGCCGGGCCTCGCCGTCCAGGTCGCCTGAAGCTCGTACTCGTCCGACACCGTGAACACCAGCTCGACCGGACCCTCGACCACCGTGAGGCCGGTGGACGCACCCGCGAGGCTCAGCCGCACCGCCTCGTCGTCCAGCACCGGATCGGCCGCCGCCGTCAGCGGGTAAGCGCCGATCAGCTCACGCACCGCGTCCGCCAGGACCACGTCCTCGCCGAACGTGTACACCCCCTCCGGGGTTCTGGCCGCCACCAGCCGTTCCCCGAGCCCGCGCAGCATCGCCACCGCGTCCGGGACGGTCAGCGCCGCCGCCTCCCCCGGAATCCCGAGCACCTCGACCGTGACCGTGTACGTCACCCCGTGCCGTGGCACGAAGTCGCAGGTCAACGGTGACTCGGTGACCTCGGCACGGTAGTCGGAGCCGTCGCCGCCGGTCACCACGACGCGGTAGCCGTACGCCGCGGCCACCGGGGTCCACGACACGATCAGCCGTCCACCGGCGTACCGCGACGTCACGACAGGCTGGAGCGCGAGCCGCGGATCCGGCTCGGAGGGGGGTGTGGTCATGCTCGCGCCTTAGATGTAGGTGAGTTTGGTGCCGGCCGCGAAGTTCTCCCGGAGCATGGCGGCTCTGGTGAAGTTGCTCGTGTCGATGCGATAGTCCTTGAGCAGCGGCGACGTCCGAGCGTCGAAGTAGGCGGACGTGGGGGGCTTGGCGTCGAAGCTCGTCAGTTCCTTCGGCCCGCGGATCGCCGTGGCCTGCATGATCTGGGTGTCGTCGTTGTACCGCAGCAGCACAGACCAGGTGAAACCGTTCAGGAAACGTGGCGCCTCCCGGAGCAGCCGCGGCTTCGACGCCGCCAGCACGGTCGCGTAGTTCACCTCGACCGCGACGTCCGTCGGTTTCAGGTCGAACGGATCGGCGTCCAGGCCGCCGCGTCCCCGGCCCCGATGCGTGTTGGCCACCGCCTTCCGCTGCGCGGTGGTCAGCCGGTCGTTGTCCTTGAGCCACTCGTAGATCCGCCAGAACGCGTCCGTCGCGAACCCGGCGTTGAGCGTCGCCATCTCGTGCTGACCGACCAGATGCACGATCACTCGCCGTGGGCCGGACTGTGATGTCTGGATGACCAGGGTCGGCCCGAAACCCTCCTCGTCAGGCAGCGTGAGCAGAACGTACTTCCCGACGACCTTCGCCGACATGTCCGAGTTGGTGATCGAGTCCAGCAACGGCGCGTCCTCGCTGTCGTCGCTGTCCACGTTGTTGTCGGTGAGGTAGGCGATCGCGATCTGGTACGCCTCCCGCTGGTCGCCGGAGGTGATCGGGATCTCGGCGAGCGGCGCCAGCCCGTCGATGAGCGTGAACACGTCCGACTCCACGACGAGGTCACCCGACACCTCGGCCACGATCGAGGCGTACCGGCTCACCCGGTACGCCGGGTCGATCGAATACAGCGACCCGTTCGGCAGGGGATGATCGTAGAAATCCGACTCCACGGACAGGCGGTCGTTCAGCAGCGCGCCGTTGCGCGCGTAGTACGGCACCTCGATCTCTTTCTCCTTGGCCTCCCTGGGGTCCATGAAGTCGATGAACGTCTGGTTCGCCGTGGCGTAGAGCTGCCGGGACGCCAGCCGGGGGCTGAAGACGGACGGTGGGATCGCCTGGCCGCCGAAGGTGATCCGCATGTACTGCAGGTAACCGATGGTGACGAAACCGGAGGGAAGAGAGATTCGTGACGGGTCGTAGAACGCACGCATCACCAGAGGGTCGGCGAAACTGTCGTCGAACCCGACCAGATGGCCCCCGACCGGGATGACCTTCGTGCCGGCGTAGGCCGTGTCCGTTTCCCCGGTAACACCGCGTACGTAGAACCGTCCGTTGTCCTCGACCGTCGTGATCGGCACTTCGCGGGCTCCTCAGCTCGAAGGGTGGAAGTAAGGGCCGATCGGGTAGTGGCCGGTCTTGCTCACCGTCACCCCGTCGAACAGGCGGTTGTCGGTGTCCACGGTGTCGGTCTTGTCCCCCGTCCCGTACACCTGGACCTTGATCACTTCGGGTCCCGGCACGACCGTGGACGAGGCGCGGGCATCGACGATCGATTCGTCCACGGGCCGGATGACGATGTCACCGAGCAACAATCCGTCGTGCACGTCGGTGTCGTACGTGCGGCCCTTGCGCTTCTGGATCACCTCGGTGAGATAGAGGCCCTTGACCGAGTTGTCGACCTTCTTCTTCGAACCGCGCACACCCCATTGAGCGGAGAGGGTCTTGTCGAGCCGGTCGAGCACCTGCTGCGTCGGGTGGTCGTGCGGCCTGGCCTTGAACCCGCAGGAGATGGCGACCACGAACGGCCGGACCGTCGCGAGGAAATAGGTGTCCACGCTGGACGCGCTCGCGTGGTGACTCGCCTTCATGACGGTGCAGCCACCGGAGTACGGATACTTGTCGACACCGGCCACGTAGTCCCCGAGCTTCGTCGCGGGAAAACCCCACTCGAGCGAGGGCCCGAGCACCGTCTCGACGTCCCCATGGCTGTTGGACGACCCGAGCTTCTTGTTCTTCTTCTTTTTCTTGTTCTTCTTGCCTTTCGGCGGATCAGGCATCGCCTTGGTGCCTTCGTTACCGCCAAGGGCTCGTCCGTCCCCCGCGATGTCCCCGCCACCGAAGTATCGGAACGATCCATAAGTGAGCACGAAACAGAGCGACCGGTCGTTCATGTCCACCGCACTGGCCTTCTGCGGCACGTCCTTGAGGTAGGCGGCCGTCACACCGCTCTTGACGGTGGCCGGCACGTACACCTGCTGCCCCGAGGCCACCATCTTGATCGTGATCGGGATGGCTTTGCCGTCCTTGTCGGACACACCGTCCCCGAGCCCGATCTCCAACGGGGTGATCAGGGTCGGGTGCGCCTCCGTACCTCCCGGCTGGACCTCGACGATCTCGGTCCGTTTCGACTTCCGGGACAGCGAGCTGATCTCCTCGAGGATCCGCCGGAACGCCGGGAAGATCTGGTTCTTCGGCACCGAGGCCTTGTCGTACAGGGGGTTGACGAACATCTTCCCCGGGATGAACCGAGGCACGATCTGCGTCTTCTTCCCCTTGACCTTGGACACCTCTTTGTCCATCAGCACCGTGTGCAGCCCCGCCTGGTGATCGGCGTGAAAGTGGCTGACCATCATGTAGAGGTCCTTGTAGAACCCCGGCCCGTCCACCACCCCGTGCCGCTTCAGCATGTTCACGACGTCCTCACCGTACGAGCTGTCCCCCCCGTCGATGAGCAGCGCCTTCTTCACCGTCCCCAGCAACGACACGTTCTTCGCCACCGCGAACGGCACATAGTCGATCGGCTTGTCCGGAACCTTCCACCCGACCTTCGTGATCGCCGCCGCCACCTTGTCCAGATCCCGGTTGATGATCAGGACCGAGTCCCCCTGGCTCACATTGATGATGTGAATCTCCAGGCGCGCGGAATCAGCCACCAAGGCCCCCTAACAAATCCACCCCGATGGCGAACAATCACCAAATTTCCTGCGGCCCCGAACATACGTTGGACCGTGCCAACCCGTCCACGTCCACATCCGGCCACAACCCCGACCCCCTCGACCGCCAACCGAAAACCCCACACCCGCGTCACTACGCGATCAGCCGCAAGGTGTTGTGTCGTGCTCTTCGACTTGGCTATACAGGTCGGATGACAGAGACGCCGGCAACTGAGCAGTCCCTTCCGCGGGTCGTCGATCGGCGGACCTGGCAGGCGGAGATCGATGGCCTCCGGGTCAGGGAGAAGGCGCACACCAGGGCCGGGGACGCGCTGGCCGCGGAGCGTCGGCGGCTGCCGATGGTCGAGGTCGACGCGCAGACGCCGCTGGTGGGGGCTGGTGGGCCGGTGCCGTTGATCGAGGTCTTCGAGGGGCGGTCGCAGTTGATCGCTTATTACCAGATGTGGCACACGGGTCGGCCCGCGGCGGAGCAGTGTGAGGGGTGCACCTTTTCCACGGCGCACATCAACGAGTTGTCCTACCTGCATTCGCGGGACGTCAGCTACGCGACCTTCTGTGAGGGGCCGTACGAGGAGAGCTCGCGGTACCGGGACTTCATGGGGTGGACGGTTCCCTGGTATTCGGTGACAGAGGAAGCCGTGGAGCGGCTGGTCGCCGACCGGCACTTCGGCATCCTGGTCGCCTATCTCAGGGACGGCGACAAGGTCTACGAGACCTACTGGACCACCGGCCGCGGCAACGAACTGCTGGCACCGTCGTACGGGCTGCTCGATCTGACGGCCTACGGCCGGCAGGAGTTCTGGGAGGACTCACCGGCGGGCCGGCCGCAGCACTGGGACACCAGGGGCGGCCAGTTCCGGCTGGACGGCCGGCCGACCGCACAGTGGCCACGGCTCAAGGCGGGACACAGCGACGACCTCGGCACCTCGTCCAGTGATCACCACCAGGAGCACTGCCACTGAGCGAGCGTCGGAGGCTTGGCAGGCGCATCACAAGCCGGTTCGCTCTCCTTGCCCTGCCGTCGGCACCCCGCTGAGCACCTGCATGTACCGCAGCTCCGGCACGGACGCTCCTCCCATGTGCCAGTGGCCCCGTTCACCGTCAGGCACGAAGCCCGCGGCTTCGTAGAAGCGCCTGGCCCGGTGGTTCTCCTCAAGGACCCACAGGTACATGGATTCCAGTCCGGCTGACCGCGCGCGAGCGATGACGTGACGCACCAGCTCACGGCCGACACCGGTCCCGATCATGGCAGGCGCCACGTACAAGGCGTAGATCTCGCCGTCCAGGCCGGTCGCCCCAACGTCCCGGCAGGGCCCCGTGACGACCCACCCGACCACCGCGCCGTCCCGCTCGGCGACGACATTGCGCACCTTGGGATTCCTGCCGAACTGCTTCCTCCGCTGCTCGGCGTCCTCCTCGACGCTGAGCCCGTCCAGATAATCCTGCGGAAGCATTCCGACATAAGCCGATCTCCACCCCGCGATCCGGATCGACGACACCTGCCGGACATCGTTCACCGTCATGTCCCGGATCGACACACCTGCCATTGGTCCCCCCGTGTCGCGTCGATCAGGTCTGGTTTCCTGGAACGAGCATCGCCCCCACGTGCTCGCGAGCTTGGCGGAGCTCCGGGACCTTCTGCCAGTCGAAGGACGCTCGCAAGATCTCCTCAGCCCGCTTGTTGACCCTCGCCGAGGCCACGAACGGCAGGGCTCGCGCCAGTTCATGCATGCGTTCGGACGCCAACGACGCATCGGACGCACGCAACGCCGTCAGGACCTGGCGCCCCAGGAACTGCGCACGGAACAGCGGCGACCACTGCCCGATGGCTTCAGCCGCCGTATCGAGCATGTCGGCGGCTTCCCTGTACACCCGGAGGGCACCCAACCCGATGGCGACGTCTCCCAGTAGAGCGGCCTCGCCGAACGGAGAAAGAGCGCCGGTGTTGAGAGCGCGATCGAGCGCGTCCCGTGACGCCGTCTCATTGCCTGGAACAGAGGCGAGGGCCCGTCCCAGCCTCATGTGCAACGTCGCTCGCTGCTCGGTCCCGAGCTCCGGCACCTTCAGCCCCTGTTGTGCGTACGCGACACTCCGCGCGTGGTCACCTGCTTCAAGAACGACCCGGCTCAGCGTCTCATAGGCCCGAGCGCGTCCCTCGTGGTCCTCCGCACGAGTCGCCAGATCGAGAGTGACACGACCCGCCCGCTCGGCCTGAGGGAGTCTTCCCGCGTCGTACAGAACCAACGTCACCTGCTCCACGAGCCGGGACGACGCCGCCTGCAGAAGGCGGTCACCGCCTCCGGCCAATACGTGCTCCATTCGCTGCATGTGTCCAAGAGCGGACGAAGCCAGGGGGATCCCGCCGAGTTCGTACCGGTTTCTCGCCATGGTCGCGGTCAACGTGCCGACGTATTGGGGGTCTTGATAGGGGTTGGTCCGTGCGGACGGCAGAAAAATCACCGATGCCGCTGCCGTCAGGAATTCTCTGCGTTTCACGGGATCCTCCGCTTTCGGCGATATACGGACTTCCCATCCCACACGCGCCAGCAAAGCGATGGCCTTGGCCATCCCGGTGTCCTTGCGGCCTCGTGACACCTCGGAGATCCACGACTGGGAAACCCCCAGTTCATGTGCCAGGTCGAGCTGCGTCCACCCGTGCTCTTCCATGATCTTCATAAGTGCCTCGGGGAGAGTCCGCGCCTCCATCACCTGAGCGTATCGCCGAGCGCGAAGAGCGGCCAGCGGATTATCACTCTGAGCGATTAAAGGCGAACGCGATTCTCATTGCTCCGCGCGATGGTCTTTCTGACATCACAAGCGCCGCGTCCAAATATGTAGGCGAAAGAAATCTGCTCGTACCGTTCACAGATCCGGCCGGACGAAGGGCTGAGCATGACCCGTGGACCCGACCGTCACGCACCGGCGGACGCCAGACGTCGCATGGAGGCGAAGAGCATGGACCTACTCGGAAAGGTCCATCTCCTAGGAGAGCCGGGCTCGGTCACGGTGGCCCGGATGTACATACACACGGTCCTCGTGGCAACGAGGCGAGAAGCCGTGGAAGACGCCGAACTGCTGGTCGCGGAACTGGTCGCCAACGCCATCAAACACTCGAGGTCGGGACGTGAACGTGGGGTGTGGTGACGCTTCAGGTGTACGGCGACGGCTGCACCATGCGTTTTGAGGTGATCGACCAGGGTTCCGAGGGAGATATTCCGCAGATCCCCGCACAGGTCGATCCGATGAGCGAGTGCGGACGAGGTCTGTGGCTGGTGCGGGAACTGTCCTCGGCATGGGGGTGGGAACGGAACGGCGCGGGGAGGGTCGTTTGGTTCGAGCTGACATCTTGCTTTTGACGTCTTTGCCGGGTGCTCTTCCTCCGGCCGGTTCGTGCCGTGCCGACGGCGTAAGGGTCGGCACGGCACGAGAAGGAAGGCTGGGAGTGTCATGTCGGCTGGTTATCGGGGTTGGGCCGGCGGGTTCTGTCAGTCGTTGTCGTAATACCAGGTGGTGCAGTATGACTGGGGGTAGTCGACGGGGCGGAAGCAGGCGCGCATCCAGTTGCCGACGTTCTTCAAGGTGTTGGAGTAGTTGCGGGTGAAGGGGCCGCACTGGGTCCAGGTGCTGCCGCCGTCGTAGCTGCGGTCCACCCAGGTCTGGTCGCCTGATTTGTAGCCGTAACTGAATGACGAGTACGAGTGATCGGACACCTGGTCGTTCGTCAGGTTCAGTTTCACCGCGCGTTCACTGGATTGGTACTGGTTGACGATCACGACCCTGCTGCGGACGTCGTAGGGGAACCAGCCGGTGTTGCTTGAGCCGCAGTTGGTGTCGGCGGCGGCCGGTGAGGCCGACATGAAAACAAGGGGAACGGACACGAGGCCGACGACGAGAGCGGACAAGGCGTGACTGATCCTGAACATGTGCGATCTCCTTACCGCGATCCGGCGGAATTTCCGCCACTCGCACCACTCCAACCTGTGGCGGCGGCGGGTGGAGATCGTTGCCTACGGGTGCTTGATGCTTGCCTGTCCGCGCATGTCTGGAAGCCGGTGGCAGCTTCGGCAGGACGGCGTCACCAGTCGAGGATCGGGCCCAGGGGGACGATGCGGGACGGGTTCAGGTTGGGGTGGGTCGTGTAGTAGTGGGTCTTGATGTGGGTGAAGTCGGTGGTGGTGTGGAAGGCGGGGATGGCGTAGAGGCGGCGGGTGTAGGGCCAGAGGTTCTTGTAGTCGGTGAGGCGGTGGAGGTTGGTCTTGAAGTGGGTGTGGTAGACGGTGTCGAAGCGGGCCAGGGTGACCCATAGGCGGATGTCGGCTTCGGTGAGGGATTCACCCAGGAGGTAGGGGGAGTCGGCGAGGCGGGTTTCCAGGGTGTCCAGGGTTTGGAAGAGGGTGGTCACGGCGTCGGCGTGGGCCTGTTGGGTGGTGGCGAAGCCGGCTCGGTAGACGCCGTTGTTGACGGTTCGGTAGATGAGGTCGTTCAGGAGGTCGATCTCGGGGCGGAGGGGTTCGGGGTAGAGGTCGAGATCCGAGGTGGACCATTCGTTGAATTCGGAGTTCAGGTCCAACGTGATGTCGGGAAAGTTGTTGCTGACTATCTGGTGGGTCTCGCGGTCCCACAGGACGGGGACGGAGACGTGGCGGTCGTAGCCGGGTTCGCTGGCCTCGTAGCCCTCGCGCAGGAGGCGGAAGCCGTTCACGGGGTCGGGGCCGTGGTTGTCGCCTTCGCGGAAGGCCCAGCCTCGGCCGTCGCGTACGGGGTCGACGGCGGACATCGTCACCACGTCTTCGAGGCCCTTCAGTGCGCGGACGATGACGGCGCGGTGGGCCCAGGGGCAGGCGTAGGAGACGTACAGGTGGTAGCGGCCGGGTTCGGCTTTGAAGCCGCTTGAGCCGTCGGCGGTTATGCGGCCTTGGAAGCTGTATTTGGGCCGGTTGAAGGCGCCGGTCCGGCTGGTGGAGGACTTGATGACGTAGTCGCCGTGGGTTTCGAAGTCCACGGGGGTCGCTACGGGGGTCGCGGTGCTCATCGAGGAGGCTCCTTCGGTGAGAGGCAGAGGTGGTGACTCCGGGCTCGCGTCGATGGTGGCCGAGAGCGGTCAGCGGGATGACGTCGGGTGCCGGAGGTTCGTCCTCCCTTCAGCTCTACACCATGGGACGGCGAGAGATTGAGTAGGGGGTTACTCATGAACCGGTCGGTCGCAGCGGTCCATCGTGAGACGGGAAGAGTTACGAGGCGGAGATCACTACGGGGATGTCGCATTGAGCAGGAGTTCGCGGCTGATCGCCGCTTCGTGCTTCTTCGTCTGTCTGGCTGTTGGTGTGGCGCCTGGCGCCACCGCGGCCGGGGCGATGGGGGTTCCAGCCGGGGTTCTTGCACGGGAGAGTACGGCCCCGGCTGGGCCGGCCGGTGGGGTGCAGGGCCGGAGAGGCGCCGGCGAGCCTCGGTGTGATGTCACACCTGCCGGGGTGTTCGCGAAGCGGTGGGAGGAGCTGGACGGGTGGCTCGGGCCGATGAGGTGCCCGAAGGAAGTGGCGGGGAGTGTGCCGGGGGGTGCGGTGATGCCGTTCGAGAACGGTCAGATGGCGCATTCGCCGGGGCAAGGTGCGGAGATGGTGGTGGCGGCCTATTCGCAGGACGACAACATCATCGTGAGCTGGGGGGTCACCGCGCCGTTCCACTATGACAAGTTCCTGGTGCGGTGGGATCGGGGGGATCTCAACATCGGTCAGGTGACGGTCGATTCGTATGTCGACAGGGATCGGGGGTTCTACGCCATTCCGGTGTCGGCGAAGGGACGGTACCGGGTCGTGGTGGAGGGGTGTGACGGCACCGTCGGGGGAAGCAGGTGCCGGCAGGGGTGGACGGTGCCGGTGTTCGTGGATCACGAGGCGCCGTTGCCGCGCGGGTTCTGTGAGAACGGGGTGCCTTCGGGGGCCATGGGGCAGCGATGGGCTTATGTCGGCGGCAGGGAAGGGCCGATGGGGTGTCCCGCGGGGGGTGCGCGGGAGGTCGCGGGTGGGGAGGCGATGTCGTTCGCGCATGGGGAGATCGTTCACTCGCCGGCGCAGGGGCCGGACATGGCGGTGGCGGTGTACCAGCAGGGGAGGACGTTGCACGCCGACTGGGGGGACACGCGGCCGTTCCACTACGACAGGTTCCTGGTGCGGTGGGATCTGGACGGACGGAACGTGGGCCAGACGGACATCGACGCGGACACGTACGCCAAGAGCTGGTCGGGGCACTGGAGCACGCCGGTCGGGAAGCCGGGACGGTACACGGTGATCGTGGAGGGGTGTGACGGGAGGACGCTGCGGTCGTCGTCGTGCAAGCAGAAGTGGACGGTGCCGGCGTCGGTGCAGGTGTCGTTCCCCGAGGTCGTGCCGCCGCAGGACTGTCCGATCCGGCCGGTGACGAAGCTGTTGCTCGACCGGTGGGTGATGACGGGGGCCAAGGCGGGGCCGCTCGGGTGTCCCACGGGGGACGAGCGGGAGGTGGCGGACGGCAGGTTCATGCCGTTCGAGCACGGCAGCGTCGTCACCAGTCCCCGGCAGGGGACGAACATGACGGTGGCGGCGTACCAGCGGGGGGTGGACGTGGTGGTGGAGTGGGGGGACGCCTATCCGTTCATGTACGACCATTTCCTGGTGCGGGTGAGCCGCGGCGGCCGGGACCTCGGTCAGGTGAAGGTCGACCCGGACGACGACGTCAAGGAGCGGTGGGGGACGCGGGTGTTCCGGCCGCGGCACTACGAGGACAAGGACGAGGACGACCCGATCGTGGACAGCGTCGGGATGTACTCGGTCGTCGTGGAGGGGTGCGACGGCGGGGGGCTCGGCAAGGACCCCTGCCTGCAGGGGTGGACGGTGCCGGCGCAGGTGCCGTACGTCGCCAAGGGGGACCTGGACTTCAGCGCGATACCGGTGCCGCGGACCGCGGCGGAGGCGTACGGCGTCTCACCGGTCCGCAGAGCCGGCGTGGAGCGGACCTACCTGGAGGAACGGGTGCGAATCGCGGCGGCGCACCTCGCGTGTCCCGCGCCGATGCCGCTGGAGGTCTACAACAACGAGGACGGGTTCGTCACCACGGCGCTCGCCAAGCTGTACCTGCACCACGACGAGGGTTTCAGCGACGCGCCGCGCCGCTGCGAAGGCATCAGGTTCACGCTGCGGACCGAGGTCAACAACGCGCTGCGGCTTCAGACGATCAAGAGCAACGCGGGGACCGAGTCGGGTTTCCCGTGCAAGCGTGAAGGCGAGTACGACGTGGCGCTGAAGGGCTACGTGCTCATGTACTACGCCTTCGAGCGCCTGCTCGACCCGGACGTGCGGTACCGCCTGCTGCACCTGCTCAACAAGCGCGGGCCGCACGACACCGACGACGACACCATCTGCGGTGTGCTGAACGTCGACGAGAGCGAGAACCACCGGCTGCTCATCGAGTCGTCCCGTTACCTCACCAA
The DNA here is from genome assembly GCF_014207705.1 of Sphaerisporangium rubeum. Classification (NCBI taxonomy): domain Bacteria; kingdom Bacillati; phylum Actinomycetota; class Actinomycetes; order Streptosporangiales; family Streptosporangiaceae; genus Sphaerisporangium; species Sphaerisporangium rubeum. The sequence continues at coordinate 7,061,345 of NZ_JACHIU010000001.1, forward strand.
CCAGCTCCTGGCCCGCACCGACAGCAGCGCGAGGTACGACAACGAACGCAACGGCATGAACACCTTCATGCTGAAGTGGCTGCAGAGCTTCCTCAGAGGCGACTTCATCGAGTACAACGCGCGTCCCTACCAGCGGTACAGCCTGGCCGCGATCCAGAACCTGTACGACCTGGCGGACGACAAGCGGGTCAGGCTGGCGGCCCAGATGGTGCTCGACTACGTCAGCGCCAAGTACGCGGTGTCGGCGAACGACGGCAGGCGCGACAGCCCGTTCCGCCGGCTGACGACCGACTGGCATCCCGACCTGTTCCACTCGCAGAGCGACGCGTTGCGTGACCGCATGCTGGCGTACTTCGGGCCGCCTGCCGTGCTGACCGAGCTGGACCCGCCGGGGTTCGTGCCGGCGTCGTCGGCCGGGGAGATCATGCTGGCCGGGATCAGCGGGTACCGGCCGCCTGACCTGATCGCGGACCTGGTGGTGAACCACGACCACAGGAACTTCTTCCAGCGGTTCTCGCACGCCGGCATCGAGGCCTACTCCGCCACGCCGGACTTCCTGATCACAGCGGGTGGCGCACACAGCCGGCCGGCGTACCGGGTGGTCGGCCGGGGCAGGAGTGTGGACACCGGCACGGTGGTGCCGACGACGCTGATGCCGACGGGTCACCTGGTGAGCACCGAGCAGATGATCCGCATCGCCACGTGGCTCAACAACGGCTGCGTCGCGCCGGGGTTCGCGTGCGGCGCGGGGGTCGTGATCCCCGAGAGTTACCTGCGGACGCCGGGCTGCTCGATCGTGCGGGGTCAGTGGGTGTTCGTGGACGCCGCCACGGCCGCCTGCACGGGAGGCGACCGGGGGTTCTACGTGGCCGCGCGGAAGGCCGCGAGCGACAAGGAGATCGCGTTCTTCGAGGCGGTGCCGAAAGCCGTGATCGCGGGGGTGCCGCTGGCGGACTTCGCGGCACGCACCCTGGAGCGCAACGAGAAGCGGACGTTCGGTCTCGCGGGTTCGCGGTACGCCAAGTGGGACGGCACCGAGGTGGTGTTCGCCAGGGACACCGGCAGCGCGCAGGTCACCTGGTGGAACCACTCGGTGGTGTCCACCGGCGTGCCGTCGATCGACAGGGTGCCGTGGTCGGCGCGCGTCGGCGGCACGGGGCCGCTGGCGGCCTGCACGATCGTCAACAGCCGGGGCCGCACCGGGTACGTCACCGTGGACAACCCGGCGCTCGGCACCCGGCTCACCCTGGACTTCACCAGAGCAATCGCTCCGGCGCGGACGGAGGGCCGCGGCCCGTGAGGCCCTCCGTCCGCGGGGCTTTCCGATGAGGCGTGTGCAGCCATGCCTCTCGGAACCCCGGTGAGCCCGGCCCCACCGCCGGGGACCCACCGGGGTGACCGCGGGGCTACCGGGGCTTGCCGTAGTCGATCGGCAGCGCCTGGAGCCGTTCCACGGGGATCTCGCTGAGCACGTAGTACTTCTCGGCGCCGTCGGGGACGAGGTCGTCGGGGTCGAACAGCTTGATGTAGGGGTCGACGCCGCCGTTGCGCGCCATCTCAAGGCGTGGGTCCTCGGCGTACGTGACCAGCGCGCCACCCTTGTCCGTCATGATCAGCCCGTACTCCTGCATGGCGCGCGCGATGGTGCGCGCGGCGGGGCTGGTAAGCGTGCTGACGTCGAACGCCGGGTCGAGGCGGAACCGCTGGCCCTCGCACGGGATGTCGGCGCCTTCGACGTAGCCGTCGTCGCGGGTGGCGGGCCAGGAGTGGCAGCCGGCGCGGGTGCGGACGGTCACGATGTTGAGCGCGTGGTCGATGTACCCGCGGCGCAGCTCGTCGATCCTGATGGTGAAGGCCCCCATCGGCAGGCCCGTGGCGGTGGCGCCGAGGGGGTTGTCGAAGATGCCGGGGTTGCGCGAGTAGTGCTCGATCTTGCCACCCCAGCAGGCCGACCAGTTGCCGTCGGCGTCCTTCTCGGCACGCCAGAAGTCCCAGTAGGTGTCGGTGGACGGCTGGTAGATGGTGACGGCCGCGTCGGTGCCGATCGAGGTGATCATGTCGGGTGGGGTCGGCACGGCGGCGAGGCTGCCGGCGATGACGGGGGCCAGGTGCGGCAGGTTCAGGCAGTCGGAGAACCGCCACCGCTTACGCGGGGTGTGCCGGTCCACCTGGTAGACGGGGGTCGAGTAGGTGTCGGTGTTGACGGCCCAGGTCTGCCAGTTGTTGTCCTTGTCGTACTTGATGTTGGCGACGACGGCCCTCGAGTTCGGGGCCAGGGGGACGTGGCGCGGCAGCTTGGTGTTCCACGGGCCGTTCCTGGCGAAGCCGTTGGCGGGCCTGCCGGGGTCGTGGCCGCCTTTGACCGGCGTGGAGGCGCCGTACGCCGCCGGGGGGCCGCCGGCCAGGGCCAGCGCGCCGGCCGCGAGCACGGAGATCACGTACCTCACGCCTTTTCGCATGACGGACCGTGCCTTCCTGTGGGGGTTCCGAGGTGGCGCGCGCCAGCGTAGATCGCCGGTTCCCTCGCGTGCTTCGGGGTCGGTCCCGTGACATTCCGGCCGGCCACCCTGGGATCGCGCGGCCACCACCCCGGGAGGAGGTCAGGTGCCGTCGGCGACGACCCGGCGCAGGTCGGCCCGGGTGGGGACGTCGAGCCTGCGGAACACGTTGGTGAGGTGGAACTCGATCGTCTTGCGGCTCAGCACCATGCGTTCGGCGATCTCACGGTTGGACAGGCCTTCGCAGACCAGCGCGACCACGGCGCGTTCGGCGGGGGTGAGCGTGCCGAGCGCCGCCGGAGGGCCGTCCAGGCTGAGGCCGGCGCGTTCGGCGGCCTGCCGGGTGCGCGCGGCGTACGCGGCGGCCCCCATTGCGGTGAAGCGGTGGTACGCGGCGCGCAGCGCGCGTTCGGCCGCGGCGCGCCGGCCTGAGGCGTCGAGGTAGCCCCCCATGAGCAGGTCGAGCCTGGCCTCCTCCAGCCGCAGACCGGCGGCGCGGGCCAGGGGGACGGCGCGGTGGCAGTGCCGTACGGCCTCGGCGAGGTCGCCGGACGCGGCGGCGATCTGCGCGCGTACCCGCGCCACGCACACCTGCACCGACAGCCGTCCCGGCGGCATGGGCCGGCGCAGGAACTCCTCCAGCGCCTCGCACGCCTCGGTGGGCCGGCCGAGCAGGGAGAGCGCGTCGGCGCGCAGCGGGCCGAGCAGGTGGGTGCCGGGTTCGGGGGACGGGTACTCGGGTGGCAGGTCCTCGGCGGCGGCGAGCAGGCGGGTCGCGTCGTCGCGTGCCTGCGCGAGCGCCGCCTCGGCCGCGGCGGCGTACGTCAGGCCGGCGGCGGTGCCGACGTGGCGGGCCCAGCGCGCGGACTGCGCGGCGTGCGCCTCGGCGCGTTCCCACGACGCCTGCGCGGCGAGGGGGTAGGCCGCCAGCGCGTGCACCATGGCGTAGTCCCAGACGCGGTCGTACTCCTCGGCGTCGCCGACCGCCGGTTCGGCGTGCAGCACGGAGTCGCCGAGCGCACCCATGCGGTACTCGGTCTCGGCGAGGAAACCGAGTGCCTGGCCGACGCGCAGCGGCTCGCCGCGCGCGGCGCGCTCCACGGCGGCGCCGAGGTCGTCACGCGCGCCTGGCAGGTCGTCGGACCATAATCGGATCACGCCGCGCGCCACGAGGCCTTCGAGGCCGGACGGCGCGCCGGGTGCGTCGGCGCGGGTGAGCGCGGCGAGCGCGCGGGGGGCCTGGCCGGACAGCGCGAGCCCGACGCATTCGGCGAACCAGCCGAACGCCGCGACCCAGGGTTCCCGCGCGGCGGCGACGGCGACCGCGCCGTACTCGATCATCTCCGACGGCACGGCGGCGAGCACCGCCATGATCGCGAGCTGGGTCGCCACCCGGGCCTCCAGGTCGGGGGGCCGTTCCCGCTCGGCCGGTCCTCCGTCCTCCAGGTCGGTAATCCGTCCTTGCTCGGCCGGTCCTCCGTCCTCCAGGTCGGCCGGTCCGCCGTCCCTGACGGCCGCGAGCGACCGCTTCAGCAGGCGCCGCGCGTCGGCCATGCGGCCGTTCAGCAGGTGCTGGTAGCCGGACACGTAGTCGGGCCAGGCGCCGGGCCCGAGTGCGGACACCTCGGCCTGGTACTCGCGCGCGGTGGCGGCGTCCCCCGCCACCAGCAGCGCCTCGACGGTGGTGAGCAGCCGTGGCACGCGCTCGGGGCCCGCCGGGGTGAGGTCCAGGGCCTGGCGCAGGTGGACGGCGGCGAGCGCGGGACGGCCACGTGCGCGCTGCACGTGTGCCTCGTGTTCGACGTCGGCGGCGAGGCCGGGGTCGGTGCCGTCGGCGGCGGCGATGCGGTGCCAGATCGCGGCGGGACCGCCGACGAGCGGCACGGCACGCCGGTGCAGGCCGCGCCGGACCGCCATGTCCAGGTCGTGGTAGGCGAGGCCGCGCACCAGGGTGCCGGTGAACGCCAGCTCGTGGCCCGCCGAACCCGGCACCTCCACGAGGAGCCCCGCGCCGATCGCCTCCACGGCGGCCGCGGTGAGGTCGCCGTGTCCGGTCATCTCACGGACCCTGGCGAGGCCGAACCGGCGGCCGAGCACCGCGCCGGCCGCGACCAGTTCCCGGGTGGCCGGGCCGCAGGCCGCCAGCCTGGCGCGTACGGCGGCGGCCACGCCGCGCGGCGCGGGCAGCGGGCCGTGGCCGAAGACGATGGAGCGCATCGGCACCTCGTCGAGCAGGTGCCGCACATGCAGCGGGTTGCCGCCGGTGTGGTCGTGCAGCCGTGCCGCGCCTGCGGGGGACAGCCGGGGATGGCCGCACGCCGCGGCCAGCCGTACCAGGTCGGCGGCGTCCAGGCCGTCGAGCCGCAGCCTGGTGCCGCGACCGGTGTCGAGCAGCCGCCGCCATCCGTCGCCGATGTCGCGGGACGGCCCCCGGGTGAGCGCGCGGGACAGTTCACCGGGGGTCTGGTGGACCAGGACGAGCAGGACCATCGCGTCGGCGAGCCGCCGGGCCGCGAGCCGCAGCGCGGTCATGGACTGCTGGTCACCCCAGTGCGCGTCGTCGACCACCAGCACGAGCGGACCACGCGCGCGCAGTTCCAGTGCGAGGGACCGCGCGACCAGCCACGGGTCGGCGTCCGCCGGTTCCGGCACCCGGGGGTCGCGGTGCTCATCGAGGGGGCTCCTTCGATGAGAGGCGGGTGGCCCGAGGCTCTGGGTGATCTGGGTGAGCAGCGACCACGGCAGGCGGACCTCGTCCTCGTCGGCGTCGGCCCACAGGACGGCGTGCGGCGCGGCCCGTTCGAGGAACCGCCGCACCAGGGTGGTCTTGCCGATGCCGGGGTCGCCTTCGACGCCGACGACACGTGGCGCACCGGCGAGTGCCGCGTCCCAGGCGGCGTGGAGCGCACCGAGCTCACGTTCCCGTCCGGCGAAGCCGCCGACGTCCGTTCTCCAGCCCGCGCCGCCGCTCACGCGCGCCTCTCTTCTCTCGCCTCACCGGTGGCTCGACGGTCGCCGCCTACTGTGACGGCCGCAGGCGGATACAGACGGTCTCGATGGAGTATGTCGCCTTTCCGGTGACTTTGGGGTCAACCTTGGGGTCACGAGACGAGAAGAGGCAAGAGGTGCGGTCAGGCGGCGCGGACCATCGGGGCCACGGCCTCGATCTCCACGAGCAGGTCGTCGCGGCAGATGTCGACGTTCACGTACGCCACGCCGGGGCCGAAAGCCTCCTCGCATATTCTTCTCGCCACCGGGATATCGGCCTTGTGCTTGACGTAGACCTTCACGCCGTCCAGGTCGCGCAGCGACAGATCGGCGTCTATTCCGTATCTGAGAAGGTTCTCGCGGCCCACGAGAACGGCGATGTTCTCCAGTGTGGTCGTCGTCTGCCGTGCCATGTCGCCGATGTGCACGGTCTCGCTGCCGACGATGCTCGCGGTGCCTGAGACGAACAGCCGTCCCGTGCCGCCGGGTTCGGCGAGATAGGTCGCTCTGGCGAAACTCGGGGCCCGCACGCCGTACTTCGGCGGGTAGCGGTAGGCGGGGGTCTGGCGGGGGTTCTCTATGTGGACGGGACGGGTGGTGCGGGTGGCGAGCATGTAGAAGGCCACCCCGCCGCCGTGGCTGCCGACGCAGGTCGCGGCGGGGAGCATCTCGGCCGGCACGCCGCCGCGCTCGAACGCCATGGCGCGGCCCTGGCAGAACCGGCCGTACACGTCGCCGCCGCGGCCGTCGGGCTCGTTGATGCGGTGCACCATGTTCCACATGCGCGCCAGATGCGGGTAGCCGAGGAGCCTGACCACCTCGAACGCGGCGAGGTAGGCCTCCTCGGTGGCGGTGAGCAGGTCGGAGTCCTCACCGGCGCGGCCGCACAGGAACAGGTGCTCGCCGTCGCACGCGTACGCGAGGCCCCGGTGCTGGCCGGTGACCACGCTCGCGCCGGCCCGCCACACCTCGGCGAACGGCGGCATGTCCTCGTCACCCATCGGCATCGCCATGAACGGGTGGCCGTCCCGGACGATCGGCCCCGCGACGCGGTCGCAGTACTCGACCGCGCCGAGCACCCCGCCGTCGCGCACGCCGGCCGGCGGCTCCAACCGGCATTCGAGATCCGCCACAGAGAACGCACTGATCATGATGGCTCCATCCGGGAAGACGCGGATCTCAAGCATCGGCCTGGAACGGCGGCGGGATCATCTTCCAGAATGCGGGTGCGCACGACTTCGCCTCATATTCGGATAAACAGTTATCCGAGGTGTCATGCGGCCGTAACAGAACGGTGAGAATACCGGAATACCGGCGCTTCCTATTTCCGTGTCCGCAGCCGGTCAAACGGCTTTCTCGAAGAAGATGAGGCGCGGTGATTTCGCGAGTCTTGCATGAGGCACCGAGGAAAACCCACCTAGCCGAAGGTCTCAAGTCATGACGCAGCAGATCGTGGAGCGGTACGGCGACCACATCTTCAACCACGCCGCCGCCTCCGAGGACGAGCGCCTCGGCGCGCTGGCCGCCGAGCTCGACCCCGTGACGTTCCGCCGGCTCGGCTCCCTGCCGATGCAGCGCGACTGGCGCTGCCTGGAACTCGGCGCCGGCACGGGAAGCGTCGCCAGGTGGATGGCGGCCCGCTGCCCCGAAGGCGGGGTCGTCGCCACCGACCTGGACCTCGAACTGGTGCGCCGCAACGACGGCGACGCCGGGGTCACCTGGACCCACCACGACCTGACGCGCGACGAGTTCCCCCCTGGCTCGTTCGACCTGATCCACGCCAGGTACCTGTTCTGCCACCTGCGCAGCCGCGACACCGACCTCGCCAGGGTCATGCGGTGGCTGACCCCCGGCGGGTGGCTGGTGCTGGAGGAGCCGGCGCGGTTCCCCATCGACGCCTCACCCGACCACGCCTACCGCACGACCGGCATGGGGGTGTTCGCGGCGCTCGAGGAACGCATCGGCACCGACTGCGACTGGCCGCGTGACCTGGAAGGTCACCTGAGCCGGGCCGGGTTCACCGAGCTGGACTCCGATGTGGCGTACTCGCTCGCGGGTGGCGGACGGCCCATGGGCCGGTTCTGGGAGCTGACCGTGGAGCAGCTCGCGCCGGTGCTGTGCGAGATGGACGGCATCACCCCCGACATGGTGGCCGACACGCTGGTGCGGCTGCGCGACCCGGGTTTCCGCGAGCCCGGCATGGCGACGGTCGGCGTCATCGGCCGCAGGCCGGTGAGCTGAGCTTCTTCAGGTGACCGGGACGATACGCGCGGCGAGCAGGCGGCCGTCCGCCACGTCGAGCAGGCCGACGGTGCCGTGCGGCTGGCGGCGGCGGTCGGTCGGCGAGCCGGGGTTGAAGATGCGCAGGCCCTGCTCCTCGTGGTCGAGCGGGATGTGCGAGTGGCCGAACACCACCAGGTCCGCGTCAGGGAAACGGCGGCGCAGGCGCGTCCAGCGGCCGGCCGCCGGGCCGCTGTCGTGGATCATCGCGACCCGCAGGCCGCCGAGATCCAGCTCCAGCGTCTCGGGGGCCGTCACGTCCGGGCCGTCGTTGTTGCCTTTGACGGCCCGCACCGGAGCGTAGGCCGCCAGCTCGTCCAGCACGGCGGCCGTGCATATGTCGCCGGCGTGCAGGATCAGGTCGGCGCCGCGCAGGTGCTCGGCCACGGCCGGCGGACAGGACTTCCAGCGGCGCGGGCCATGGGTGTCGGAGATCGCCACGATCCTCATGCCGCCCCTCCTTTTCCGTCTCCCCTACCCGGCCCGTAACAATGGTGTCCTAGCCTTGGGGCTCTGGCGCCGTCGTCCGGCGCGGTGCGACCAGTGAACAGGACGGTGATCGCCGTGAGCGTGATCTCGCGCGGCTTTCGCGGACGAGGCAGACCCGACGCCAACCTCCCGCCGGGACAGTACCTGACCAGGGACTTCCCTGTGCTGTCCGCCGGGCCGACACCCCGGGTCGACCCGGACCGGTGGACGTTCACCCTCACCACCGAGTCAGGCGAGCGGCGCGAGTGGAGCTGGGACGAGTTCCGCGCGCTGCCGTCGGAGACGTTCACCGTGGACCTGCACTGTGTGACCAAGTGGTCCAAGCTCGGCACCACCTGGGAAGGCGTGCCGGTCGAGGCGCTGCTCGACGAGGTCGACACCGCCGCCGACTTCGCGCTCGCGCACTCCTACGGCGGGTACACGACCAACGTCCCCGTCGAGGATCTCGTGGACGGCAAGGCGTGGGTGGCCTACCGCTACGACGGCGAGGAACTGGACCCCGAGCACGGTGGCCCGGCCCGGCTGCTCATTCCTCACCTCTACCTGTGGAAGAGCGCCAAGTGGGTGAACGGCATCCGGCTCACCGACGAGGACGAGCCGGGGTTCTGGGAGAGCGTCGGCTACCACAACTACGGTGACCCGTGGCGCGAGCAGCGGTACTGGGGCGACTGACCTGGCGGGCCGCCACGGTGGCGGCCGTCAGGCAGGAGAACGCCACGGCGCGCACCCTCGTGCTGGACGTCCCCGGCTGGCAGGGTCACGTGCCGGGCCAGCACGTGGACGTCCGGCTCACCGCGCCGGACGGGTACTCGGCGCAGCGCAGCTACTCCATCGCCTCGGCGCCTGGCACGGGACGGCTGGAGCTGACGGTGCAGCGGGTCGACGACGGCGAGGTGTCGTCGTACCTCGTGGACGTCGCCGAACCCGGTGACGTGTTCGAGCTGCGCGGACCGGTCGGCGGGTACTTCACCTGGCAGGCGGCCGGTTCGCCGCCGGTGCTGCTGATCGGCGGCGGGTCCGGCGTGGTGCCGCTGATGTCGATGATCAGAGCGCGCGCCGCCGCCGGCGACGGGCTCGCTCCGTTCCGGCTGGTGTACTCGACGCGCACCCCCGCCACGTTGCTGTACGGCGACGAACTGGCCGCCGCGACCGGTGTGGAGATCGTCCTCGCCTACACCCGCGAGGCGCCGCCGGGCTCGGCCCGGCCGCCGAGCCGGGTGGACGCCACGCTGCTCGGCGGATGGGGGCCCGAGCGCATGCCGCTGTGCTACGTCTGCGGGCCCACGGGGTTCGTCGAGGCCGTGGCGGACCTTCTGGTCGACCAGGGACATCCGGCCGGCCGCATCAGGACCGAACGTTTCGGACCCACCGGAGGAGCATCATGACCGACCCACGTGTCGACGGCAACGAGCTCGCCGGGCCGCTGCGCGAGGTCTTCGCCGTGGACATCACGGCCGCGCGCTGCCGCTGCGCGGGATGCGGCGGCACAGGGGTGCTCGCCGAGCTGCAGGTGTACGACCGGGCCCCGGGGCTCGTGGGCCGGTGTCCGCACTGCACGGCCGTGGTGCTGCGCCTGGTGCGCGGGCCCGGCCGGGCCTGGCTGGACCTCAGCGGCCTGTCGTACGTCGAGTGCGCCATCCCCGAGAGCTGATCAGGCGCCGCAGGCGACGGTGACCCGGTGCCAGGAGGTGTTCACGTAGCCCTTGGGGTTCCACACCGTGTGCGGGTCCTCGGGCTGAGTGGCGGCGGCGTCGTCCCAGGCGCGCGCCGCGATGACGGTCTCGCCTTCCGGCAGGTCGGCGGTGACGTGCCAGAGCCGCCAGGCCCACGGGCCGGATGCGGCGCGGAGCGTGGCCGGCCGCCAGTCGTGTCCGCCGTCCAGCGAGATCTCGACCCTGGCGACCGCGCGACCGTCGCCGTTGAAGGCGTACCCGGTGATCTCCGTGGGGCCTGGAGGGACGCGCGCGCCGTCGACGGGGCTGAGGATCGCCGAGTTCAGCGGGACGGGACCGAGTGGGATGCCGGCGAGGTCGTCCACGGCGGCGCCGGCCGGCAGCAGGCGGTACGCGACGGCCTGGTAGTAGTTGTCGGACGGGGTGAGGCGCGCGGTGACGTGCGTGAGCCACTTGACGCTGCGCGCGCCGATCCAGCCCGGCACGACGACCCGCAGCGGCGCACCGTGTACCGGCGTCAGCGGTTCGCCGTTCATGGCCCAGGCAAGCAGCACCTCATCGGCGACGGCTTTGTGAATCGGGATCGAGCCGCCGAACGGCTGCGGAGGCGTCGTGTCGCCGGAGACGTCCGCGCCTTGGAAGGCGATGTGCGCGGCCTGCGGCCTCAACCCCGCGCGAGCGAGGACGTCCTTCAGCGCGACGCCGGTCCAGGACGCCGTGGACGTGGCGCCGGGGCCCCACGGCTCCTCACCGGCGAGGTCGCACACGGTGAGCAACCCGGCGCGGCGGTTGCCGGCGCACTGGAGGGTCGCCACCATGGTCCGCTCGTGGAAGCCGGTGCGCAGGTCCTCCAGGGTGATGAACAGCGGCCGGTCCACGAGTCCGTCCACAGTGAGCCGCCAGATGACCGGGTCGATGTCCGGGATCGGGCCGTGGTCACGCACATAGAACGTGTCGAGGGGGGTGATCAGATGGCCGGCCAGCGCGGACGGTGGCGGCTCGGCGTTGTACGGATGCGTGCTGTGCACGCACATGTCGTCGCGCTTCCCCCACTCCCCCACCCCACGGGGATGCCCGGCGACCTGTGTGGCGACACCTCAGGCGTACGACCCCAGCAGAGTGCTCTCGGCGTCGTCGAGGTAGCGGACCAGCGCTTCGAGGGCCTTGGCCGTGTCGCGGGCCTCCACGAAGGCGAGGATCTCGCGGTTGAGCGGCAGGTAACGGCCGTGGAAGCCCTGGGGGTCGGTCACCGCGAGGAACCCCAGGCGCAGCTCGGCCAGCACCTGTGAGATCAGCTCCGACATCCTCGGGCTCCCCATGATGTCGACGATCGCCTGGTGGAACGCCATGTTGGCTGTGCCGACGTCCCCCCAGCGGCCCTCGGCCGCCGCCTCGCCGCCGGTGGCGACCGCCGCGCGCAGGCCGGCCAGCCCTTCCTCGGCGACGGAGCCGGCGTCCCTGAGCGCCGCGCATTCGGCGACGCGGCGGACGCGGTAGAGGTCGCGCACGTCGGCGGCGGTGAGAGCGCGGACGAAGACGCCGCGGTTGAGCTTGTGCACGAGCAGACGCTCGTGGGACAGCAGCCGGAACGCCTCGCGCAGCGTGTTGCGCGACACGTCGAGCGCGCCGGCGATGACGTCCTCGGCGAGGCGCGTGTCCGGCGGGAACAGGCCCTCGGTGATGCGCCTGCGCAGGATGGCGGCGGTCCGCTCGGCGGAGCTGCTGCCTCGCAGCAGCCCGCGGTCCTGCACGAGGAGCTCGGCGGCCTCCGCCACACCATCAACCACGACCGGGTGGCCTTTCACTCGACTGCCGTACGGCATCAGAAGGCCAGCTCAGCGGCCCTCGGTCCCGGCATCGTAGCACCTTGTGTCCGCCGATCCGCATGTCGGATCCGAGTATCACCTTCTCATCCTTCACGAGAATTCGACTACGAGAGTATTGTCAGATTGTTGAACGATCCTCTACCGTTTGCCTTGAGACCCCGCCGGGGTCCGGGAGACGCCGGGGAACCCGACAGCCGTCTCCGATCGGGCACACGGCAATCGAGGTGTGACATGACGACATCGAGCACGCCGCAACACGCCACCACCGAGGACCGGGGACCCCGGGCCTTCGCCTGGTACACCACGCTCGGCACGGACGGCCGCCGCGCCTTCAAAGGAGCGTTCCTCGGGTACAGCCTGGACTCCTACGACTTCTGGGTCCTCCCCCTCGGCCTGGCCGCCATCGCGGCGACCTTCGGCCTCGGCACCGGCGAGACCGGCCTCCTCGCCACCGCGACACTGGTCTGCTCCGCGATCGGCGGCATCGCCGCCGGGGTGCTCGCGGACCGCGTCGGCCGGGCCATCACCCTGATGATCACGGTGGTCACGTACGCGGTCTTCACCGCCTTATGCGGGCTGGCGCCGGACTACCCGACCCTGCTGATCTTTCGCGCGCTGCAGGGCATCGGGTTCGGTGGCGAGTGGGCCGCCGGGGCCGTCCTCGTCGCCGAGTACGCCGCCGCGCGGCACCGGGGACGTACGCTCGCCGTCATCCAGAGCTCCTGGGCCGTCGGCTGGGGCCTCGCGGTCGTGGCCTACGCGGTGGTGTTCGAACTGGCCGGCCCCGACGTCGCGTGGCGGGTGCTGTTCTTCTCCGGCGCGCTGCCGGCGCTGCTCGCCATCTGGGTGCGGCGCAACGTCACCGACGCGCCGGCGCACGCCGAACGGCGCAGGCGGGACGGACACGGCTCACTGCTCGGGATCTTCGCAGGCGGGCTCGGCAAGACCACGTTCTTCGCGACGCTCCTCGCCACGGGGGTGCAGGGTGGGTACTACACGCTGGCCACGTGGGTGCCGACGTACCTGAAGACCGAGCGGGGGCTGACGGTGATCGGGACCGGCGGCTACCTGGCCTTCCTGATCACCGGCGCATTCGCGGGCTATCTGACCGGCGGGTACTTCACCGACCGGATCGGACGCAAGGCGACGTTCGCGGTGTTCGCGGTGCTCAGCGGAAGCCTGATCGTGCTGTACACCTCGCTTCCCGAGTCCGCCGGCACGTACGTGATGATCCTCGGGTTCCCGCTCGGGTTCTGCTCGTCGGCGATCTTCTCCGGGTTCGGCGCGTACCTCGCGGAGCTGTACCCGGGGCACATCAGAGGGACCGGGCAAGGGTTCACGTACAACCTGGGGCGGGGGCTCGGAGCGTTCTTCCCCGCCGTCATCGGGTACCTCGCGACGACCTATAGCGTGGGTGGCGCCATGGCGTTCGGCGCCTCGGCGTACGGGCTCGCGGTGGCCGCGCTCCTGTGGCTGCCGGAGACCCGCGCACGCGACCTCTCCTGAACCGCGACGACACATTCGACGGAGACGACGGTGCATGAACCGACCTTGAGCATCGACCTCAACTCCGACCTCGGAGAAGGGTTCGGACGCTGGGAACTGGGTGACGACGACGCGTTGCTGTCCATCGTCACCAGCGCCAACGTGGCCTGCGGGTTCCACGCCGGCGACCCCTCCATCATGCGGAGGGTGTGCCGGACCGCCGTGGAACGCGGCGTCGCGATCGGCGCGCAGGTCGGGTACCGGGACCTCGCGGGGTTCGGACGGCGCTTCATCGAGGTGCCGCCTGACATCCTGGCCGACGAGATCGTGTACCAGATCGGCGCGCTCGACGCCTTCGCCAGGCTCGCCGGGTCCCAGGTGGCGTACGTCAAACCGCACGGCGCGCTGTACAACGCGATCGTCCACCACGAGGACCACGCAGGCGCCGTCGTCGCCGCCGTCCGCGCCTACGACCCCGCACTGCCGGTCCTCGGCCTGCCGGGGTCGGTGTGGCTGCGGCTGGCCTCCGAAGCCGGCCTCACCACGGTCGCCGAGTGCTTCGCCGACCGGGCCTACACCCCTGAAGGCACCCTCGTGCCACGCTCGCACCCCGGAGCGGTCCTGCACGACCCCGAGGAGATCGCACGCCGCACCGTCCAGATGGCACGCGGCGAGCCGATCAAGGCCGTGGACGGGTCGCTCCTGGTGGTCCGCGCGCGATCGGTCTGCGTCCACGGCGACAGCCCCGGCGCGGTCGAGACGGCCCGCGCCGTACGGGAGACCCTCGTCGCGCACGGGGTGACCCCCGCGCCGTTCGTGGAGCCGAGATGAGCACCGTTCGCGGCGGCCGGATGACGACCCGCCGGTCCGGGATCGTCTCCGGGGGCCGCGTGACGGCCCGCCGGTCCGGGGGTGCGCGATGACGGTGCGGGTGCGGCGGTTCGGGGACGGTGCGCTGCTGGTGGAGCTCGGCGGGGTGGAGGAGGTCGTCGCGCTGTACGACACACTCGCCGCCGCGCCGCCGCAGGGGGTCACCGACCTGGTTCCCGCCGCGCGCACACTGCTCGTCCGGTTCGACGGCGTCCGGCCGGAGACGGTGGAGGCCGCCGTCCTGGCCGTACGGCCGCGCACCGGACGGCGTGCCGTGAGCGGCGAGGTGACGATCCCCGTGGTGTACGACGGCGCCGACCTCGCGGAGGTGTCCGGCCTGACCGGTCTCACCACCCGTGAGGTGATCGCCGCGCACACCGGCACCCCCTGGATCGTCGCCTTCTGCGGCTTCTCCCCCGGCTTCGGCTACCTGACCGGCGGCGACCCCCGCCTCGACGTCCCCCGCCGTCCCGAGTCCCGCGTCCGCGTCCCCCCCGGCTCGGTGGCCCTGGCCGCCGGATTCAGCGCCGTCTACCCCCGGGAGTCCCCCGGCGGCTGGCGCCTCCTCGGCCACACGACCCTCCAGATCTGGGACCTCACCGCCTCACCGCCGGCCCTCCTCCGTCCCGGCACGCGTGTCCACTTCACCGAGGCCGGGCCGTGACCGATCGCAGAGTTCTCGAAGTGCTCGCTCCTGGGCCGATGACCACGGTGCAGGACCTCGGCCGGCCCGGGCTCGCGCACCTCGGGGTGGGACGGTCCGGCGCCGCCGACCGGGAGGCGTTGCGGCTGGCCAACCGGCTGCTCGCCAACCCCGAAGGCGCGGCCGGGCTCGAGGTGACGATGGGAGGGCTGGTCGTGCGGTCCCACTGCCATCTGCTGGTGGCGCTCACCGGCGCGCCGAGCCCGGCGTCGCTCACGACCGCCGAGGGCCGTACCCGGGGTGTCGGCCACAGCGCGGTGGAGTGCCTGCCGCCGGGCTCGGTGCTCCGGCTCGGCCATCCGCCGTACGGCCTGCGCACCTACCTCGCCGTCCGTGGTGGCCTCGCCGTGGCGGAGGTCCTCGGGTCCCGCTCCACCGACACCATGGCCGGCCTCGGCCCACCCCGTCCCACCACCGGCACCCTGCTCCCCGTGGGCCCGCCTCCGGCCGCGTTCCCCCTGATCGACCTGGCCCCCGTCCCCCGTCCGCCGTCCGGCGAGACGATCCTGGAGGTCCTCCCCGGCCCGCGACACGACTGGTTCTCCCCCGAGGCCCTCGACTCCCTCTGCTCGGCCCCGTACGAGGTCACCACCCAAAGCGACCGCATCGGCATGCGCCTGCGCGGCCCCCACCTGGCCAGAGCCAACCCCGGCGAACTCCCCACCGAAGGCATGGTCCCCGGAGCCCTCCAGGTCCCCCCCTCCGGTCAGCCGACCTTGTTCCTCGCCGACCACCCCGTGACCGGCGGCTACCCGGTGATCGCCGTGGTCCGCACCTCCCACGTGGACCGCGCCGCACAGGCCCGGCCCGGCGACCACATCCGTTTCCGGATCGGCCGCTGAACGCGCCGGTCCCCCGCGAAAGGACGATCACATGGGTACGACGGTCACGGATCCGGCGGCGTTGACGCCTCGGGAAGCGCGGAGCCTGTTCAGGGGTGGGCTGATCACCCCTACGGCGGGGTGGTCGGCCGGGTGGACGCAGGCCAATCTGCTGGTGTTGCCGCGGGAGATGGCGCTGGAGTTCATGGTGTTCGCGCAGCGGAACGCCCGGGCCTGTCCGGTGCTGGACGTCGCGCTCGCGGGGGAGGTGGCGGCTTCGATCTTCGACGGGGATCTGCGGACGGATCTGCCTGCCTACCGGGTCTACCGGGACGGGGAGCCGGTGGCGGAGGTGGGTGAGGTGCGGGAGTACTGGCGGGACGACCTGGTGAGTTTTCTCATCGGGTGCAGTTTCACGTTCGAGGGGGCCTTGCTGGAGGCGGGGGTGCCGGTGCGGCACATCGAGGCGGGGACGAATGTGCCGATGTACCTGACGAATCGGGAGTGCGCGCCGGCGGGGAGGTTCGCCGGGCCGTTGGTGGTGTCGATGCGGCCGGTGCCGGCCCGGCAGGTGGGTGACGCGGTGCGGGTGACGGCGCGGTATCCGGCGGTGCACGGTGCGCCGGTGCATGTGGGGGATCCGGCGGGGCTCGGGATCACCGATCTCGACCGGCCCGACTTCGGCGAGCCGGTCGAGATCCGTGCGGGTGAGACGCCGGTGTTCTGGGCCTGTGGTGTGACGCCTCAGGCCGCGGTCATGAGGTCGCGGCCGGCGTTCGCGATCGGTCACGCACCCGGCCACATGGCGGTGACGGACGCTCGCGACAGCGCGTACCTCGTGCCGTGACGGTGTCCTCGCGGTCCTGCCGTCTCACCAGCCGAAGCCGGCGGGGTAGGTGACGTCGGCGAGCATGCGCTGGCCGGTGGTGTTGGGGTGGAAGTAGTCCCAGGTGCTCAGGTGGGACAGAGCGAAGGGGTAGCCGAAGACGGCGCCGCCGTCGTACCGGCAGTTGGCGTGTTCGGCGCAGACCCCGGACAGGACGGTGTTGTAGTCGGCCACGCGCTGGCGTACGCGGTCGCGGCGCTGGGTGTCGGACGGGTCGGTGGAGCGGGGCCGGGCCAGCATGGACTGGCAGATGCTGAGGAGGGACCAGGCGGTGCGTGCGGAGGAGTTGTCCTTGCCGACCTCCCACAGGCGCTTGATGTCGGGGATGCTGGCCACGAAGATCGCGGCATCCGGCAGGCCGGCGCTGAGGATGTCCATCGCGGCACGGAAGCGGGACTCGAAGTCGCCGACGGACGTCATGCCGCTCTCCGAGGAGGCGCAGGCGTCGTTGGCGCCGATCAGGATGGTGACGTAGCCGACCCCCTGGGAGACGGCCTTCTGCGCCTGGCCGGCCATGTCCGACACCGTCGCGCCGGACTTGGCGTCGTTGTACGTGAGCAGGGACGAGTTGACCTCCCTGATGCGTTCGGCGTGGCTGCGGACGCTCGAACTGGAGCCGGTGGACCAGGAACGGGACGTGCAGTCGACGTAGAAGCCGCAGGCGTTGAAGCCGCGGGTGATGGAGTCACCCATGGACGCCATCGAGCTCGGGACGGGTGGGGCCTGTGCGA
This sequence comes from Sphaerisporangium rubeum, assembly GCF_014207705.1. Classification (NCBI taxonomy): domain Bacteria; kingdom Bacillati; phylum Actinomycetota; class Actinomycetes; order Streptosporangiales; family Streptosporangiaceae; genus Sphaerisporangium; species Sphaerisporangium rubeum. The sequence goes on from NZ_JACHIU010000001.1 coordinate 7,078,595, forward strand.
ACGCCACGGAAGGGACGAACGCGACGGCCAGGGAGGAGATGACTGCTGCGAGGAGAACGAGGGTGCGGCGGATGTGCAAGCGAGCCTCCAGGGACGTTCCCCCGATCGCCGATACTGCGCATACTGTCGGCCCGCTTGACTCTTTTGACAAGCGCACATTACTAGTTACTTACCTGTGAGTAACAAAGCTGCTCTCAGGAACCCGGCGGAGCCACGCGAGCCGTCCCAGGCATCATGGAGACGTGACCGCATCCGACGACCACGCGCGAACCGCGCGGAGCGAGGAGATCGCCGAGGCGCTGGCCGAGGTGTCGGGGTTCGGGCCGTACTTCGCCGTCACCACGGAGGACGAACCGGGTCCCGGGTGGCGGCCTCTCGACGGACTGGCCGCCGACGAGGCGGGACTGCGGGAATGGATCGCGGGGTACGGACGGCGGCTCGGCACGGGTGAGAGCCGGGTGGCGGGATCGATCCTGTACCAGGGGCTCGCCGCGCGCCTGTGGTCCCCTGTCGTCGGGACGGCCGTCGCGTACGGCCTGGTGCCGGTCGCCTCGGGGTTGCGATGGCGACCGGCCGCCACGGGGCCGCTTCCGCTGTGGTCGCCGCCTTCGGCGCGGTGGCGGCAGGAGGCGCCGGCCGGGCTCGCGGCGGCGGTGTACCGCGCGGTGATGGCCGACGTGCTCACGCCGCTGGCCGAGACCGTCGGACGGCTCACCAGGGTCGCTCCGGGCCTGCTGCGCGGCAACGCGTCGGCGGCGCTCGCCGGCGTGCTCAAGACCGTGCCGTCCGCACTGGCGGGCCGCGCGAGCGCGCTGGTCGCGGACGTGATCGCGCTCGGGGAGCTGCACGGCACCGGTGAGGTCGCCGAGCCGGCGCCTGGCGCGTACTTCTTCGTCAGGCGAAGCTGCTGCCTGTACTACCGGGTCCCCGGCGGGGGGCTGTGCGAGGACTGCGTGCTGCTGCCGCAGGAGCGACGCGAGCTCATCTGGGGCCGCGCCACGAGGAGGACGACGCGATGACGGCCGTACGTGACGACCTCGGGCTGCCTGTGGAGCTGCCGCGTGAGGTACGGCGGGTCGTGTCGCTGGTGCCGTCGCTGACGGAGTCGGTGGCGGCCACCGCGCCTGAGCTGCTCGTGGGGGTCACCGACTGGTGTTCACACCCCGCCGGTCTCGACGTGCCACGGGTGCGCGGCACCAAGAACCCGGATCTCGCGGCCGTCACGGCGCTGCGGCCCGACCTGGTGCTCGCCAACGAGGAGGAGAACCGCGTGCCGGACCTCGACGCGCTACGGGCCGCGGGGGTGCCGGTCTGGGTCACGGTCGTCCGTACCGTCGACGGCGCGATCGCCTCGCTGCGCCGCATGATCGGCACGGCCCTGTCCCGTCCGGACCCGGCGTGGCTGACGGCCGCCGCGCGAGCCTGGGCCGAGCCCTCTCCGGCCGCGGAAGGTCAAGCGGCCGTGGAAGGTCGCGGGGATGGGGAAGGTCGCGTGGTCGCGAAAGATCGCGGGATCTCGGAAGATCGCGGGATCTCGGAAGATCGCGGGATCTCGGAAGGTCGCGGGATCTCGGAAGGTCGCGTGGTCGCGGAACGTCGCGCGGTCGTCCCCGTGTGGCGCAAGCCGTGGATGGTCGCGGGCCGTGACACCTTCGCCGGTGACGTGCTGCTGCGCCTCGGCGTGCGCAACATCTACGCCGGTCATCCGGAGCGTTACCCGAAGATCGCTTTGGCTGAACTGCTGGCGTCCGCTCCGGATCTGGTCGTGCTACCTGACGAGCCGTACCGGTTCACCCGTGACGACGGTCCCGGTTTCTTCCCCGGCGTCCCCGCCGCACTGGTCAGCGGCCGGTATCTGACCTGGTACGGCCCGTCCCTGGCCGAGGCCCCCGCCGTGCTGTCGGAGGCGCTGCGCCTGGCGCGCTGACCTGTCACGTTCTGTCATCATGGTCATTTTCGTTCTACCCTGAATCGATGACGGCCGCGTACGGGCTGATGAACGGGCAGGTCTGGGCTCAGCTCGCCTGCCTGGGCCTGGCGTTCCTGCTGTCGGCGGCCATCGGGCTGGAACGTGAGATCCGGCAGAAGTCGGCGGGGCTGCGCACGCACACGCTGGTGGGGTTCGCGTCCGCGCTCTTCATGATCGTGTCGAAGTACGGCTTCTACGACGTGCTCGGCGAGCACATCACCCTGGACCCGTCCCGGGTCGCGGCCCAGGTCGTGTCCGGCATCGGTTTCCTCGGCGCCGGGCTGATCTTCGTACGGCGGGACGCCGTGAAGGGGCTCACCACGGCCGCGGCGGTGTGGCTGACCGCGGCGGTCGGCATGGCGGCCGGCGCGGGCCTGTGGCTGCCGGCCGTGGCCGTGACCGTGGGGCACTTCGTCGCGATGACGCTGCTCACGCCGCTCGCGGACCGCCTGCCGCGCTCCAAGTACGCGCCTTCGCATCTGCGGCTCATCTACGTGGACCGGCCCGGTGCGCTGCGTGAAGTGCTTGAGGAGTGCACGCGCCGGGGGTTCACCGTGGCCGAGCTGGAGGCGGAACATCCCGCGCACCGGCAGCGCGCGCTCAGCATCTTCCTGCGCATGACCGTGCGGGGTGGCGGAAAGGTCACCGAGCTGGTCACCGCGTTGTCGGGGCTGGACAGCGTGCTGAACGTCGTGGCCGAGGACGAGCACCTGTCGTGAGCCTTGGGGAGACCGGCGGTTTCCCGTGGGGAATGCCAGGGCAGTATGCGGCAATGATCCGCGATGCTATGCAAGGAGCCCTCAGTGGAGTGCTCGCCACGGCCGTGATGAGCGCCGCGATGGTCGCGGGTGAACGTGCGGGCCTGATGAAAGGCGGCCAGCCGCCGAGGCGCATCGTCCGCGCCGTCCTGCCGGGCCACGACCGCCGGCCGAAGGCAGGCGAGGGCCTGCTCGGCGCGGTCGCGCACGTCGGCTTCGGCGCCACGGCCGGTGCGCTGTTCAGCCTGCTGGCCGACCGGCGGCACGCGCGCCTGCCGACCGGTGTCGTGTACGGCCTGGCGATCTGGGGGGTCAGCTACCAGGGCTGGGTGCCGAAGCTCGGTGTCGTGCCGCCGATCCACCGCGACAGGCCGGAGCGGCAGGCCGTGATGGCCGCCGCGCACGTGGTGTACGGCGCCACGCTGGTCGCGGGCCTGAACCGCCTGCGTGCCGGCACGCTCCCCACGGCCCCCGAGCCGGAGGAGGAGCCCGCGATCCCGGCCGGGGAGACCCTGACCGCGCATTGAGCCGAGCCGCGTCCCGTTCTCAGGTGCAGGACCCCAGGCGTCCCGTTCTCAGGTCGTGGTCGAGCGGTCCCCGAGCGGCGTCCCTTTCTCGGATCCTGGTCGGGTGATCCCCGAGCAGAGGCGGGTCAGACCTGCTCAAGCCGCTCACGGAGCGTTTCCCTGCGGGCTTCCAGGGTCCCCACGATCCCTTCCTGCTCCTCGGCCATGGTGATCAGCGCGGCCATCTCCACCGCGTCGGTCGGCGCGTCGGAGCGGTCGCCGATGCGTTCGCGCAGCTCTCTGGCCGACTCCCGGAGCCGTTCCAGGTCCTCGTCGACCTCGCGCAGCTTCTCGCGCAGTTCGTCCTCACTGTAGGTGGCGTTCGTCCCGGTTTCCCCGGCCATCGGCTCTCCCCTCCTCGCGATCGATCCCCTACGGCGCACATACCCCCTTACCGGGGACTAACCCTGGGTTCACCGGTCACTGAGCCAGAAAGAGCGTCGTTAAAAGCCGATATGTAGGGATAAGGAACCGCTATCGTGCTGGCGAACGATGAACCTAGGAGTGGCAATGAGCGAGTACGCGGTGACCTTCGATCTGATCGACGCCGACAAGGACGGGCTCATCTCCGCCGAGGAACTGCTGCGTCTGATGGAGGTGCTCGGCCAGCCGGTCACCGCCGAGGCCGCCGAGGCCGCGGTGGAACGGCTCGACATGGACGGGGACGGTCTGATCTCGCTCGACGAGTTCTCCCGCTACCTGAGCGCCACCGGCGCCTGAGGTTCCCCCTTGATATGACGAACCCGCCCGGCACCGCCGGGCGGGTTCGCCGCGTCCTGGTCAGCCGGTGACGTAGATCTGGCTGAACACCTCGGACAGCTTCTCCACGTCCTGCGTGACACCGACCGCGGGGGCCGCCGGGTCGAAGATCGTGGACAACCGCCGCTGCAGCGGCTCCAGCTTGTCGAGCTGCTGCCACGCCGGGGTCGCGGCCAGCTTCGCGCCGAGCACGCTGTACGTGCCACCCTTGCCGTCCTGCCAGCGGGTCCACAGGTTGACGGTGGCCGCGCCGTCCTTCAGCGGCGACGCGACCCGGTCCTGCGCGACCGCCGCGGCCTGCTCGGCGGTCAGCGGAGCGTCGGCCTTGCCGGCGAGGCTCGCGTCCTCGGCGCCGATCATCGCCAGCGTGTCCCACGCCAGCGCCTTGACCTTGGTCCACTGGTTGCGCTGCGCCTCGGCCAGCCCGATCTTCCAGTCGGCGTACGACCCGCCGAGCAGCCCGCTGTCCAGCACGAGCTGGTCCACCGACCCGGAGGTCAGCAGCGGCTCGATGTTCTCGGCGGTGAGCAGCGGGAACCGCTTCTTCATCTCCGCCGAGCACAGCTCGTTGGCGCCGCAGCCGAACTCCGGCACCACGGTGTGCACGCCGAGCTTCTTGCCAGGCGCCACCTGGTGCAGCGCCGCGGCGGCGGCCGTCACGAACGACCGCATCTCCTCAGGCGTCTTCACCGCGCCGTTGTACCCGAGCTGCGAGCTGAACCGGATGCCGACCACTCCGGGCTGCGCCGCGAGGGCCCCGACCCGCTTGGCGGCGGCGGCCAGTGCCGCGCTCCCCGCCGCGTAGTCGTCCACCAGCTCGGTGTCCACCCACACCCGCATGCCCTTGGCCGTCGCCGCGGCGATCGCCTGACCGGCGGCCGTACGCGCGGCGGCGGCGACCTCCTCCGGCGTCACCGAGCACGTCTCCCCGGCGGTCGGACAGGCCGGCGGCGTGTCGTCCTCGACGTACCCCTCAGGCGCGGGGTCGCCTTCGTCGTGCGCCTGGCCGTCACCCTCGCCTTCGGCGCTGCACGTCTCGACGGTGCAGTCGATCCACCCGACCGGGTACTCGGTGGCCTCCTTGAGCTTGGCCCCGTCGTCCTTGGCCCAGAACCGCACGATGTCGAGCGCTTCCTTCGGGGTCGGCGCCATCCAGAAGCACTGCGGGTCGGTCTCCTTGGCCCCGTTGGTGACGTTCTTGCAGTCACCGTCGCCGTCGTCGGAGAACGCCGTAGCGGCCGGCACACCCACCGCGAGCACGGTGAGTGCGGCACCCATGGCGAAGGCTCTCCTGATGCGCATCAAGCGTCTCCTCGTACGGCAGTGTCGTGATTAAGCAGTGATCGTCCGAATCGAGCGTAACGACTGTATCGGCCGTTTCTTTACTCGGCCAGAGACTCACAGGGATTCCTCACCGACACGGCCCGCCGAGTTCACCCACCACACCACTCACAAGTGAGCCCCGAACCGTGCGTCAACGAGGCACACCACCACTCAGACACACCTGACATGAGCGCCACACCACCACACCGGCCACCATGAATCCCCGTGCACGTAGCGCGGTGACGCGACCCTTCATGCAGCACCGCCGCTCTCACGCCACTCGTCCGTGCACGCCGCACACAACCGGACCCGCACCACTCGACCGTGCACGCCGCGCGCAGCCGGTCCCGCACCACTCAACCGTGCACGGCGTCACTCAGACGAGCGCCGCGCCGATCTCCGCCGCCACAGCCACCACACGCGGACCGACAGCGGCGGCGTCGAGCGCGCCGAACGTCACGATCCCCACCGACGCCTCCAGCCACGGCACCCCGGTCAACGGAGCCGCGACCCCCCGGGCCCCTTCCTGAAGTTGTCCCTCCGTCACCGTGTACCCCCCGTCGTACGCCGCGTCCCGCGCCGCCAGGATCGCCACTCCTGCGGCTCCCCGCGACAACGAATGCCGGGCCCCTTCCCGATAGGCCACATGCATGTCCGTCCAACTCGGCTCGACGACGGCGATGGCGAGCCCTTCGTCCCCCTCCGCCACCGTCAGATGCGCCGTGGCCCCCGCCTCCTCGGCCAGCCGCCGCAACGCCGGCAACGCCGCCGCACGCAACAACGGCTGCACGGCCCGCGCCAGCGCCAACACCCCGAACCCGAGATGCACCCTCCCCTCGGCATCCCGCCGCGCGAACCCCTCGTTCTGCAAGGTGGTGAGCAGCCGATACACCACCGGCCGGCTCAACCCCAGCTCCAACGCCAACTCGGTAGGCGTACGAGCCCGATGACCATCGGCGAGCAGCCGCAACAACCGCAACCCCCGCTCCAACGTCTGCGCCGACTCCGGCCCCCCCTTGTGATCCACATATCCGATTATGCGCCGCCACCTGACCCCCACCACCCGCCGAACCCACGCTCAGCCGGCGGCCGAGGTCATGGCGGTGGCGAGGTTGACATCGTCTGATGGATGGCGGATCGTACGTATAGAGGACAACGTTGTCCGATATGCGTACGGAGGGAGTGGGCCGTGCCGTACTACCGCAGTGTGGGTGAGGTGCCTCGGAAGCGGCATGTGCAGTTCCGGAAGCCTGATGGGGGGCTGTACGCGGAGGAGTTGATGGGGGAGGAAGGGTTCTCCTCGGACTCCTCCTTGCTCTATCACCGGTATCTGCCTACGGCGATCGTGAAGGCGGAGGCGGTCACCGAAGGAGCTCGGGTGGGGCTGTCGGCGAACATGCCGCTTTCTCCTCGGCATTTCCGGACTTCGCGGCTTCCCGTCGGGGGGGACATGGTCACCTCGCGGCAGCCGCTGGCGGGGAACGGGGATGTCCGCATGTCGTACGTGGGGGCCGATCGAGCGAGTGAGCTTTATCGGGACTCCAAGGGGGACGAGTGTGTCTACATCGCGTCGGGGTCGGCGCGGCTGGAGTCCACTTACGGGGTGCTGGAGGTCGGTGAGGGGGACTATGTCGTCGTTCCCACCGGGACGATTCATCGGTGGGTGCCTCAGGGGGCGGTCACGGGGCTGGTGATCGAGGCTTCGGGGCACATCCGGCCGCCTCGGAGGTATCTGTCGCAGTACGGACAGTTCCTGGAGCATGCGCCGTACTGTGAGAGGGATCTGCGGGTGCCGTCGGAGCCGTGGCTGGTGGAGGACGGGGAGACGACGGTGCTGGTGCGGACCCGGGGTGGGTTGACCCGGCTGACCTACGCGCATCATCCGTTCGATGTGGTCGGGTGGGACGGGTGTCTGTATCCGTACGCCTTCAACATCTCCGACTTCGAGCCGATCGTTAAGCGGACGCATGCGCCGCCGCCGGTGCATCAGACGTTCGAGGGGCCGGGGTTCGTGATCTGCTCGTTCTGTCCTCGGCCGCTGGACTTCCATCCTGAGGCGGTGCCGATTCCGTACAACCACCACAACGTGGACTCCGACGAGTTCATGTTCTACGTGGGTGGGGACTACACGGCGCGTAAGGGGTCGGGGATCGACGTCGGGTCGGTGTCGTTGCATCCGGCGGGGTTCACGCACGGACCGCAGCCGGGGGCCGTCGAGGCGGCGGTGGCGGCGGTGGAGAAGGGGCACACGGTCACCAGTGAGCTGGCGGTGATGGTGGACACCTTCCGGCCGTTGGATCTCGGGGACGCGGCGCTGGCCTGCGAGGATCCGGACTATGCGTGGACGTGGGCCCGATGATCATGCCAGAGGCCGCGGGGTTCGGCGGGGTCGGTGGGGTCGGGCCGCTGCTGGAGTCGTTGGTGGACGACGCGGGGTTGTTCCCGCCGTCATTGCTGCCTATGTCGGCGGCGGTGCGGAGGCACGCCGAGGATGAGGACGGAGGGAGTCCGGTGCTGACGCATCGGTTCCTTTGTCCGGCGGGGAGACTGGACGAGTTGCGGGCCACGGCGATACGGCCGGTGCGGCTCGGGGTCATTCTGGACGCGCCGGAGCCGGTGCGGCTCGACGTGATCGCCGGGGAGCCGCTGATCGAGGTCGAGCTGATCGAGGTGCGGCTGCCTGCGGGGAGCAGTGTCGAGGATGTCGTGCGGCTGGTTCAGGTTCCTGAGGACGCGCGGTTGTTCGTGGAGGTGCCGGCCGGGGAGACGCATCATGTGCCGGCCGGTGTGGGGTTGAAGGTGCGTTGTGGTGGGGTGACGGCCGATCACACTCCTACGGCGCATGAGCTGGCGGGGTTCTTCGTCCACTGTGTGGAGAACGGCATTCCGTTCAAGGCGACCGCGGGGTTGCATCACGCCGTACGGCATCCCGATCCGTCGATCGGCGCCTATCGGCACGGGTTCCTCAATCTGCTGCTCGCGGTGTGCGCGGCCGTGGAAGGACGCGATCCGGTGCCGGTGCTGGAGAGCATGGACCGGCACGAGCTGGCGCGGCGGGCCGGCGCGGTGCCGGTGGAGACGGCACGGCGGGCCAGGGAGCTGTTCGTTTCGTACGGGTCGTGCAACACGCGCACGCCGGTCGCGGATCTGCGGACGCTGGGGCTGGTGGACGGTCACCGGGCCACGGCCACCGCGCGGCCGTCGTCGTGGGTGCCGGGGGCCGACTCTTCGGGGTACACCACGGCGAACCTGCCGTACGGGGTGTTCTCCTTGCCTGGGGAGCGGGCCCGGGTGGGGGTGCGGGTCGGTGACCAGGTGCTCGATCTGGCGCCGGTGCTGCATGACGAGGTGTTCGCGAGCGGCAGCCTCAACGCCTTCATCGCGCGGGGTCGTACGGCGTGGCACGACACGCGGCGGCGGGTGCAGCGGCTGCTGGACGCCGAGGCGCCGGAGGCGGCGGCCAACCGCGCGGCGCTCGAACCGCATCTGGTACCGCTTGAGCGAGTGCGCATGCATCTGCCGATAGAGGTCGGGGACTACGTCGATTTCTACTGTTCGCTGGAGCACGCCACCAATCTCGGCCGCATGTTCCGGCCGGACGAGAACCCGTTGAAGCCGAACTGGCGGCACCTGCCGGTGGGGTACCACGGCCGGTCGGGGACCGTCGTGGTGTCCGGCACGCCGGTGGTGCGGCCACGGGGTCAGCGACCGCCGGCGGCCGGTGGTGAGCGGCCGGTGTTCGGGCCGTCGGTGAAACTCGACATCGAGGCGGAGCTCGGGTTCGTCGTCGGCACTCCGACGGGGCTCGGGGAGCCGGCGGGGGACTTCGCCGAGCATGTGTTCGGGGTGGCGCTCGTCAACGACTGGAGTGCCAGGGACATCCAAGCGTGGGAGTACGTGCCGCTCGGGCCGTTCCTCGGCAAGTCGTTCGCCACGTCCATGTCGGCGTGGGTCACTCCGCTCGAGGCGCTCGCGCACGCGCGGCTGCCGGGCCGCGCGCAGGAGCCCGAGCCGCTTGACTACCTGCGGCGCAGGGAGCGGTGGGGGCTGGACATCGCCATGGAGGTGCTGCTGGACGGTGAGGTGGTGTCGCGGCCGCCGTACCGGGAGATGTACTGGACGCCTGACCAGATGCTGGCCCACATGACGGTGAACGGCGCGCGGCTGCGCACCGGTGACCTGTTCGCGAGCGGCACGGTGTCGGGGCCGGACGCGGGTCAGCGGGGGTCGTTCATCGAGATGACGTGGAACGGCGCCGAGCCGCTGAAGCTCGCCGACGGCCGCACGCGGACGTTCCTGGAGGACGGCGACACGGTGACCGTCACCGCGACCGCTCCGGGGCCGGACGGCACGCGCATCGCGCTCGGGGAGGTTTCCGGCACGGTCCAGCCGGCCCGTACAGGTCAGTGAGAGACGGTCCGGCCGGCCTGAACGGGTCCGTGAGAGACGGTCCGGCCGGGCTTTACAGGTCCGTGAGGAGCCGGTCCGTACGGGTCCGTGAGACAGTCCGGCAGGCCCGAACGGGTCCGGTGAGAAGCAGTGAGACGTTCGTCACCTCACGTCACTGACGCGGGGGTTCAGGTTGGTTCAGGGGAACCTTCGGAGCCTGTAACGCGTTCTTCTTTTTGAAGGAGGGCCGCATGGACTCGTGGATCTTCTGGTTGATCCTCTCCGCGGTGCTCGGGGTGGCGGAGATCTTCACCCTGACCGCGGCCCTCGGCCTGCTCGGTGCGGCGGCGCTGCTCACAGCGGTGGTCGCCGCGATCGGGTTGCCGGTCGGGGTGCAGCTCGCCGTTTTCATCGTGTCGTCGATCTCCAGCCTGGTGTTGCTGCGGCCCATCGCGCAGCGGTACCTCAAGCAGCCGCCGCCGCAGCGGTTCGGCATATCCGCGCTCGTCGGCAGGTCCGCGTTCGTCACCCGCGAGGTCACCGGCCATGACGGCCGGGTCCGCATCAACGGCGAGGAGTGGTCCGCGCGTTGCTACGACGAGACGCAGGTCATCCCGGCCGGCGCGACGGTGGACGTCATCGAGATCGAGGGTGCGACGGCCCTGGTCTATCCGCGCGAGCAGCTCAGGGGGAGTGAGTAATGGACACCGCAGCCATCGCCGGAATCGTGATCGCCATACTGGCGGTGATCATCGTTCTGCGGTCCGTGCGCATCGTGCCGCAGGCCCGTGCGGGGAACGTCGAACGGCTCGGCCGTTTCCACCGCACCCTCGGGCCCGGCCTGAACTTCGTGATCCCGTTCATCGACCGGGTACGTCCTCTCATCGACCTGCGTGAGCAGGTGGTGTCGTTCCAGCCGCAGCCGGTGATCACCGAGGACAACCTCGTGGTGGACATCGACACCGTGCTGTACTTCCAGGTCACCGACCCGCGCGCCGCGGCGTACGAGATCGCCAACTTCATCCAGGGTGTCGAGCAGCTCACCGTGACCACGCTGCGTAACGTGGTCGGCGGCATGGACCTGGAGAAGACGCTGACCTCGCGCGACACCATCAACAGCCAGTTGCGCGGCGTGCTGGACGAGGCGACCGGCAAGTGGGGCATCCGGGTCAACCGGGTCGAGATCAAGGCCATCGACCCGCCGCGGACCATCAAGGAGGCGATGGAGAAGCAGATGCGCGCCGAACGCGACAAGCGCGCCGCCATCCTCACCGCCGAAGGTTCACGGCAGTCGCAGATCCTCACCGCCGAAGGTGAGAAGCAGAGCTCCATCCTGCGCGCCGAAGGTGAGCGGACCGCCGCGATCCTGCGTGCCGAAGGTCAGTCGCAGGCCATCGACGAGGTCTTCCAGGCCGTGCACCGCAACGACCCCGACCCCAAGCTGCTCGCGTACCAGTACCTCCAGGTGCTTCCCGAGCTGGCCAAGGGTCAAGGCAACACCTTCTGGGTGATCCCGAGCGAGGTGACCTCGGCTCTCCAGGGTGTCTCCCGGGCCTTCACCGAGTCGCTGCCGCCGTCGGACGCCACCCGTGACACGGCGCCGCGCAAGGACAGGGCCCACTCGGAGGCGTCGTCCGCCGCGAAGGCCGCCGAGGAGGCCATCGCCGACGCCGAGGCCACTCCGCGCCAGCTCAGCGCGGGTGTCCCCGACCCGCTGGCCGGTCTGAGCTCCGTGCAGAACCCCGAACCCGCCGCCAAGCCCGACACCCGTCCCTGAGGACGCCTGGCACGGCCCGCCGGCTCAGCCGCGGGCCGTCGCGAGGAGAGTGTCGAAGCGGTGGGCCCGGGAGAGTTCTTCTTGGGCCGGGGTGAGGACCAGGTCGTGCGCCACCGCCTCGATGGCGGTGGTGAGCGCGCGGCGGGTCTTCCTCGCGCGGCGGCGAGCGCCGATGGCGGCGGCCACGCGGCACAGCAGTGCCACCAGCAGACCGGCCAAGGCGGCGCCGGCCAGGATGGTGGTGGGGAGGGGAAGGTCGCCGACCGTCGGGGTGGGGACCTCGGGGAGACGCAGGTAGTCGACGAAGAACAGGCCGGCGAGCCAGAGCGCGCCTGCCACCATGGCGGCGAACAGCAGCCACTGCAGGACGCCTGCGACGCGCCACCAGCGGGGACGGCGGCCGGCGCCGGCCGTGGTGGTGGCGACGGCGCGGTCCAGGCGGTCGGCCAGCTCGTCCGCGTGGGACCGCGCCGAGTGCCGTACGGCGGTGGCCCAGGGTTCGGCGAGGCCGGCCGAGGCGGCGGCTCCGGTGTCCCTGATCGCCAGGTCCATGCGGGAACGCTGGACGATGTCGGCGCGCGGGATCGAGGTGAGCGCGGGGGTCTGTCCCGTGGGGCCGCCGAGGCGCAGCCGCCGCAGCGGGTCGGGACGCAGGCGCCGGACCCACCGGGTCACCGGCCAGCCGGTCGCCGTCACCGCGCGATGCCGGTGCGCCTTCGCCACCGCCGCGACCACCACCGGCACCCCGGCCGCCTCGGCCAGCGCCGCCGTCAGCGGACGCACCTGGCCGGTCAGCTCCTTGGAAAGCTCGCCGGCGTCCTTCACACGCGGGCCGTCCGGCAGCGCCAGGACCTCTCGCGCCTCCGGGGACGTGGTGTCCGCGCCGCCGGCGTTCGCGAGGACGTCCGCGGCGGCACCGACGTCGGCGGCCAGCCGGGCCGACCAGGAGCGGCGGTCGGCCACGCGTTTGGCTAGGGTCGTGCGGAGTTCGTCCACACCGGCGCGGGTGGTGACGGAGGTGGCGAGCACCGGGACACGGGACAGGCCGTCCTCCTCCAGCAGGCGGCGCAGGTCGGACAGGCAGCGGTCGGCGGCGGCGGGGGAAAGCCGGTCCGCCTGGTTCAGGACGATCACCATGACGTCCTGGTGGCGTGACAGCCGCCGCAGGTAACGCTCGTGGACGGCGGCGTCGGCGTACTTCTGCGGGTCGAGGACCCACACGAGCAGGTCGACCACCGCGACCAGCCGGTCCACCTCCAGGCGGTGCGCGAGCTCGATGGAGTCGTGGTCAGGCAGGTCGAGCAGCACCAGGCCGGACAGCGCGTCGGGGCCCGACTCGACCTCGTGCCTGCGGGGGACCTCCAGCCAGTCGAGCAGACCGGCCGACCCCTCGGGGTCCCACATGGCGGCCTGCGCCGTGGACGTCGTCGGACGGGTCACGCCGACCGGGGACAGCGACGTGCCGGACAGCGCGTTGAACAGCGACGACTTGCCGCTGCCTGTGGCCCCCGCGAGCGCCACCACCGTGTGGTCCACCGACAACCCGCGCCGCACCCCGGCCCGGTCCACCACGGCCCGCGCTCGCGCCACCGCCGCCGGATCCAGCCGCCCCTCGGCGAGCTCCACGGCCTCGGCCAACGCCTCCAGCCGATCGTCCAGTGACACGGCCCGTGGCCGCCGCATCGTCCTCATCACCGGTCCATCGGCTTGGAGTCGGCGGGAGAACCCGCCGGTTTCGCGTCGGCCGGAGCGTCCGCAGGTCCGGGGCCGATCTGCCTGCCGGCCGGCGTCGAACCGGTGTCCACCGGCTTGGCATCGGCCGGAGCGTCCACCGGCGCCGGCGGTGCGGCTCCGTTCACCTCGTCGCGCCGGTTCCGTACGGCCAGAGCCGCCTCTCTCAGGCCGGCCGCGGTGTCGGCAGGCGGCTCCACGCCGGTGAGCAGGTCGGTGAAGCGTGCGGACTCCTCCTCGAACAGCACACCGACGCGGTGCCGCAGGTCCTCACGTGCGGCCTGGGTCAGGGAGCGTACGGCCTGGTCGCCGAAGATGGCTTCGAGGAGTTTCTGGCTGAGGACGCTGGTGCCGCCGGCGATGCCGACCTCGATGCCGGTGAGACCGCCGGTGGAGGCGAACACGGCCAGCATCAGCAGCAGGCCGGCGCCGTTCACGCCGAACGACGCGACCCTGGCCGTGGTGCGCCGTTCAGCGCCTTCCTTGGCGACCAGCTCCAGGACGTACCCCTGCCAGCCACGGATCGCCGCCTCAGCGCGCGCCGCCAGTGTGGACGAGGCACGGCCGAGCCGTCCGGCCGTCACCACCCCGGCCTTCTCCAGGACGTCACGGCCGGCCGGCATGCCGGACCACGCCTCCAGCACGCGCTCGGCCGCGCCGTCCGCCGCGGAGCGGATCAAAGCCTCCACGCTGGACTCCAGCGCCGCGCGGAGCCTGGTGTCGGAGGCGGGACGGCCGGTGAAGACCGACACGAGCCGTTCACGCAACCGGCCGACCCGCGACTCCAGCGACCGCATGAAGTCGCCGGTGCCGATGAAGTCCTGCCACCGGGTCAGCACCTCGCCGCGGAGCAGAGAGCCGTCCCTGATGCCGTCGTCGAACACGGCCATCGCCGACCCGTACGCCGAGTCGACCGACCGGCGCAGGTCCGCGAGGCCCGCTCGCTGCCGCTCCACCTGGTCGGCGAGCGCGGGGACCCGGACCGCGAGGCTGTCCAGCGCACCCGCGAGGGTGCGGCGGACGACCTCGGCGCGGGCCTGAGCGTCGGCGGCGAGGCTCGACAGCCAGTCGCGGATGGCGCGGACCGCCTCACCCGGCAGGCGCGCGTTGTCGTGCGGCAGAGCCACCTCGGGTACGGGGAACAGCGGCGTCCCCGCGAGGCCGTTCTCGTCGAGGAGGCGCTGCAGATGGGCCGTCACCGGGCCTCTGGCCTCCGGCGGCACCCGGTCGAGCACGACGGCGAGGGCCGTGCTGCGTTCCCTGGCGACGCGCAGGAAACCCCAGGGGACCTCGTCGGCGTAGCGGGCCGCCGTCGTGACGAACAGCCACAGGTCGGCGGCGGCGAGGAGCTGCGCCGCGACCTCGCGGTTGGCGGTGACCACCGAGTCGATGTCCGGAGCGTCCAGCAGGGCCAGGCCCGGTGGAAGCGTGTCGGTGGTGACGACACGCAGCGTGCCGGGTTCGCCGCGTCCGCCGCCGGTGCGCCTGGCGAGCCCCGGCAGGACGTTCGGCCGACCGAACCACGCCTCGTCCGCCGGGTTGGCCACCAGGGTCGGGGCCAGCGTCGTCGGCCGCAGCACCCCCGGCTCGGTGATGTCGGCCTGGGCCAGCGAGTTGACCAGAGTGGACTTGCCGGCCCCCGTGGATCCGCCGACCACGGCGAGCAGCGGCGCGTCCATGGCCGCGACCCGCGGCAGCAGATAGTCGTCGAGCTGGCCCCTGAGCTCCCTCAGGTCACGGCGATGCGCCTCGACGTCGCCGATCGCGAGGGGGAACAGATCGTGATCGAGCCGGCGTCGCAGGGTTTCGAGTGCCGCGTGCAGCCCGTTGTGCCCCACCATACGAACGGTCATGCCCCACCCGCCGCGAGCTATCCGCCGGTCATCTGATCGGCGCCGTTCCCCCAGGTGAACGACCCCTACCGATCACTATGCCACCTGAACGAGGCACACAGGCGGCACACCGGTCACGCGGCGGCGGCGCTCGCGGGGCTCGGCGTGGCGCCGGGAACGCCGGGTGCGGAGGTGGGGCCGGGGCCGCCTGGAGTGGTGCCGGGGTCCGCAGGAGTTCCGGGGCCGCCTGGTGTCGTGCCGGGTGCGCCGGGGGCCGGGGTGGCGCCGGGGCCACCTGGCCTGGTGCCGGGTGCGCCGGGTCCACGACGGCCGTCGTGCCAGTGCTTTCCTGGTCCTCCGTGGCCCGGACCGGGGGCCGGCAGGAGGGTGCGGCACTTCTTCAGTGCCTCGGCCGCCTTGGGGTCGTCACGTTTGTGGTGGTCGCGGAGGTTCTCACCGGTGATCTCGGCGCCGTTGTCCTTCATGCAGGCGCGGAACGCCTTGAAGGCTTCGGCGTCCATGCGGCCGTGCGACCACGGTCCCCGCGCGGGTTCCGGCAGCAGCGAACGGCACGCCTCCAGCGCCTCGCGCAGCTCAGGGCTCATGGGGCCGAAGCCGCCTCTTCTGCCTTCCCTGTGCGGCGGGCCACCAGGGGCCGAGGACGGCGGACCGCTCGGCCGTGCCGTCGGAGCGGCACCCGGAGTGTCCGGCGGCGCGGCACTCGGCGGACCCGAAGGGGTGGTGCTCGGCGGTGCGGCGCTCGGCGGAGCTGACGGCGCGGCGCTTGGCGGTACGGCGCTCGGCGCGCTCGGCCGTGCCGTCGGGGGGCCGTCCCGGTGGCCGGGTGGGAGGGTGACGCCGTGTTCGCGCATGCACTCGGCGAAGGCGGCGCGTCCGTCACCGGACGCGGACGGAGACGAGGACGGTGACGGTGACGGAGGAGCACCGGCGGCACCGTTCGCGACTCCGGCACAACCGGAGGCGAGCAGGACGGCCGATGCCGCGGCGGCGGCACCCAGCGCACGCGAGTTGATCATGATGTCGGCTCCTCAAGACATCCGGGGATTCCGGCACGCTCCATCAAACCTCACCAATCTCCGTGGAACATTCGGCGAACCTGAGCGTCCGCTGTCAACTTTCCGCAGGTGGAAGGCCATGTCAGCCGGCACATGGGGTCGTGGTGAGCGTGATGCGGTCGTCGTGGGGTCGACGGAGTCCCAAGGGGTCCGGCAGGGCCGTCCACAGGCTGTGGACAATCAGCTCATGGAAGGCGTGCGGGTGCGCGGAGCACGTAGCCGACTCCTCTGAGGGTGTGGATGAGGCGGGGGTCCACTGTGTCGATCTTGCGGCGGAGATAGGAGACGTACGACTCGACGACGTTGTGATCGCCGCCGAAGTCGTAGTTCCACACGTGGTCGAGGATCTGTGTCTTGGACAGCACACGGCCCGCGTTGACCATGAAGTAGCGCAGCAGCTTGTACTCGGTGGGGGACAGCTTCACCCGCTGTCCCGCGCGCCACACCTGGTGGCCTTCCTCGTCCATCTCCAGGTCGGCGACCTGGAGGCGAGTCGGCAGATCGAGGTCGGCGCGGGTGCGGCGCAGGACGGCGCGGATGCGGGCCAGCAGTTCCTCCAGGCTGAACGGCTTGGTGACGTAGTCGTCGCCGAGACCAAGACCGGTGATCTTGTGTTCGGTGGAGTCGCGTGCGGTGAGGAACAGCACGGGGACGCGCCGGCCCGACGCGGCGAGCCGGTTCGCCACCGTGAAGCCGTCCATGTCCGGCAGCATGACGTCCAGCAGCACGAGATCGGGCCGCACCCGCTCGGCGAGCTGCACCGCCTCCCGGCCGTCCGAGGCGGTCACCACGTCGAAGCCGGCGTACTTGAGGGACGCCGACAGCAGCTCACGGATGTTCGGCTCGTCGTCCACGACGAGCAGCCGCGCCTCTCCGGTCATCGCTCACCCACCGTTCCGGGGGCCACGGCCGCCGAGGCCACCCTGGTCGACCGTGGTGGCGGCCACCGTGCCGTCCTGGCCCCGCTTTCCCTGTACGACGACGGCGCTGCCGGGCTTGATGTCCTTGACCGCTCCTTCCTCGGTGATCCGCACCTTGGTGTCGCCTGTGGTGGCGACGACCACCGTCTCGCCGGCCATGGTCCGCAGGTAGATCTTCCGGCCGTCCACGAGCTGCACCGTGCCGAACGTCACCTCACCGGCCTGCTGACCCGGGGCCGCACCGCGCCGGCCGAATCCCCCGGCCCCCTGGCCCTGCGTGCCGGCCCCCGAGCCCCCGGCCTCCTGACCCTGTGTGCCGGCCCCGAGAGGCCCGCCGCTCGCGCCGCCGGCGAGCAGTGCCTGCGCCGCCGCCGCGCGACCGCCGCCGAACGTCTTCTGCGCCTGGATGCCGATCATCATGCCGGCCACCAGCAGCACACCGGCGCCGAGGACCATCGTCAGCCTCGGCGTGCGCGCCGCCTGCGGCCGTGGCGTCAGCTCGGCCGCCAGGTCGCCGCCGAACGGCGAGTCACCCAGGCCGCCGTCAGGCTCAGACGCCTTACGCCTGCTCAGACCCATACCCACTCCTGTCGTCACTCGTGCCGCAGCGCCTCGATGGGACGCAGCTTCGCGGCACGGTTGGCCGGATAACTGCCGAAGAACAACCCGATGGCGACCGACACCCCGAGGGCCAGCACGATCGAACCGGGGACGATGACCGGCTTGAATCCCGCGACGGTGAACGACGCGCCGACCACCGCGATGATCACGCCGAGGATCCCGCCGACGAGGCTGAGCATCGTCGCCTCGGCGAGGAACTGGCCGAGGATCGCGCCACGAGGCGCGCCGATGGCCTTGCGGATGCCGATCTCCCTGGTCCGCTCGGTCACCGTCACCAGCATGATGTTGGTGATGCCGATGCCGCCGACCAGCAGGCTGATCGCCGCCACCGCGCCGAGCAGAACGGTGAACGTGCCGGTCGCGGTGGCCACCGTCTCCTGCAGCGCCGCCTGGTTGAGTATGCGGTAGTCCGCGGCGGCGGTGCCGGTGATGCCGTGCCGCTCGTCCAGCACCGAGGTGATCTCGGCCTGCGCCGCGTCGACCGAGGCGGCGTCCTTGGCCTGCACGATGATCTGTCCGAGCGGTCCGAAACCGGTCAGGCTCTGCTGCACGGCCTGCAGCGGTGCGACGGCGACGTCGTCGGCGTCCTGGAAACCGGACGAGCCTGACTCCTTGAGCACGCCGAGCACGGTGAACGGCACACCGCCGACAGCGATCTTCTTGCCGACCGGGTCCACCGCGCCGAACAGTTCCTCCGCCACGGTGTGGCCGATCACGACGACCTTGCGCGCGTTCAGCACGTCATCCTCGAAGAAGTACGACCCCGTGGCGACCGGCTTGTTCGACGCCTCGAAGTAGCTCGGGTACGTGCCGACGAACTGGCTCACGGTGTGGCTCGCACCCTCGTAGGTGAGGGTCTGCGCCGCCGCGGCGACCACCGGCGAGACGCTCTTCACCGACGGTGCGGCGGCGGTGTCGGCCAGGGCCTTGGCGTCGTCGAGACTCAGGTCCTTGGCCTGCGTGCGGGGGCCGGTGCCTTGCTGCTCCTGTGCCGCACCGGCGAAGACACCTCCACCGCCGCCTCTGCCGTTGCCGGACAGGGACTGCGTCACGGTCAGGGTGTTGGAGCCGAGGCGCTGGATGTTCTCCTGGATGGCGCGCGAGGTGCCTTCGCCGACCGCGACCAGCAGGATGACCGCGGCGACACCGATGAGGATGCCGAGTGTGGTGAGCGCGCTGCGCAGCTTGTTGGCGGTCAGGCCGCGCACGGCGAACCGCATGACCTCCAGCGCGTTCACCGCGCCGCTCCGGGGACGCCGGTCCGGCGGCGGTCCTCGACGACCTCGCCGTCGACGAGGCGGATGACGCGTCCGGCGTGCGCGGCCACGTCGTCCTCGTGGGTGATGAGCACGATGGTGCGGCCACCTGCGCTCAGGTCGTCCAGGATGCGCAGCACGTCGGCGGTCGAGTGGGTGTCGAGGTTGCCGGTCGGTTCGTCGGCCAGCAGCAGCGCCGGCGCGGTGACCAGGGCCCTGGCGATGGCGACCCGCTGCTGCTGGCCGCCGGACAGCTCGTTCGGCTCGTGGTGCACCCGGTCGGACAGCCCCACCTGGCCGAGCGCGGCGAGAGCCCGGCGGCGGCGCACCGCGGCCCCCACCCCGCCGTACGCCAGCGGCAGCTCGACGTTCGCCAGCGCGCTCATCCTCGGGATCAGGTTGAACGACTGGAACACGAAGCCGATCTTGCGGTTGCGCAGGATGGCGAGCTGACGCTCGTCCAGCGCGCCGACGTCGGTGCCGTCGATCCGGTAGCCGCCGCCGGTGGGGACGTCCAGGCAGCCGAGGATGTTCATCAGGGTCGACTTGCCTGAGCCGGACGCACCCATGATGGCCACGTAGTCGCCTCGCCGCACCGTCAGGGACACGCCGCGCAAGGCGCGCACAGCCGTGTCACCGGTGCCGTACGTCTTGGTGACGGCCCGCACGTCGAGCACCGGCGCGTCGGTCACGGCGGTCACCGGCCGGCTCCGCCGCCGACGCGAATGCCGCCGCCTCCGGGGAACCCGCCGCCGGGGAAGCCGTTCTGCCGGCCGCTGTCGGTGGTCGTGGCGGTGCGCACCACCTGGTCGCCTTCGCCGAGGCCGGAGACTATCTCGGTGGTGCCGTCGCCGCGTACGCCGACCTCGACGCGGGTGGGGACGCGCCGGCCGTTCCGGAGAACCGTGACGGTGCTCTGGCCGCCTGCGGTGGTGACGGCCGACGTGGGGACGGTGAGCACGCCGTCGGCCTTGGCCACGACGACCTGCACGCTGGTGGTCTGGCCGAGACGTACGGTCTTCGGCACGCCGGTGAGGGAGATCGTGACCGCGTACTGGACGACGTTGTCGGTGGTCTGCGGCACCGGGGAGACACGGGTGACCTTGCCTGAGGCGGAGACGCCTGGGAGCGCGTCGAAGGTCACGGTGGCGGGTCCGCCGGTCTTCAGCTTGGTGACGTCGGACTCGGTGAAGTCCCCGACGACCTGGAGCCTGCCGGTGTCGGCGATGTCGATGAAGCCGCCGGACGACGCCGCGTCGCCGGTGCTCGACGTGCCGGTGCCTGATGAACCCCCGCCGACCGTGCCGTTCACCGCGGTGACGGTTCCCGCGAACGGGGCCTTGATGACGGTGCCGTCCAGGGTGCGCCGGGCCTCGCGGTAGGCGTTCCTCGCCTGGATGTACTGCGAGTAGCCCTGCGCCGTCGAGGTGTCGGTGTCGTACACCGCGTTCAGGCTCGCTTCGGCGGCGTCCACCGCCTCACGGGCCGCGGTGTCGTCCAGGCGGGCCAGCACCTTGCCCTTGGCGACCTTCTCCCCGGCCTCGACGTAGATCTTCTTGACCGTGCCGGTGGCGCCGAAGGACAGCGACCGCGTCCGCGCGCTCTCCACCGCGCCGGACGCCGAGACCGTCGCGATGACACTCCCCCGGCTCACCCGGGCCGCCGGCGGCGCGGCCTCCTGCGCCGGTCCGCCGGTCAATGAGGCGAACGCGACACCCGCGCCACCTATCAGCAGCACCGCCAGCACGCCGTTCACAACCAGCGCTCTGCGTTTCGTCGACAACTTCACGACACCGAAGCCTGGCAAGCCTCGCTTGGATCAACCTCCACCGTCCCTGAAGGTTTCCTGGCAACGAGAAACCTCAGCCGTACGAGGCGCCGGGTTCCGGGTGAGGGGGGTGGAGGTCGGGGGTCAGGGGGAGGGTGATCCGGAACGTCGCGCCGGCGCCGGGGGTGGAGGTCACGGTGGCCTGGCCGTTGTGGGCTTCGGTCAGGGCCGCGACTATGGCGAGGCCGAGGCCGGTGCCGGTGGTGTCGGTGGTCCGGGTGCGGCTGGGGTCGGCGCGGTAGAAGCGTTCGAAGACCTGCCGGGCCTCCTGCTCGGTCAGGCCGGGGCCCTTGTCCTCGACCTCCAGGTAGGCGGTCGGGCCGGTGGTGCCTACGCGGACCGTTATGGGGGTCTTCTCCGGGGTGTGGGTCAGGGCATTGCTCAGGAGGTTGGTGAGGATCTGGCGGAGGCGGATGTCGTCGCCGGGGACGATGGGGGCCACGTCGCCGGTGATCTCCAGGGCTATGTCGCGGCCGGGGGCGAGGATGCGGGTGTCCTGTACGGCTTCGGCGGCGAGGGCCAGCAGGTCGACGGGG
This sequence comes from Sphaerisporangium rubeum, assembly GCF_014207705.1. Taxonomy (NCBI): domain Bacteria; kingdom Bacillati; phylum Actinomycetota; class Actinomycetes; order Streptosporangiales; family Streptosporangiaceae; genus Sphaerisporangium; species Sphaerisporangium rubeum. Next base: position 7,099,936 of record NZ_JACHIU010000001.1, read on the forward strand.
TGGACCGACAGGGGACGTTGCTGGTCGAGGCGGGCCAGCAGAAGGAGGTCCTCCACCAGCACCCCCATGCGGGCCGCGGCGTCCTCGACGCGGCGCATGAGGCGGACGGGGTCGCCGGCGGGGTTCTGGCGGTAGAACTCGGCGAAGCCGCGGATGGACGTCAAAGGAGTGCGCAGTTCGTGGGAGGCGTCGGCGATGAAGCGGCGCATGCGTTCCTCGGAGGTCCGCGCGGCGGACTCGGAGATCTCCCTGGCGCGGAAGGCGGCCTCGATCTGGGCCAGCATGCCGTTCAGGGACGCGGCCAGGCTGCCGACCTCGGTGCGGGGGTCGGCGTCGGGGACGCGGCGTGCCAGGTCTCCGGCGGCGATGGCGGCGGCGGTGTGTTCCATCTCGACCAGGGGACGCAGGCTGCGGCGGACGATGACCACGACGAGGACGGCGAGGACGATTATCACGACCCCGCCGACCAGCAGTTCGGTGAGCGCGAGGCGGGTGGTGATCTGGTCGACGGAGGACAGGTCGATGGCGATGAGCACGCTGCCTTCGCCGTTCACCGAGACGACCCGGGTGCGCCAGCTTCCGCCGCCTGACTCGGCCGGCACCGTGACGGGTTCCATGAGGCGGACCTCTGGCCGGGGAAGCGTGGGGCCGGGGATGCGTTCGGCGTCCAGGCCGGCCAAGGTGACGAGGACCTTGCCGTCGGGGCCGCGTACCTGGATCAGGCCGTTGGGTGGCACGCGCGAGGCCGGGCCGCCGCCGCGGAGCACGGACCGGCCGACGTCCCTGGTGAACATGCCGAGCTGCTGGTCCACCCGGTCCACCAGGTAGCCGCGCAGCACGGACACGCTGCTGATCCCGATGCCGGCGAGCGCGAAGGCCACCAGCGCCAGCATGGCGGCGATCAGCCGCACCCGCAGCGGGGTGCGCCGCACCAGCCGTCCGCCGGGGAGCCGCCGCGCGATCACGTCGCCGGTGGGGTGCGCAGGACGTAGCCGACGCCGCGCAGGGTGTGGATGAGCCGTGGCGTGGAGTTGTCGATCTTGCGGCGGAGCACGGACACGTACGACTCGACGATGCCGGCGTCGCCGCGGAAGTCGTAGTCCCACACGTGGTCGAGGATCTGGGCCTTGGACAGCACCCGGCCGGCGTTGGCCATGAAGTACCGCAGCAGCTTGAACTCGGTCGGCGACAGGGAGACCACGGTGCCGTGCCGCCACACCTCGTGGCTCTCCTCGTCCAGTTCGATGTCGGCGAACGTCAGGCGTGGCGGCGGCACCGCGGGGTCGCCGGCGGTGCGGCGCAGCACCGCGCGGATGCGGGCCACGACCTCCTCCAGGCTGAACGGCTTGGTCACGTAGTCGTCCCCGCCGAGGGTCAGCCCGCGGATCTTGTCCTCTGTGGCGTCCCGCGCCGTGAGGAACACCACCGGTGTGCGCGCGCCGCCGCCGCGCAGCCGCCGTACGACGTCGAAGCCGTCCATGTCCGGCAGCATGACGTCGAGCACGATCAGGTCGGGACGGTGCCGCCGCGCCGCCGCGACGGCCTCGGCCCCGTCGGACGCGGGGGTCACCTCGAACCCGGCGAACCGCAGGCTGGCGGCGAGCAGTTCCAGGATGTTCGGATCGTCCTCGACGATCAGCAGGCGCGCCTCTGACACTTCGGTCACGCACCCTATAGTGGCCCTGCTCACCTCAGGCCGGGATAAATCCCATGATGTGCCGCGCGATCGCCATGCTGGACGTGGCCGCGGGTGACGGCGCGTTGCGCACCAGGATGACCGGCCCGTGCACGTCCACCACGAAGTCGTCCACGAGGCTCCCGTCCCGTGCCACGGCCTGGGCCCGCACCCCGCCTTCCGTGCGGACGAGGTCGGCCCCGGTGAGCGCCGGTACATAACGCCGCACAGCGGACAGGAAGGCTCGTTTCGCCATCGAGCCGTACACCTCGGCGACGCCGGTACGCCAGTGGCGGGCCGCGAGCCGCCGCGTGCCGGGCCACGTCGCGATGTCACGCAGGTCGCGCAGGGACACGTCGCGCCAGCGGTACCCCTCGCGCGCGAGCGCCAGCACGGCGTTCGGGCCGGCGAGCACCTCGCCGTCGATGCGCTTGGTCAGGTGCACGCCGAGGAACGGGTAACGCGGGTCCGGCACGGGGTAGACCAGGCCGCGCACGAGCCCCTTGGCGGTGCCGGCCAGCCGGTAGTACTCCCCGCGGAACGGCACGATGCGCACGTCCCCCGACCGGCCGGCCATGGCGGCGACGTCGTCGGAGCTCAGGCCCGCGCAGCACACCAGCCGGTCGAACGTCAGCCGGTCGTCCCCCGCCAGCACCCGCACACCGCTCGCGGTCTCGCGTACGGCCCGCACCGGGTGCGCGAGTTTCACGGTGCCGCCGAGGTCCATGAGGTCGCGGGCCAGGCGGCGCGCGACGGCGGGGAAGTGCGCGATGGCGGTGCGCGGTGAGTGGACGGCGGCCACGCCGACGGCGTGCGGCTCGACCTCGCGCAGGCCGATGGCGTCCAGCTCGGCGATGTCCGGCACGCCGTTCTCCTTGGCGCGCTCGGCGATGCGCCGCAGCCCGGCGCGCTCGGCGTGGGTGGAGGCGATGACGAGCTTGCCTGCCTCTTCGTACGGCAGGCGGTGCTCGGCGCAGTACTCGCGCAGCATCGCGACACCGTCCCGGCACAGGCGCGCCTTGAGCGAACCGGGGGTGTAGTAGATGCCGGCGTGCACGACGCCGCTGTTGTGGCCGGTCTGGTGCGCGGCGACGCGGTCCTCCTTGTCGAGCACCGTGACGTCGGCGCCGCGCTCGGCCAGTTCGCGCGCCACCGCCAGTCCGACGATGCCGGCGCCGACGACCCCGATTCGCTTGCTCACAAAGGAAATCTCCCATGGTTGACCCGCGGTGCGCCACACGGCTTTATCACTCGGGTCACCTGACCTGCAAATTACCCCACAGGTGACATCAGTCTATCGAACAGACATTCGGGTAGGATTCTCCTGTGTACTTGCCACCTGGATGGCCGCCGGAGGTCCACCCGCCGGGTAGCCCCGACTGGGAGGCGTCCGCCGTGGCCTGGCTGCTCGACGCGGTGCCACCGGACTACCGCGCGTACGGCGTGCTGCGCCGCCACCCGCTGGCCCTGGCCCGCATGGCACGCCACCACGTCAACGCCATGGTCGAGGCGGCACGCACCGGGTACCGCGGCGCGGCCGTGGACCTCAAGGAGCACCTGCCGCCGCACGCCGTCGAGGCGGTGCTCGCGACCTACCGCCGTGAGGGACCCCGGCTCGTACAGCTCGCGGCGGCCGTCGAGCTGGTCGAGCAGGCGCTGCGCGGCGAGCCGTTCACCCCGCGGATGGACACGTCAGGAAATAGGAGACCCCCTCGGTAAAGGTGGCGGAGCACCGGGTCCAAATCTCTTCCTCCATCCACGGGCCCGCGGATGATCAGGGCATACATCGACCTGCACGCCTCCATGATCCGGTGGTCCCGGCGTGCTCGGCCCCAGATGTCTCTGGGGTGACACGTCGATCGAAGGGAAACCCATGACCCACCGCCATGCTCCGGCGTCCCTGCCGAAGCGTGTCCTCTTCCTCGCCGCCGTCACCTCCGTGACGGCCGCGTCCGGTGTCACCGCCTCCGCTGTGGCGGACACCATCCCTCCGCCGATCGTCCGGCCCTGCTACCTCGGCAACGGCAGCTTCGAGTCGCCGGGGCCGCTCATCGGACCCGGTCACCTCAGGAACGACGTCCTGCCCTGGAAGAGCAGCGCGCCAGGCGGCATCATCGAACTGTGGGGCCCCGGCAACGCCGGCGCCAACGGCGGCCTAGAGGTGCCCGCCGCGGCGGGACGGCAGTTCGCCGAGCTGAACAGCACCGGGCCCTCCACCGTCCACCAGGACCTGGCGACCGTCCCAGGGTCCTATATGGTGTGGCGGCTCCGCCACCGGGCCCGAACCACCAGCGGCGCACTGAAGGACGTGATCCGGGTACGCATCGGGCCGCCGGGGAACACGACCGCGCAGGTGCCGCTCGGCCAGCTCACTCCCCTGATCTCCGACGGCGGCACCGCGTGGGGCACGAGGACCGGCCTGTACCTGATTCCTCCTGGCCAGCACACCACCCGGTTCGCCATCCAGTCGGTGTCCTCGGTCGGCGGCCCGACGTACGGCAACTTCATCGACGCGGTGTCGATCTCCTGCACCCGGCTGCCGATCCTTCCCCCACCACCGCACCCGCCGATCCCGACGCCGCCAGGGCCGCCGACGCCACCTGGACCGCCGAGACCGCCGGTGCCGCCGAGCTCGGCTGTGCAGCCAGGCACACCGATTCCGGCAGCCGTGGACAAACCCGCAGGCACCGGATCGGGCTGACCGGACGGGTCACTGAGCGCGGCGAGCGATGAACGCGATGATGCCGGTCGCGCCGAGCGCGATGCCGAGCCACAAGGCGATCAGAGAACCGGGGACACCGCCGCCGGTGTCCCCGTCCGCCTGACCGGCCGACGCCTCACCGGCCGTGCCGTTCGGCGCGGCCGGGGTGCGCGGCGGCTCGGCGGTCAGGCGGCGCGGGGCCGCGCGGGTCGGCAACGGCACCTCGTACACCGGGCTGTTCACACCCTCGCTGCCGGTGAGCAGGGATTTGCCGTCGCGGGTGTAGGCGATGGACTCCGCCTGCCGCAGGGACGGCATTGTGACGCGGCTGATCAGCTCGCCGGGGGCACGGTACAGCGACGCCGACAGGTAGGTGCGGATGACGAAGCTCGACCCGTCAGGCGCGTAGGCGGCGTCGGTGGCCATGATGGGTGCGGGACCGACACGCTTCAGCATGTTCACCCGGTCGGTGCGCAGCCGCGCGGGTGCGCGGTAGACCGAACCGGCGAACTCCTTGCTCACGACGTACAGCCGTCCGGTGCGGGGATGCACCATGATTCCTTCGGCGTTGCGGCCGCCGTCGGCGTATTTGAAGCGGTACCGGGTGGCCTGCACGGTGGCGTCGCGCAGGGTGCGCGGCTCAGGCACCTTGTAGATCGAGTAGTCGGGCCAGGCGCCGTTGAGGTTGTCCCCGATGTCGGCGAACCACAGCACCCCCTGGCCCGTCGCGGGGTCCACGGACGCCGCCATGGCCTCCCAGTCGCGGGCCGCCGCTCCCGCCACGGTGAACGCGGCCTTGGTGCGGCCGTCGCCGCCGACGGCGTAGAAAACCGGGCCCGCGCCGCTGTCGTTGTGGGTGTAGTAGACGCCGCGATGGGTGGGTGAGACGGCGAGGCCGCTCGACTCGGTGATGCGGGGATCCTTGAAGTGGAACAGCACCCGCTCGGCCCCCGCCGCGGCCGGGCCGCCGGAGCCGCCGGCCGTCCCCGCCGCCGCAGGCGCGGCCGGGACCGCCACCAGCGCCAGGACCGCCAGCACACGTACCACCCGTAGAGTCCCCACCCGCACATCATGCCCCGGCACGTCACACGCCGCGCCGGTGGCGGACGTGCGGATCCGGTCACGCGCCGGGATGACACCGGTCTGCTGTGAAAGATCCTCACCAAGAGGGCTGGGCTGGAGCGCACTCCAGGTGCCTAGGGTGGGTCCATGGAGTACACGCACCTCGGACGCGCCGGCATCTCCGTGAGCCGCCTGTGCCTCGGCACCATGAACTTCGGGCCGGAGACCTCGGAAGAGGACTCCTTCACGATCATGGACAGGGCTCACGAGCTCGGCGTCAATTTCTTCGACACGGCGAACGTCTACGGCTGGAAGAAGGGCGAGGGGGTAACCGAGCAGATCATCGGCCGCTGGTTCGCGCAGGGTGGCGGACGGCGGGAGCGCACGGTCATCGCGACCAAGCTGTACGGGTCGATGGGTGACTGGCCGAACGACGAGAAACTGTCCGCGCTGAACATCCGCCGGGCCTGCGACGCCTCACTGAAGCGTCTTCAGACCGATCACATCGACCTGTACCAGATGCACCACGTCGACAGGGACACCCCGTTCGACGAGATCTGGGAGGCCATGGAGACCCTCCGGCAGCAAGGCAAGATCATCTACGCGGGGTCGTCCAACTTCGCCGGGTGGCACGTCGCCAAGGCCCAGGAGACGGCGCGGCGCCGTGGCTTCGGCGGCCTCGTGTCGGAACAATCGCACTACAACCTGCTCACCCGCACCGTCGAGCTCGAAGTGCTTCCCGCGTGCGAGGACTACGGCATCGGCGTGATCCCGTGGAGCCCGCTGGCCGGCGGTCTGCTCGGCGGCGTCCTGCGCAAGATCGACAAGGGCCGCTCGGCGTCGGAGCGCATGCTCGGCGAGCTGGACAAGCACCGCGACAAGATCGAGCGGTACGAAGGGCTGTGCGACGAGCTCGGCGAGGACCCGGCCAACGTCGCGCTCGCCTGGCTGCTCAGGCAGCGGGCCGTCACCGGGCCGATCATCGGCCCGCGCACCGCGGAACAGCTCGAAGGCAGCCTGCGCGCACTGGAGATCGAACTGGACGAGAAGACGCTCGACCTGCTGGACGAGATCTTCCCCGGTCCCGGCGGCACCGCACCCGAGGCGTACGCCTGGTAGGACCTCTGCGGCGGGGGGTCTCGGCTCCCCGCCGTCAGCGCAGCAGCGCGCCGGCGACGACGATGAGCACCAGCAGCGTGAGCACGAGCGGCAGCAGCCAGCGGCGGGGACGGTCCACGCTTGAGGAGCCTAGCCGCGTCCGGCCAGTGGCCACGCATCCACCGGCTCGTACCGCACGTGCGGCCCGAGGTGGCTGCGCACCAGATGAACGGTGCCGGCGTGCCACGGCGTGCCGTCGAACGCCGCGAGCGAATCGACCAGTTCCCGCAGGTCCAGGCCGGTCCGTGCGCGACCGAGCGTCAGATGGGGATGGAACCGCCGCCGCTCGGGCTCCCGCGCTCCCGCACGGTGCGCACCCGCCGCGAGTGAGGCGGCGAGCTTCGGCAACGTGGCCTCGCCGCCGCGCAGGCCGAGCCACAGCACGTTGGCCCGCTTGGCGGACGGGAAGGCCCCGGCCCCGGCGAACGCCAGCGTCATCGGCGGGTACCGGCCGGCCGCGCGGGCCAGCCGCACCGACAGGGACGGCAGCTTGTCGTCAGGCACCTCGCCGAGGAAGGCGAGCGTCACGTGCCACAGCTCGGGGGCCGTCCACCGCAGTTCGGGCCACCCCTCCCTGACCCGGCCCACGGCTCCGCTCACCTCAGCGAGCGCCTCCGGGGGAGGTGACAACGCCACGAACAACCGCACCCTGCGTCCTTCCCGCGGCGAACCGGGTGAGCAGCATCGCCAGGCCGACGCCGACGAGACACATGACACCGCAGATGACCATACCGAGACGGGGCCCGGCCAGCTCACCGACCCAGCCGATCAACGGCGCGCCGATCGGCGCACCGCCGGTGAACACCAGCACGTAGATACCCATGACCCGTCCGCGCATCTCGGGTGAGGCCGCGAGCTGCACGGTGGAGTTGGCCGTGGTGTTCGTGGTGATCATCGCGACACCGGCCGGGACCAGCAGGAACAGGAACGACACGTAGCCAGGCGCCAGCCCCGCGACGACCTCGAAGACGCCGAACGCGATGGCCCCGCCGATCAGGAAACGCCTGCTCGGCCGGATCCGCCGCGCGGCGAGCAGCGCGCCGCCGAGCGCACCGACCGCGAACGCGCTCGACGCCACGCCGAACGACGACGCACCCTGGCCGAACACCTGCTTCGCCATCACCGCGATGCTCATCGTGAAACTCGTGGCGAACATCGCGACGAAGGCCACCAGCAGGATCGGCATCAGCAGCTCGGGGCTGCGCCACACGTACCGCAGGCCCTCGCGGAGCTGGCCCTTGGCGCGGGCCACCCGCTCGGGGGTGCGCAGCTCGGACTTGCGCATCACCGACAGGCCCGCGATCACCGCGGCGAACGACGCGGCGTTCAGCAGGAAGATCGGACCGGTGCCGCCGAGCGCGTAGATCAGCACACCCGCGACGGCCGGGCCGACGACCCTGGCGAGGTTGAAGGTGGAACTGTTCAGCGCGATGGCGTTCGGCAGGTCCCTGCGGCCCACCATCTCGACGACGAACGACTGCCGGGTCGGCACCTCGACACAGGACACCGTGCCGAGCAGGAAGGCCATCACGTAGACGTGCCAGACCTGCGCGTGTCCGGTGACGGTGAGCAGGCCGAGCGTCAGGGACAGCACCCCGAGGAGCGACTGCGCCGCCATGAGCAGGTGACGCTTGGAGTACCGGTCGGCGAGCACGCCACCCCACAGGCCGAACAGGCCGATGGGGAGGAACTGCAGCGCCGTGGTGACGCCGAGCGCGGCCGAGCTGCCGTGGGTGAGCTCCAGCACCAGCCAGTCCTGCGCGGTGCGCTGCATCCACGTGCCGACGTTGGAGATCACGCTGCCGGAGACGAACAACCGGTAGTTGTGGTTGCGCAGCGACCGGAACATGCCGCCACGGGTCTCCCCGACCGGATCGGCCCCCCGGATCTCCGTGGCCTGCACCTCGGCGAGCCCGGCCTCCTCGACCGCGTCCCGCTCGGCACTCGCGGCCCCTTCCGGGGACCCGGCCGCCACCATGCCTCCGGCCCCTTCCGAGGACCTGGCCGGCCCCGGGCCTCCGGCCCCTTCCGGGTTCCGGGCCGCAGGCGTGGCGGGTTCGAGAGGGTCGGCACCCTCCCCGTCCACACCCTGTGGGGGGCTCACATCTGCGAGAGCCGTTCCAGGATCGGCGCCGCGGCCCGTAGCGTCGCTCGTTCCTCCGGCGTCAGTTCCTTCAACCGGTGCACGAGCCACGCCTCCTTGCTGCGGCGCTCCTGGGCCAGCAGGGTATGACCGGGTTCGGTCACGCTCACGGTCACCTGCCGCCTGTCGGTCGGGTGCGGTGACCGTACGAGCAGACCCCGCTCCTCCAGGGCCGAGATCACCCTGGTCATCGAAGGAGGTTGCATCTTTTCGTGCTCGGCGAGCTCGCCAGGGGTGATCCCGGAATGACGTTCGACGGCCGCGAGTGCCGCGAGCTGCGTGGGTGTCAGCGAGCTTGCTCCCGCCTGCCTGCGCAGGCGTCTGTTCAGGCGTGCCAGCGAAACGCGCAGAGCCGAGGCCAGCCCTGCGTCGCTGCGCACGTCCGAGGCGCGCGGGTTCTTGGGATTCGTTAGCATGAGTCATTACCTTTGCTAACTATATCGGACGCGTCGTCATTCCGGGGTCTCGGGGTCGTCCGACGGCAGGCACAGGGGTCCGGGGGTTGATCGGCGGCAGGGACAGGGGTGCCGTGGCCGATCGACGGCAGGCGCGGAGGTCGCGAGGTCATTTGACGGCAGGCACCGGGGTCGTGAGGCCCGCCGTCTCAGGGGAACGCATGGTGCGCACGTCCCTGGACAGCAAGGTGAACGCCGCGGCGAGCACCATCAGCCCCGCCGCGCCGTACTGCGTGGCCGACAACCCGACGCGGTCGGCCAGCGGCCCCGCGACCAGCGCGCCGAGCGGCATGGCGACGACAGAACCGAGCGCGTCGTACGCCGACACCCGTGCCAGCTTCCCCTGCGGGATGTTGCGGGCCAGCGCCACGCTCCACTGCACCATCATGATCTCCATCATGACGCCGAGCACCACCGCGGCGCCGCAGATCGCCACCAACGGCCAGCGCATCGCCAGCGAGAGCGGCGAGATCGCCATGAGCCCGCCGATGCACACGACGAACAGCATCGGCCGCCGCGGCGTGAACAGCAACGAGGCCAGCCCTCCGACGATCAGTCCCGCCGCCTCCGCCGCCGTGATCAACCCCCACGCGGCAGGCCCGCCGAGATGCGCCTTGGCCACGGCGGGCCCGAGCACCTGGAACCCGCCGTACCAGGCCATCAGCACCACCGCGAACTGCGCCACGATGGCCCACAGCCAGGTGTGGCTCACGAACTCCGACCAGCCGTCCCGCAGTTCCCTGAGCATGCCGGTCCCCGGCACCCCCTGCGCGCCTCCGGCGCGGATCGCCAGCAGCAGCGGAACCGTGCCGAACAACCCCACCCCGCACACCGTCATGGCCCACCCCGGCCCCACGGCCGCCACCACCAGCCCCGCCACCGCGGCCCCACCCATCGTCGCGATGTTCATGAAGAGCCTGCTGAGCGCGTTGGCGTCCTGCAGCAACCCGTCCGGCACGATACGCGGCAGCAACGCCTGCGAGGCCGGCCAGAACACCGCCAGCCCCACCCCCGTCAGCATCTCCAGCACGATCATGTGCCACAGCACGGCCTTCCCGGTCAGCACCAGCAGCCCGAGCGCACCCTCACTGGCCGCGATCAGCACGTTCGCCGCGATGATCACCCGCTGCGGCGGCACCCGATCCGCGAACACCCCCGAGATCAGCGTGAACACCAGCGAAGGCGCGATCTGCGCCGCCAGCACATAAGCCAGATCCGCGGTCGACCCGGTGAGATCGAGCACCGCGAACGACACCCCGACCGTCGAGAACGCCACAGCCCCCGGCGCCAGCAGCCGATCAGCCAGCAAGATCCTGAAGTCACGGATCGCGAGCACGGGAAAACGCCGGTACAGGTCCAGGCCGAACATCGTTACCGTCCGATCGTCCCCGGAAAGGGGTGGATGAGCACGCCGAACCCGGCAGAGGTCAAGGAGGCCCTCCGACGCTAGGCGATCCGCTCGCGCGGCGGCAATCCGTTTACGACAGGCACCGGGGTCCGGCCGACGGCCGCGACATTCTGACCGGCCACGTCCAGGCGCGCGTGCGCCTTCACACAGCCCACGCCGGTCAGGAGCAGGACTCCACCTTCACCCTCCGCCTCCCCACCACCCCGAACCCCTCACACCTCCCGAGCCCGGCCCTCCGCGACGACCCACCTGAACCGTTCACAGCCGACCAGCGTCTCCTCCCCCGAACGGACCCTGGTGCTTTACTCCAGCCCCAGCTCATCCGACCATCGGCGGACAAACATGTGCCGGCACGAAACCGCGAGGCAGGGTACGTCATGAAACTCGGCATTCCGTCCCTACGGAGATCCGTCCTCACCGCGACTCTGCTCGCCTCGGCCCTGGCGTTCGTCCCCGCCGCACTCGCGGCCACGGCCGACACCTCACCCCCCACGCGGCCGACCAACCTGCTTCCCTGTCCGCCGCCGTCCGCGCCTGGCACCAGCGTCCAGGGCTACGCCTCCATCTGCTGGACCTCGTCCACCGACGACGTCGGCGTCGCGGCGTACGACATCTACCGGCTGACCCAGACCGGCTTCGTCAAGGCCACCACCACGACCGGCACGGTCGGCGGCTTCTCCGGCGACTACGGCCGCAGGTACACGATGTACGTGGTGGCCAGGGACGCCGCGGGCAACACCAGCCCCCCGTCCAGCCTGATCACCGTCACCGCCACCACCGGCATCGTCCAGTCCCCCACCCCGGCCCCCGGTGACGTCACCCCGCCGTCCCAGCCGACCGGCTTCCAGGAGCCCTGCCTCGCCGACTACACCGGCGTCTCCTTCTGCTGGCAGCCCTCCACCGACAACGTCGGCGTCACCGCCTACGACGTCTACCGCGAGACCCCCACCGCCTGGCTCAAGGTCGGCACCATCCCCGCCCCCGCGAGCTTCCTGCACTTCTACGAGTCCGGCCTGGTGACCGGCACCCGCTACAACTACGTCGTCGTGGCCCGCGACGCCGCCGGCAACCTGAGCACCCCCTCGTCGACCCTGAGCGCTCTGGCCCGCCAAGGCCTCCCCGTCCCCACCCCCACGCCGACCCCCACCCCGACCCCCACGCCGTCCCTCTCCTGCCAGGCCACCTACACCGCCACCACCTGGTACAACGGCCTCTCCGCCAACGTGACCATCCGCAACACCGGCACCACCCCCATAGTCGACTGGGTCGTCACCATCGACTACCCCTCCCCCGGCCCCGTCCTGACCCAAGGCTGGTCCGCCACCATCACCCAGTCCGGCCCCCAACTCAAAGCCGCAAGCCTCCCCTGGAACCGCACCATCCCCCCGAACGCCACCATCCAGTTCGGCTTCAACGCCTCCTACACCGGCACCCCCCCGGCCCCCTCCAAGATCAGCGTGAACGGCGTCCCCTGCACCCGAGTCTGAGCCCGACCTCAGCGCGCCGATCCATCCTTGATCGGACCTACGGAAAGGCCGTTCCGGGACGTGGTGGTCCCGGAACGGCCGAGAGTCAGCTGAGGCCGAAGAGGATCTTCAGTGGGCCGATGGCGAAGTAGATGACGAAGAGGATGGCGACCACCCAGAGCAAGGGGTGGACCTCGCGGGCTTTGCCCTTCACGGCCTTGATGAGGACGTAGGAGATGAAGCCGGCGCCGATGCCGTTGCTGATGGACTTCACTATCAAGTTGGGTAACGATCGGAGGCATGGCATGGAACCCCCGCCGTGTCGGCGGTCGAACAGAGTTGGACATCGTCCCTGACCAGCTTGTCTGGGCACTGTACGCTCGCGAGTCGCTCGATGCCGATGGAGAGAAAGAGCAGGTAGAGAACCAGCTCGATGATCTCCGTACCTTCGTCGGCGAGATCGGCGGGAAGATCGGCAAGGAGTACGCCGAGAACGACACGTCAGCCTTCAAGAAGGTGCGGGTCCGCCTCGAAGACGGCACCGTCGCGTTCCGGGTCGTCAGACCCGTGTGGGATGAGCTGCTACGGGAGCTACGCAAAGGCACCTACAACGCGCTCGCGCTCCCGAACATCGACCGTGGCATGCGCGACCCTCGGGACCTCGAAGACCTGATCGATCTTGTAGAGCACTTCGGCGTACTGGTCATGGGCATGACCGGCTACCTGGACCTGACCACGGACGCGGGCATCGCCATGGCGCGCAACGAGGTCAACCAACGCAACCTGGAATCCCGCAACCTCTCCCGCAGGATCACGACTGGCAAGCGCCGCGCCGCACTCAAGGGACGCGCCATGGGTGGCCGGCTCCGGCCGTTCGGCTGGCAGGACAACAAGATCGACCTCAACCCGCGTGAGACGGCCCTGATCAGGGAGGCAACAGCACGCATCATTGCCGGGGTGAAGGCACGCACGATCGCGCGTGAGTGGGCCGAGCAAGGTGTACCCACCGTTGCCGGAGGCCAATGGACCACCCGCACCATTGAGCAGATCTTCACGAGCCCGCGTCTCTGTGGTCTCCAGACCTACAAGGGCGAGGTACTGAAGGACAAGGAAGGCCAACCGGTACGGGGTGTGTGGCACGCCATCATCACGGAAGAACAGCACAATGCCCTCGTCCAGACGCTCAAGGTCTACAAGCGCGACTACGGACGTGACGGTCGTGGCCATCCGACCAAGTACCTCCTCTCCCCCTTCGTCCGCTGCGGCAAGTGCAACAGCCGCATGCGCGGCGGCATGCGGCCTGGCGCGAACGGCGCCAAGACCGCCATCTACGCGTGTCGCGACAAGACAGAGGGAGGCTGCGGAGGCTGCGCTCGAATCGCCGAGAAGGTTGATGAGTACATCACGGCCCTAGTGATCGCGGACCATCAACGTGTCCAGTTCCGCGAGATCGGCGAGTTGCCGGAGTGGGACAAGGAAGACGATCTCACCGCGATAAGAGGGCAGCTCCAGGAGATCACGACCGCGTACAAGGAACGGCGCATCAAGGGAAGCCGCTACTTCACGCTCCTAGAGGAGCTGGAAGCCGAAGAGCGCCGCCTTGAAGCCGACCAGCGTAGACACCAGACGGCGCGAGTACGGCGCACTGAGGGAGTCGCGAACCTGGCCGAGAAGTGGAAAGACCCGAACTTCACCCTGGACCAGCGGCAAGCCGCGATCGCACAGAGCCTACAAGCTGTGGTGATTCACCCGACCCGTCCCGGACAGCGACATTTCGACCCGAACCTGATCGAACCTATCTGGAAGATAGATCGTGGCCCGCGAACATAACGCCGGATCACCATCACCAATTCCGCACGGTAGAGCTACTCCCCATCAACGCCCCTGTGTGCCACCGTTTCCGAACTCCAGAGGTAAGTAGTCGTCGACGCGGAAGAGGTCAACCGTGGGCATCGAGTACCTTCCCGCCTCGCTTCTATATAATGTCCCCGCCACTACGACACGTAGCTTCAGGTCATTTGCTTCCACAGCTACATGGTAGTCGTCAGGCCCTAAAGCCATCTTGATCGGCCGGACACGTCCGCCTATCAGCGCCTTAACCTTCACGACCCCTTCATCGTCGTCAGGATCGCGATCCAATGAGCTCACGAATCCGTACACCACCGTGTCGGATATCTTCACGTCTTTACGAAGAATATGACCGATTTCGCGGATCGCGCCGGCAGACTCTTTTGGAAATGTTAAGTCATCCCCTCCTGCCCTAGGGGGTGCAGAAGTGAGCGCCCATCTCACCGTTATATCGAGGTCTCCCACTTCGGGAGCGGACACCATCGTCGCAAGCGCTGAACATGCGTCTGCCGATAAGCCGCCAAACACTGCCTGGCGAAGTTCGCCGCGAGATGGGATAGCGTCTCTTTCAACGGCTAACTCTTGCAACTGCCGCAAGACATCAGCCATCATCCCGGTGACCCGTCTAGGGAAGTAGTCACGTTCAGCCTGAACGTCTAAAAGAGGCTCCTGGTCGCCGTCGGCCACAACCGGCTTCATAGTTCCGATTGGACTAACGATGGGAATAATGAAGCTTCCTCGTACAGTGTGACCCATGCCCACGATGTCGGCATGCTTCCTTGCTTCGGCCGGCCGCGATCGACCATGGTACGATTTGCGCCGAATCGCCGAGCAGGCATTTGCAATCGCGAATTCGCGAGCGCCGTTGAGCATCTTGGATGCATCCACAAGGGGAATATAAGGCCGCTCGTCCTCGAATTTCAGACTAATCACATCATCTTCGACGTATTGCAAATCGCGAGTTACATCTTCTTCCGATGACTCACTTTCACTGGCAACATCTTCGATGAAATTACGGACGCGCCTCAAGTAATCTGATGCATCCACATTTAAGGGAACTAGTACCTCATGGTCATCCCGTTCCCAGATCTCCACCCGAGGTAGCGGCCGTTCTTTCAGCTGCCACGAGTTCGCTTTAAGGTATGCCTTCAACCCTGTGGGTGATACCCGTGGCGGCAGGACCATGCTGTGCATCATGCCATACCTCGAGCTTCCTTCATGAGCCGATCGAGAGATTCGACCGTAAGCTTGTTGGTGCGAGATAATCGAACCGACTTGGTGACTCGATTACCGGTAGGTGGCAATAAGGACATATTGGCGAAGTAACCACACTTGCGCAGGTGAATCCCGTCTTCGAGTGCACTTATCCAGTTTTCTCGCAATTCCGGAACTTCCACGACAAACAAGTAAGCCGGAACGTTTCGTCCTGGATCGCTCAGCAAGTTGTAAGTGCGCACGTCCAAGTTATAGGACAAGTAGTCCTCAGCCGCAGCGGACTCCTCAGTGCATTTCATCTGGACGTCTACGCGCATGGCACGATCCTTGATTTCGAGATCCACGCCCAGATGGTCAACGGTGTCGATCATTACCGTGTAACCCGCCGCATAAGCTAAAGCTTGGACGTAAGATACGCTGAACCACTCTTTGCATGCCGAGGTATCCAGAGTGCCCACAAACGGACGCTAACATTACGAGTAGCGGTTTGTGTGCACTTGCTACCTAATTGTGATCAACCCAACATCGCCACTAAGCCCATAACAGGGGATTGCGGGTTGTCCTAAATCCCCAAGCTGGCGAGTGCGTTTACGGCAAGAGGGAGAGGCCCGCTGACTGAAGTCAGCGGGCCTCTCCAGTGGTCAGAGACTGTCCTCTTCATCGATATCGAGCTGGTAGATGCGGGCAACTCGTTGTGCCCACTCTCTGGAGCGTGGCGGCGCATGCCTCAGTTGCTCTTCAGCCCACTCCTCTGGCGACGGAATGCGTGTTCTCCTGGGTCTTGTCGTTGGGACATCACCCCCCTTCACCGTCACCTTTGGTAACCGTCCACGTGTTCGTCCATGGATCGCCGTATGCCCCTTACGTGCAGGCGCGCGCGTGGACGTGGACGTGGACGATTACGCACTGTCAGCTATCAGGATGTGCGCGCCAGCGTCCCCGGCTGACTTGTGCGACTCGTCCTGATCGTGCGTGCTCTTGCAACCGGTAGTAGACCCATGAGCGCCCCATGCCGGTCTGGCGCATCAGGTCCTCGATCGACATTCCCTCTCCAGGAGCGTCGCGTAGGGCTGTCCACAGGGTGTTTTCAGCGTCATGCGAGGCCGTCGTGTGTCCATGGCAGGCGATGGCCGGTGCGTCCTCGTCGGCACTCGTGGGTGTCGCTTCGAGGGCAGCGGTGGAGATTTCGTCCAGTGGCGGACGGTTGGATGCGTGCCGGCCAGTGGTGCACTGTACGGCGTCGTCGGTGAGGAGGAAGGTTCGTGCGCGTCGAGGGATGTCGTGCTCCGGTGCGCTGACGAGGAACTTGCCGGGTGCGTTGAGACTGTGGGAGTGCCAGCCGGCTTTGAACATGCCTTGGCCGAGGATCAGGTCCACGTCACGCCGTTCCCGTACCCGGAAGGAGATCCGCACGTCCATCTGTGAGCGCACCGCGCCTTGCCCCATGGCCTTCTGTGAGGGACGTTGTGTCGCGGCTACGAGAGTGACCGCGACGGCACGTCCACGTCGGGCGATGGAGTCGGCATGTCGGACGGCTTCCGGTGCCTCGTCGACGAGTTCGGCGTACTCGTCGATCAGAATGACCAGGGCAGGCGCATCCGGACGTGGCTGCCACACCCGTTGTCCCTGCTGAGCGAGCACGTCGGCACGGCCGTCCAGGACGGCCACGGCGTCGCGCAACAGGGCTTGGGCCTCCTGTGCGGTGGTGGCGACACGATCCAGGCAGGATGCCCACGGGAGGAGTTCCATCCCGCGCTTGAGATCGATACCCCAGATGACCACGTCCGGGCAGGCGGACAGGTCGGCAAGGATGACATTGACTCCGCCGCTCTTGCCGGCGCCGGCCACGCCACCCACCAGGACATGACGCCGGAGCAGGGAAACCCGTACCGGGCTGCCATCCTCGAAGAGACCCAACTTGACGGGTTGGGTGATCGAGGTGACGGAGGGACCCGGCCAAGCGATGGCGTCAGCGTGCGGATCGTTCTCGATCACCCGCAGTTCCATACGGTTGGCGCGTTCGGGAACCGGCTGCACGCGCGCCGCACCCCGCCGTGTACCGAGAGCCGACTCCAAAGCAGGAAGCTTGGAAACGACGTCCTCCACCGTCTGACCACGCGCCAGGGCTACGCGAGCGCGGTATCCCCACAGGTCCACGACCGCCGATTGGATGCGCGAACCGGCCAGACCGATGGCCTGAGAGATCTCCGGCCACGCGGCGAGCGTGCGTTCCACACGTACGCGGGCACGGCGCCGGCGGTGTGCCCACCATGGCAAGCCGGTCACAAACGTGCCTATGGCGAGCACATGAGGAAGCGGCACGGCCGACGGCCCTACGGCTGTCGCGGCTGCCGTCCATCCGCCTGCCAGAAGAACGGTCGCCGCGGCGTAACCGCGTTCCGCGGGTCGAGTGAGGTTGACCCATCGGCCGAAGAACGCGAGCACCCACGAGGTCAGCGCAGCGAGGATGAGCACGATGGGCCACCATACGGCGTATGCCGCGTGCAGGATCGTCCCACTAGTGAGGGTGAGAAGCGCCGCAGTGACCGGCGCGAGTTCGGAGCGGTAGCGCCACATCCCGCGAGCGATGGTCACCAGGGCGATAGGCGCGAACTCCAGATCATCGGAAAGGATCATCATCGGTTCGATGCCGTCGCGCCGGATGCGGCGAGCGTTGCGCCGCAACCGGTGCCGAGAGTGCCGGTGCCTCGTCATCCCCTCTCACCTGGCCAAGCCTCGTCGGCGCGTTGTGCGGTGAGTTCGTCGCGCAGGTAGAAGAGCGGGTCGGCTTCACCGTCGTGGTGCGCGGCCAAGGTGGCACGGGCTGCGGCGACCATGTCAGCGCGTTGGCGGCGGATTCGGGAGAGTTCAGCCTGAAGCTTGGTGAGCTGCGTTACGAGGGTAAGGGTGTCGTCCAGGGCAGTGGTGACGTGCTGCCAAATTTCGGCAAGGGCGAGAGTGGAGGAGGAAAAAGCGGTGATGAGCTGACGAGCGTTGCGGTTGCGGTTGGTGACCTCCTGGAGGGCTGGATCGGGGTACGGGTTGGTGTGTGGCACTAGGCATCAACTCCTTCAGTTGGGGACAAGGGGTCAGGAGCCGGTGAACCAGCTCAGGGCTGCGCTTACGGCACGCCGGATGTCGGGTGCGACGGCGGTAGCGGCCAGGAAGAAGCCGAACAGCAAACACGTCACGGCCTGCCAAAGCCGTAGGCCCAGGTAGCGCCAGGCGATGAAAACCACCGCACCCAGGAGCACCACCAGGGGAATCGACACCGTCATGAAATCTCACCTCCTCTCATTCCTCAAGCCGTAGGGTCCTCAGCTCAGATGCCGTCTTGCTGAGCCTTGCGACGGTGCCAGCGGGCACGCGCTCGGCACTTGCGGCACCGGACGGTGCCCGGATCAGTGAGGGCACCGCAGGGGCAGCGCCGGCCGAACAGGCGGGGAATACGCAACGTTGCTCACCTCCTCGTGTCGTGTGTTCAGCGGCGGACGTGGACGCCGACGAGGCGGCGCGTCGCGCCGTCGATGGGGGTGCGTGGCGTACCCGACAGGCTCATGTGCCGGTCCTGCCGGCGAATGCTGACGGCCATCGCGAGGAACACGACGAACCCGCCAAGAGCGAAAACAAACGCGAGAAGCATGATGATCAGATACGCCATGGGGATCACTTCCTTCGCCGTCGGAACCTTGTGAAGCGAAGGTAGGTTCGGCGCAAGGGGCGCCCCCATCACGAGGTGAGATCGTGTGATGAGATCAAACGGATCGCGCAGTGAGATAAACCGCAGGTAGAAGCGCTGATCTGGCATGAAAGAGCCCCCGGAAGAGCCGGGGAAGGAGCGGGGAACGCTCTGGCTCTACCGGGGGCGGCGGACATCACATACGGAAGGCCTACGCCGAGGATGGCGGTGATGTCTGGTTGAACAGTTGCAGGAATTCGATGACCTTCTCATGCGCGCGTTTGTAGGCGGCTTCCTCCGAGGGCAGGCGTTCGATCAACTGTGATCCCAGTGGACCGGGCAACTTGCAGTGCAGCTCGAACGGACGGGAGACCACGTCCAGAGTGAAGGCGCGGACCCCACCGACCATGCCGTGCCTGAAGGCGGGGATCTTCGGCGACTGCACCCAAGTGATCTCTGGTTCAGTCATCGGCGCACCCACTCTCCGCGCTGGTCCGCTGCTCAGGGATCAATGCGGTGGCTTCCTGTGGTTCCGGTACAGCATCCGGAAGCCACTGTTCCTGCACCATCTCCCAGTACAGGATGGCTATGCGCCGCGCCGCCGTCTCCAGGGCATTGATCGAGGAGAAGGCGTACACCCTGCGTCCTGTGCTCTCAGAACAGCGTCCGGTCCACCAACGAAAGCGCGGTCCGTCAGGTACGTGCTCGCACCAGACAACCAGGCCACATCGGACGGACAGCGCTGCCACTCTGTCGCCGGGATGCACATCGGCCGTGATTCCGTGGCTCTCCAACGCTCGCGACAAGCGTGTTGCGGCCAGAGCCACAGGAGAGTCGTCTTGTGTCCTTCTGATCATCTTTGCGCGCCTCCATGCTTCGAGGCTGCTCGCGCACCAACCTCTACAGGTCGCGATCCATCGACTAGCGTCCACATTGCGTCGTTTAGGAAGAAAAACGCCTGACCTCCCCTTCTGGCTCTGACCGGGGTCTTGCCTTAGGGCGAGGTTTCCAAGCAAACGTCTTCTCGCTAATCTCACCGTGATATCTCACGGTGTGATGGACTTGTCGGTACTGACCTTTCAACGAGGCCGATGACCAGAGGAGCGGAGCGCGCGCCATGGCGATGGATCAGCGCCACCTAAGAGAGATCCTCGATGCCGTCTTCGCACGTCAGGATATGGACGACGTGTGCCGGCGACACGATGTCGGAGGCATCATCCGCATCCTCGGCAAATTCGGTATTACCCAAGGGCAGATCGCCAGCCTGACAGGGATCACCCAGGGGCGCATAAGCGAGTACAAGACAGGCAAGCGAATACCGACCGCAAAGTCTACATTTGAGGCGATCGCTGATGGCTTGGACATGCCTGCACATCTGCGTCACCATCTGGGGCTTTCCCCAGCCAATGACGCTACCGGTGCTAGCGGTGCTCAAGTGATCAACGGTGAGTTCCAGATCGCCACAGACACGTTCGACTTGCAGCTCCTAGCGGAAGAAGTCGGGAAGCGGGGTGACGCGTTGAAACGCCGTGAACTCCTCGGCATGATCGCGCGACTTGGTGCCACCACAACACTGGCCCAGAACGAGGTATGGGAGCGGCTCGCCTACGCGCTGACCAAGCCGTCAGCCCTGGACGAAGCCGTGGTCCGCGAGATGGAAGCACGATCCGCCGGCTTCCATCGCCTCGAAGAGATCATGTCCGCAAACAGCATCTACAAGGGACTTGCCCTCCACCTCAGAGAGGTAGGGACGATCCTCAACGGCACAGCCACCGACCCCAAGGATGAGCTGAGACAACGCTTGATCGTCGTAGCAGCGGAGAGCAGCGTCCTAGCCGGCTGGATCGCCAGCGACATGGGCAGCCCGACGACCGCGCGCAACTTCTACACCACTGCCGAGCGAGCCGCCAAAGAGGCCAACGACCCCAGCATCATCGCGTGTGCCTACGCCTACCGCAGCTACATCCCCAGCGCGAAAGGCTCTCACGGGAGAGCAAGAGCACTCCTGGCGAGCGCGTTAGAAGTACTTCCCCCGTCCTCTTCCCCAGGAACGATGTCATGGCTCGCCGCACGACACGCGGAAGAGAGCGCAGCCCTAGGAGACAAAGAAAGCGCCATCCACTCCTGGGCCCGCGCCGAAGAAGCTTTCAGCATCTCCGACCCCGAAGAGGACCGCGTCTGGACCCGCTTCCTCGACCAAGACCGCTTCGACTCCTTCCGCATCGCGACCTACTCACGCATGGGAAGGCTTAACGAAGCCGAAGAGATGGCTCACGCTGTTATCGCGCGACTCCCACAGGTAGAGCGTAAACGAGCCGCCATCATACTCGCCGATATCGCCACAGCCCACATCGTCCAAGGCTCCATCGACGCGGCAGCCAAAGTCGCAAGAGACGGCCTCGCCGCAGTCCGAGAGACAGAGTATGCCCTTTGGCTCCCCCGGTTTGAAGTCCTGGCAGAAAGCTTGCGACGGTGGCAGACACAGCCGATGGTTCGAGCGTTCATGGAAGACCTAGCTATGACGAAGCGTCAGTTCTCTTTGTCTCAGCGCTAATCCAGCGTAGATAATCAGCGCTACCGCCAACAATCGGCGTCACGATGATCTCGGGTATGTCATAGCTGTGATTTTCTTTGATATGCTTTTCCAAAGCCGAAAGGTGTGTCATGGTTGTCTTTATCAAGAGTTGCCATTCTTCGGCGTCTTCCGGCTTACCATTCCACCAGTATAGGGAGTGGATAGGTCCTACGGTTTGAACGCAGGCAGCCAATCTGGCATTAACGATGCTGCCTGCCAGCGCTGCCGCCGCAGCTCTGCTAGGCACAGTCGTTAGGACTTGTGCATACCCTTCCACACTGGCTCCTCTGCTCCTGGCGCTGTAGCTTGCTCAAGATCTCGATACAGGGATGAACCACCTTAGCTCAACCAAGGAGATCGAGTGCTAAGAATATCACTTAGCCGAGAATTCCGCTACATTCATGAACCACTCCATGCAAATGAAAGCACACTCCCATACTTGGGCGACGAGAATTTGATTTCAGAACTTGGCCACCGCTTAACTTACTCCAAGGGAGGCGCATTTCTTGTTAGCGGGTTCCGCGGGGTCGGCAAAACAACGCTTGCATTGCGGGCACTAGAAAAAACTCGACACGCGTCGCAGAGTAGCGAAATTATTGTTCCCATAGTCCTAACAGTTGCCCGGCCAACGACTTCTGAACGCTTACTCTTCACAGTCGTTCGTCGCCTGTTCGAAGCTCTCGAAGATTCGGGAGTTATTCATCGTCTCCATCCTGTCACACGGCGCGCTCTTTCACTAGCCTATATCCGCACTTCCATGGGAATTAAACAGACGCAAGGTCAATCATCTGAACGAGGTCTCACGTTCGGCTTAGGCAAGGGTGATCAAAAAGTCGCAGGATGGGCAGGGTATCTCTCCCCGAATTTATCGGCATCCACAAAGCGATCTAGATCTCTGGCCCATGAAATGTCCTACTTAACTTACTCTGAAGCAGACGTCGAGCACGACTTACAGCGAGTAGTAGGACTCATAAGTCAGGACCGCGAGAACAGCGAAAGAGGGGCATGGATCGGACGAATTTTACGTCTTCCCCGTAGTAAGCCTGTGCGCCTGATCGTTATCTTAGATGAAATTGATAAGTTGACTGTCGGCCCCTCTGGACTAGCCGAAGTAGAATCGTTGATCAGCGGCTTGAAGAACATCATGGCTACTAGCGGCATTCACTTTGTGGTGGTTGCGGGCCCAGACCTACATGATCAAGTAGTGAAGGATGCGAGCCGGGGGAACAGCGTTTATGAAAGCGTTTTCGCATGGCGTGCTTATGTACCTTGCAATTGGAACGCTCCCGATCAGCTCATACAGGGGATCACCTCCACTGCGAGACTATCAACCGGAGAAGTAGGCGACCAAAGTTCCCAACTGACGGACTTTACTAACTACCTTCGCTACAAAGCCAGGGGCGTGCCACGTAAACTCCTACAAGAGTTCGGCGATTTCGTACACTGGAGCGAAGATGGACCGATCTTATCTATTACGAAAAGCGACGAGGACCGCATAAGGTTCTATGCGCGCCTTGAGCAGATAGTCGACGAATTCTTCAGCACGGCCGAGATTGCCAAGCTATTTCCAGTTCCGATCGATGATGATCGCTGGCGGCTGGGATGCTACTACGCAATCGATTGGATCCTCCGTAGCGAAGGAAGCACCTTCAAGGTGTCTGACATTGCTGTAAGCTCCAACGATCAAGGCCTAGACCCATTACTGCGAATCCGCCAGCGGGAGATCGAGCAACTTCTTAATCATTTAGTTACGCATGGTGTTATTGACCTTGTCCACACTCCTGGTGTCGAAGATCGTGTCATCGAGCACGCACCCGAAGTACAACTACCTATTTTCAAGCTTGCCGATGACATCAAGCGCTCGCTCCTGGGTATTGCCATTGAAAACGAGGCTGAACGAGCAGCACTGTCAATATCAGCTATCTATCTAGCCTCGGGGGGAGGCATCCCTGAGCCCTCACATGTTATTAGTGATCGCTATGAGCTAATAGAGCGGATTGCACTAGGAGGAATGGGCGAGGTATGGCGGGGGCATGATCGACTATTGCGACGAGACGTTGCAATAAAGCGGCTTATAGCCTACGGCGGCGGCGATCAGCTACTACGGCTGGGCCGAAACGAGGCTAGGATTTCAGCACGTCTCCAACATCCCGGACTCGTTCCGACGTTCGATGTTATCGATCGTGATCGAGAGGGCTTCTATATCGTGAGCGAACTTATAGACGGCCCCTCTCTCGACGCAGTGATCCACGAATTCGGGGAGATACCGCCTATTCAGGCTGTTCGATTGGCCATTCCGGTCGCCGAAACCCTGGAATATCTAGCCGGCGAAAACCTGATCCGATTCGATATCAAACCTGCCAATATAATGATTAGCCCTCTCAGAGGGCCGCTCGTTATTGACCTAGCCCTCGTGAGAGATGCTAATCACACGACTACCGACCCGGGAACGATCATGGGAACGCCAATTTATATGGCACCCGAAGTGTTTCTAGGCGCAGGGCCTGATATTCGTGCGGACATTTACTCGTTTGGAGTGATGCTATACGAATGCCTCACTGGAAAGCGTGCTTTCGGTGGCAAATTCCACGATGTTGCCGAGGCGATCACCAATGCCGGTATCAACACAGACGGCATTCCCGGTTCATACGAGCTGGTGCAGATTGTGAGAACCGCTGTCGCGCGCGAACGCAACGAACGATGGAACAGTTTTAGGGAGATACAGGCAGCTTTGTTAGCAACGCCAGAAGCCAAATCCCTTGAGATTGCGAGTCTTGGCCCATGGGCAGCGTTCCCTTCCTTATAGGCCAAGTAGACCCCGAACATGTACAGCGACGGCCGGATGAAGTAGTCCTGACTGATCGACCGGTTGGGTGGGGGCTGAAGTTCACGAGTAAGCGCGACATAGCCACCGCCACGAAATGACGAGCAGGGGCAAGTCTCGTTTGGACCCTGTTGAAACGACTAAGGCCGTCGTCATGACCGTTCAGATCATGGCGACGGCCTCACGGGCATCGTCAGGCGAGACCTAGCAGGATCTTGAGTGGGCCGATGAGGAAGTAGATCAGGAAGAGCGCGGACACGATCCACAGCAGTGGGTGGACTTCGCGGGCCTTGCCCTTGACCAGCTTGATCAGGACGTACGTGATGAACCCACTACCTATTCCGGTAGAGATTGAGTAGGTGAACGGCATCAGGACGATGGTGAGGAAGGCCGGGATGGCGATCTCGTAGTCGGTGAAGTCGATGTCCTTGATGGCGGTCATCATCAGGAAGCCGACGATCACGAGGGCGGGGGCCGCGGCCTCGTAGGGGACGATGTCGACCAAGGGGGACAGGAAGACGGCCAGGAGGAACAGGATGCCGGTGACGAGGCTGGCGAAGCCGGTGCGTGCGCCTTCGCCTACGCCGGCGGCCGATTCGATGTAGGTGGTGTTGGAGGAGGTGCCGGCGGCGCCGCCGGCGGCGGCTGCGACCGAGTCGACCAGGAGGATCTCGCGGGTGCGGGGGAGGGTGCCGTCGGAGGCCACGAGGCCCGCTTGGCCGCCTACGCCGACGATGGTGCCCATGGTGTCGAAGAAGTCGGTGATGAGGAGGGTGAAGACCAGCAGGACGGCGAGGACGACGCTGATCTTGGTGAAGGAGCCGAACAGGCTGAACTGGCCGATGAGGCTCAGGTCGGGGGTGCCGACGACACGCTCGGGGAACACGGGGACGACGAGGTTCCAGCCGAGGGGGTTCTCGCCGCCTTTGGACGGGCCGACCTTGGCGATCGCCTCGACGATGATGGCGAGGACGGTCGTGCCGACGATGCCGATCAGGATGGCGCCTTTGACCTTGCGTGCGACGAGCACGGCGGTGACCAGCAGGCCCACGACGAAGACGAAGATGGGCCAGCTCGTCAGCGCGCCGCCGATGCCGAGTTCCAGCGGGGTGCCGGCGGCCTTGCGGACGAAACCGGAGTCGACGAAGCCGATCAGCGCGATGAACAGGCCGATGCCTACGCTGATCGCGGTCTTGAGCTGCATCGGGATCGCGTGGAAGACGGCGGTCCTGAACCCGGTGAGCACCAGGATCGTGATCACGATGCCTTCCAGCACGATCAGGCCCATCGCGTCCTCCCACGACATCAGGGGAGCGATGCCGAAGGCGACGAAGGCGTTCAGGCCGAGGCCCGCCGCCAGCGCGAAGGGGACACGGCCGACGAATCCCATGAGGATCGTCAGCACGCCGGCGACCAGCGCGGTCGCCGCGGCGATCAGCGCGTAGTTCGGCGTGCTGCCGTCGCCGAGGTGCTGACCGTCGGCGTCTTTGGCGCCGCCGAGGATCAGCGGGTTGAGTACGACGATGTACGCCATGGTGAAGAACGTGGCCAGGCCGCCGCGGATCTCACGGCTCAGCGTCGACTGACGCTCAGTGATTCCGAAGAAGCGGTCAATCCACCCCATAAGGCCCGTGGGGTGCGTTGAGGGGGAGGTAGTCTCGCTCACGCGGGCAGAGTGTCAGGTCGTACACCTGCGGTGAAAGACCCTTTGCGACCCCGTGGTCCGATCGAGACCAACTTGTACGCGGTTCGGAGCCTAGGTCCCTCATTGACGAGAATCAGGCCGGAGCTGCGACGACCCACCGAGCACCGAGCGGGGGGTTCTCGCCTAGGGTGGAGGCGTGAACGAGCCGCGCCCCCCGGATCTCACGCCGTTGCGGACCAACGACGCGGCGACCATTCTCGCGGGCACCGGCCTGTGGGTGGTCGCTCTCGTCGTGCTGCTGATCGTGCAGCCGGGACCCGATCGCCAGTGGTGGATATGGACGTGCGTGGCCGGGGTCGGTCTCGGGCTGTTCGGCGTCTGGTACGTGCGGCGGCGCGACCGGCGCGGCGAGCCGGCCGTCCAGCCTGGTGAGGGTGACCCCGTCGTCCCGAGCGTGACACCTGTGAGCGAGCCGGCGGCGCAGCACGAGGAGAGCGGCGGACCTGTGCCGTTCCGTCCTCGCGATTGAGCGATCGAGGACGGAACGACCGGTTCGGCCGGGGCTGGACGGATTTTCCGGCCCCTACCGCAGTGAGCTCAGGAGTCCAGGTCGGACTCGGCGAGCAGGACGGGGACGGCGTCCGGGTCGCGGAGCAGCGCGGCGACCGCCAGGCGGTCACCCCACTGGCCGGTGGCCCAGGCGAGGCCCCGGGCGAGGCCCTCGACGGTGGCCGCGTGCACGGTGCCCTCGTAGAAGCGCCACGGCACGCGCACACCGTCCACGGTCAGTTCGGTGTGCTCGACGTACGTCGCGGGGGCCGTCGGCAGCAGTGACCGCACCTGCGGGGGTACGGCACGCTCCTGGCCGGAGGAGGTGACCTCGCCGGGGACGGCCTCGCCGGCCACAGGGAGGTCGAGCAGCTCGGACAGGGCCTCGGCCAGTTCGGACGGCGCGAGCACGAGGGGACGGCCCGCCACGACCGGCAGCAGGTCGGGGGCCTCGACCACGACGGGGCCGCCGGTGGCGGTCAGGCCGTCGGGCAGGGGAGCGCCGTTGCCGCCGATCGGGTGGCCGTCCTCGGCGTCCGCGACGACGATCTCGCCGTGCAGCACGGCCCGGACCGCCGTCGGCGGGGCCACCCGGGACGGCTCGACGGCGGCCAGCGCGACCCACAGAGCGCGGAGCTGCGGCCGGTCCACCTCAAGGGACGGGTCGGCCAGCAGGTCGAGCAGTTCGTCGGGGCCGCCGTGGCCGGCGAGCAGGTCGGCGAGGGTGGTGCGCACGCCGATCATGGAGAGCGCGGTGGCGTCGAGGCCGGCCGGCGCGTCGCCGTACAGGCCGTAGAGCAGTGGGTCGCCGTCGGGGACGCGCAGCGACGTGGGGAGGCGGCCGTCGAGCACCGGGTGCCGGGACAGCCACCACGCCGTGTACGAAGGGGCCTCGGCGATCTCGCCGTCCACCAGGGCCCGCAGAGGTTGGAGCGCGGCACGCAGCGGAGGCCGGGTGAGCAGGGTCAGCGCGGACGGCCAGTCGGCCACGTACTCCAGGTCGCGGACGGCGGTGAACTCACGTGCGACCGGCGGCACCGAGGCCTCCGGCAGCACGTCGAGCACGGCGTCCAGCCAGTCGTCCTCGGCGTCGAGGTCGTGGTCGCACTCCTCCGGGTCGAGCAGCACGTCGGCGTCGTTGACCACGGCGAAGCCGTCGAGCACGCCGGCCGCCTCAAGCACACGGCTGCCGTACCGTTCGACCAGGTCGGGGGCCGCCACACCGAACGGCACGTCCTGGTCGATCAGCCCGGCGAGCGACCCGCCGCCGAGCAGCAGCTCCCCGGCCGGGTACAGCTCACCGTCCGCGCCGCGCAGCGCCAGCGCCGACAGCCACGGCGCCTCGCCGGGGGTGAGCCCCGCGGCGTCGACCAGCGCCAGCACGGCCTGCGCCACCGGTTCGGGGTCGGCGCTGTCCAGCGACTCCGACACCGTGGCACGGGTCAGCGGGTCTTCGAGCACGCTGCGCGGGGTCGCCTCGGCGGCGCCGAGGCGCAGCAGCAGCGGGTGGGCCGCCTCGGGGTGCACGACACGCAACCCGAGAGGGCCGAGCAACCCGGCGTCCAGTGACGAGCCGTCGGTGAGCAGCAGCGTGCCGCGCGGCCCCCGCACCAGCCGGCCGTCGGCCAGCGGGACGGGGAGCGCGCCGAGCGCCTCCCTGTCGTCCCCCGGGATCACCTCGTACAGGTCGCGCCACCACGCGGGGGTGACGTCGTCCACGGCCTCGCCGGACAGCAGGTCGATCACGTCGGCCGGCTCGATCCGGGTGACGCCGAGCGTGGCGAGCGCCGGGTGCCGGGAGGCCCAGCCGGCGGGGAGCAGACCGGGAACGGCGTGCGCGATCTTGTCCAGGAACTCGGCGGGTCCGGCCACGGCGGACGCCTCACGTCCGGCCACGACGTACTCGGCGCCGGGCTCGGGCCGGGCCGGCGGGGAGCCGGGGTCGGCGGCCGGCGAGAGCGCCGGCAGCAGCGGCGTGCCGGGGAGCAGGCGCAGGATGGCGCGGCGGATCGCGGCGTCGAGCTCGCCTTTACCCATGAGGCCAGGCACCAGGTCGAGCAGCGCCGGGGTCTTCGGCAGCGTGCCGAGCAGCCGCAGGTACACCTCGGCGGCCCGGTCCACCAGGAACGTCGTCAGCGGCCCGGACGCGACGTGCCGCCGGTCGGTGGTCAGCGGGAAGGTCGCGATGAGCAGCGCGGGAAGGTCGAGCGGCTCGTCGCTCGGGGTCGGCGCGTGCACCACGGGTGCGACGTCCTTCGGCAGGCGGCCGAGCGTCTCCGGCACGGCCCAGCGGACCAGCCAGAACGGCCGCGCGCGCTCCTCGGTGGGCCGGCCGGCGTACAGCTCGGCGACCTGCTCGGCGGTGAACCGGCCCGACTCCTCGACCACCCGCCAGCCGTCGGCGGTGACCGCGCGCGACACGCCGTCCACCTCGATCTCGATCACCGGCAGGGCCGGCATGGCCAGCGGCAGCGCAGGACCGGTGTCGTCGAGCATGCGGCGCACGGCCTGTTCGACGGCCTCGTCGCGCAGCGGCAGCCGGACCACCGTGTCGAACCCCTCGGGGACGTCCACCGGGTCGGCCTCGAACGGCAGGCGGAGCATCGGCACGTGGCCGCCGCGCTCGGCGAGCTCACCGGACAGCTCGGGGACCTTGCCGGCCAGCGCGGCGGTCTCGGCGCGCGACCAGCGCACCGTCCCGGTGGCCCGGGACCCGATCGACGGCTCGTCGCAGACCGACACGACGGCGGCGAACCCCACGCCGAACCGGCCGGTGGCGCCTTCCTCGTCCCTCTTGCCGGACACCCGCAGCGTGGACAGGCCCTCGACCCCCTCGGCGTCCAGCGGTGCCCCGGTGTTGGCGGCGGTGAGCACACCACCGGACAGGCTCAGCCTGAGCCGTCCCGGCACGCCGGCCCGCAGCGCGGCGTCGGCGGCGTTCTGCGCCAGCTCGACGATCAGACGGTCGCGGTACCCGCCGAGCGCGAAGTCCTCCTCGGCGTTGGCGTCCTCACGGAACCTCGCGGGGGAGGCGGCCCAGGCGGCGAGGACGGTCGTGCGCAGATGTTCTGTGCCAAAGGTGTCGGTCACCAGTCACGTCCAATGGTCGGGAAGACCCGTCGCGACGCACGATCGCGCGACGGGTCGCCGGAAGACCGGCCGCCTTGTGGAAAGGCGGGCCGGGTAGGGGTCAGGAGTGGCCGAGAGGCTCGGAGTCCCCCTCGTCGGGCACCGAGCCCGCGGCCGGTGCGCCGTCGTCCATCAGGTCGTAGCCGAGGTCGTCGAGGATCGGCGTCGCCGCCTCACCGCCGGCCTGCGCGACCACGGCCTCCGAGTGCGCGCCGCAGCCGTGGTCGGCCGCGACGACCTTGCCGTCGTCGGGTGCGAACTCGTTGGCGCAGACGCCGAAGCCGAGGCGCAGCGAACCGGCGAGCGGCCAGTAGAAGCCGCAGGTGGAGCACTGGGCCGGCGCGGCGTGCGCGATCGGGGTGTGCGGGCCGGACTCCCCGGCGTGCCAGCGGTGCACGGCGCGGTCACGGCCGATGGCCGACAGCACGCGGGCCCGGCCGAGGCCGTACTCGAAGAACATCTGGTGGTCGGGGTCGTCGTCGATCTGCGTGAACCCGGGGGCGAGCCGGTCGTCGTCGTCGGACGCGGGGAGCAGGTCGCCGACGCCGAGGTCACCGGGGAGCAACCGCTCGCTCCACGGCACCCAGTCGGGAGGCAGAAGCGCGCCGGTGCCGGGCAGCAGCACGGTCTCGCTGACCGTGACGTTGCGCGCGCGGGACGCTCGGGCCACGGTGATGGCCCAGCGCCAGCCGCTGTAGGCGCGGTCGAGGCACGCGAAGTAATGGGTGACGACGCGCTCGGCCTCGCTCGCGAAGCCGAGGTGCTCACCCACCTCGCCGGGACGAGCGATCTGCTCGGCCGCGGCACGGGCGAGGTCGACGGCTTCGGCACAGGCCTGGTCGACGGCGAAGGTGCGGGAACGAGTGCGACTCACACTGTCAATTCTCACCCATGTCACGAGCGGACATCACGCCTATCGGTGGGGTAGGACTGTAAACCGATGCGGCAGACCGGACCAGGGAGATCAACGACGCGGAAATCGAGCGTGGAAGGAGGGAGCGTGGGCCGGGCCAGGGGTGGGGTGCCGTCCATGCGTTCCTGATGGGGAACGGCTGGGAAAAGGCACGGCAGGCGGGCCGCGCCGTGGCCGGTGCCGGTCGCGGCACGTTGCGCGCCGGCCGTACGGCGGCCACTCAGGCGGCGCGGGCCGGACAGGCCGGCGCCAATGGGGTGGTGCGGGCCGGCAAGGGGGTCGGCCATGCCACGCGCAGGCTCACGCACGCGCAAGGCGCGGGACGCACGGGGCTCGGCCGGCTGATCGAGCTCACCGCCGCGCAGAGCGCGGGAGACGCGCTGATCACGGTGTCGCTGGCCGGCACGCTGCTGTTCGGCCTGCCGGTGGACCAGGCACGCGGCCAGGTGGCGCTGTACCTGCTGATCACCATGGTGCCGTTCGCGGTGGTGGCGCCGTTCGTCGGACCGGTGCTCGACCGCTTCCGTTCGGGCCGCCGTTTCGTGATGGCCGGCACGCTGTTCGCGCGCGGCCTGCTGTGCTGGGCCATGGCGGCGGCCATCGGCCCCGCCGACGGTCTCACCCTGTTCCCCGCGGCGCTCGCGGTGCTCGTGCTGTCCAAGGCCTACAACGTGTCGCGGGCCGCGACCATGCCGAGCGTGCTGCCTGCCGACATCAGCCTGGTGACGGCGAACGCCAGGGTGGCGCTGTTCTCGCTGGTGTCGGCGGGGGTGACGGCCGCGGCCGGCGCGGGGCTCGCGGCCTGGATCGGCGGCGAGTGGGTGCTGCGTGGCACCATGATCGTGTTCCTGGCGGCCGGGGTGTCGGCCATGCGGCTCCCCCGGCACGTGGACGCTCCGGACCTCGACTTCGGCGAGGAAGACGAGGACGGCCAAGACGGCAGGCCGCCGCGCGAGAAGCGGCGCTGGCGCACGCTGCTCACCCTCGGCCCCGTGGTGACCGAGGCGATGCGCGCGAACGCCGCGCTCCGCGTCCTGTCCGGCTTCCTGATCTTCTTCCTGTTGTTCCTCGTGCAGGAGGGGCACCTGCGTGAGAGCGGCCTGTCCACGCAGGTGCTGCTCGCGGCGCTCGCGGCGGGGGCCGGGGCCGGCGGCCTGCTCGGCGCGGTGGTCGCCTCGTGGCTACGGGGCCACTCGCCGCAGGTGATCGTGCTCATCGCGCTCGGCGTCGCGACGGCGACCGCCGTGGCCGGCGCGTTCTTCTTCTCGCTGTGGCCCGCGGTCGCCGTCGCCGCGGTGGCCGGGTTCGCGCAGGAGGTCGGCAAGCTGGCCCTGGACGCCATCGTGCAGCGGGAGATCGGCGAGGAGGTGCGCTCCTCGACGTTCGGTGTGGTCGAGGCGGTGCTGCAGATCGCCTGGGTGGCCGGCGGGCTGGCCGGCCTGCTGCTGTCGCTGCTGTCGGGACGCGCCGCGGGGCCGACGGGCCTCGCGGTCATCGCCGCCGCCATGGTGGCCGCGCTCGCCGCGCTGGTCGTGGCCCGCCGCCGCCGGCTGCGCGCGCAGGAGGAACGCGTGCGCACCACGGTCGTCGTCCCGGCCATGGCCGAGGGCCGGGACGGGCCGGACGCCGCGGGGCCGGACGTCACCGGTCCCGCGGGACCGGAACCCGGCGGCGGGCCGGCCGGAACCCCCGGAGCGACGGATGGTGACCGGCCGGGGACGGAAGGCGGTCAGCCGCGCGCAGGAACGACCAAGCCCTTGACCAACCCGTACGGCTGAGCGTCCCCTGCCGGGAAACAGTCACACGGCAGAGGGACGGCGCTCAGGCGTCGATGTCGTCGGCGACGGCCCGCAGGACGGTCGCGATCTTCTTGGCGTGCGCGACGTCGGGGTGCTTGCCGCGCTGGTAGGAGTTGGAGACGTCGTCCAGTAGCTTGATCAGGTCTTCCACGATGACGACGAGCTCATCCGGCGTCTTGCGCTTGCCCTTGGGTTTCACGGTCTTGGCGAGCGTCGGGGGCTGCTCCAGCACACGGACCGACAGCGCCTGCTGGCCACGGCGACCCTCGGCCACACCGAACTCGACCTTCTGACCGGGCTTGAGCGCCTCGACACCCTTGGGAAGCGCCGAGGAGTGCACGAACACCTCGCCGCCGTCGTCGCGGGTCAGGAATCCGAAGCCCTTGTCAGCGTCGTACCACTTGACCTTGCCAGTAGGCACAGGATGACCTCGTTCAGACTGTCATGAATAGTAATGGACTCAGGTTATGCCCGTCCGGGACGTCGGATGACCGTCGAAACGGCCCCGATTTCCGGGACGCACCACACCGAGAACCACGAGGCGAATTCTGTCAGATCGCGCAGGATGACGTCGGCGCCATGAGCGTGCATCGCCTCACTGGGGTAGGCCCCTGTGGTGACCGTCACGCTGAGCGCGCCACCGGCCCGCGCGGCGGCTATATCGGCCACGTGATCCCCCACATAGGCGGCGGCCCCGAATTGCTGGATGGCGACCCCTTTAGCCGCTCCGAACACCGAACCGACCACTTCGTCCACATCAAGCCGGAGGAAATCGACGGTTTCCCTGGCCGACACACCGTTCTTCCCCGTCACGACGATGACCCGGCCGCCGTGGCGGCGCACCGCGGCCACCGCCTCGGCCGCACCCGCCATCAGTGTCGTACGCGGCACGGCGATCTCCGCGTACAGGGAGCGGTACAGCGCCGCGGCCGCCGGGACGTCCTCCTCCGGCAGCCAGACCGCCAGCTCCTGTTCGAGCGGCGGGCCGAGCCTGCTCACCACCTCGGCGCTGTCGATCGGCACACCGAGCCGCGACGCCACCTCGTCGTACACCGCCGCGATCCCCGCGCGGGTGTCGGCCAGCGTCAGATCGAGATCGAATCCCACCGAACACACCATTGCAGGATGCCAAACGAACGAGGACCGCGCGTACCCGGTGCGCGTGTGGGACCCTTGAAGGCACCGAAGAAAGGGGTCGCTTATCTCGGGGCGCCGATCGGCCGAGGAAGGTGTGGGGCGACATGACCAGATCCACGCGCGATCGCATCGTCGGTGAGTCCCTGCGGCTGTTCGCCGAGCGAGGGTACGCGGCGACCTCCGTCGCCGAGATCGAGGCCGCGGCGGGGCTGTCCCCCGGAGCCGGTGGGCTCTACCGGCACTTCAGGTCCAAGTACGAGGTGCTGGCCACCGCGGTGGCCGAGCACGCCGCGCGGACCCGCACGCACATCACCGACACGCTCGCCGAGGCGAGCTCCCCCGGCACGGCCGCGCCGCTGGAGGAGCGGCTGGCGCACATCTGCCGCGCCGGCCTCGCCAAGGTGCACGAGGAGGGCCGGCTCACCCGCATCTTCTTCCGTGACCTCAGCCAGTTCCCCGAGCTGGTCGCGCTGGTGCGCGAGGGCCTGCTCCAGCCGATGTTCGACGCGATCACCACGTGGTTCCGCGCGCAACCCGAGTACGCCGAGGCCGACGTCGACTGGCCGGCCATCGGCGCCGTGCTCGGCGGAGCGGTCGTGCACTACCGCCTGTTCCAGGACACCGTCGGCGACATGCCGGGCCGCACCGACCCTGACCGGTTCGTGGCGTCCTGGGTGCGCCTGTCGCTCGGCCTGCTCAGCGTGCCGTCCCGGGGGGCGACCGCCGAGGTGGCGGAGGTGGCGGGTTGAGCAGCCGGTAGGCGAGCCACCCCACCCCTCCCACCGCGCCGAACATGAACATCAGCCCGCTGACGTGGAAGAAGGACGTGACGAACGCCTCCAGCGCCGTCCCCTGCTCCTCGGAGGACCTGAACGCGCCGAACACGACCCCGCCGACCACGTAGGCGCCGATCGGCGCGGCGATGCCGGTCAGCCGGTCGGCGAACACCCACCCGTGCGACGCCAGCACGACCAGCGCGCCGAGGGCCCAGCACAGCACCGGAGCCGGGAAGATCGCGAGGTACGGCAGCGGGAACGGGATCAGCAGCCCCGCCAGCACCAGCAGCGCCATGCCGGCCACCTCACGGCGCTCGTGCCGCAGCACCGTCCCCACATCACGGCCGTCCGCCGCACCCGTGGCCCGCCGCAACCGCTCCCCGAACGGCCCCGAGGCCACCGGCCCCCGCGCGGCCCCCCGCGCCATCCGCGGCGTCGCCGACGGCAACGGCCTGCGGCCCCCACCTTGGGGAGGCACCTTGCCTCCCCCCAGCGGAGACACCCGCCGCGCACCCGGGGAGGCCACCCGTCCCGCGCGCCGCTTACCCGGCGGCGGCGAACCCCAGGTGCCTTTCAGCGGCGGCCGTCCCGCACGCATCCGCCCCTCCGCCTCGTCCAGCCCTCCGTCCCCGCCGGAGCCGTCCGTGCCGCCGGCCTCATCGGACTCCATCGCTGACCCCTTCGCCTCTGACCGGCCCTGATCCGGCTCGCTCGGCACAGGTGGCTGCACCGCCGTAGGCGGACCCTCAGCTGAGGCGCCGTCGTCGACCACGGGAATCACCTGGGTGGCGGCGTCGCCGAAATCGTCCGTGGTCACCTCGGGCTCGCCGGCCTGCGGGGTGACGGCCTTGGCTCCGTCCGCGGGTCGCGCGCCACCTGTACCCGGCGGCGGGTCGTCGGAGGAATGCGCCGTGACCGCCAGGCCCCTCGAAGGACGCGCGGACGTGAGGCGGGCCGCGGGGAGGGAACGGGCCGCGGCGGCTGCCAAGGGCTGGCCGGACGCGGTGAGACGGTCGATCTCGCGGCGCAGGAGCACGGCCGGGTCGCCGAAACGGCCGAGGACCCTGCGCACGGCCGCCGGGTCGTCGCTGCCGCGGCGTTCCTCCTCGATGCGGTCGCGCAGCCGCCGCACGAAGTCGAGGCGCTGCTCGGTGCGGAGCACGCCGTGAGCGGCGTCGGCCACCTTGCTGACGTACTCCAGGACGAGCTGGTCGGCGCGCTCGATCACTCTCGTCATACTGCCCCAGCCGTCCGTCCCTCGCATCCGTTCGGACGTATGGAGGGTTATTAGGGGTAATGACCTCCTACTAACCACCTCGGCGAGATGTCAGGAATGACGGAGTTCACGCGATGGTGATCCCGCTCTGTCGGCCCCACCTCCTACGATGGAGAGAATGCCGCGATCCGGAAGAGGAACGCGGTGACGGCTGACAGGGGGTCCGGTGGAGCGTGGTGAACACCGACTTCGCTGAGTGGTTGCGCGGCCGGTCCGACGACCGGCTCCGGGCTCTGGCGTCCACCCGTCCCGAACTGATCACTCCGGTCCCCGCGCACGTGGACGGCCTCGCGATCCGCGCCGCGGGCCCGTCCGCCACGAGCAGGGCCCTGGACCGCCTCGACCGCTTCACGCTCGCCGTGATCGAGACCCTCGTCGTGCTGACCGAGGACGACGGCCCCGTGCTGACCTACAAGAACCTGCGCGCGGCCGTCGCGCGTTCGGTCCCACCCGGTGAGACCGCGCGCCTGGACGAGGCGCTGCGCCGCGCCGTGGACGCGCTCACGACCGCCGCGCTGATCTACGGCGACGACCGGGGCCTGCGCGTGGCCCCCGGCGTCCGCGACGTCACAGAGGCCCCCGCCGGGCTCGGCCCACCCGCCGCCGATCTCTTCCGGCACCACCCGCCTGACCGCCTCAGCGGCCTCATCGCGGCCGTCCACAGCCACGAGCACACCCCGGACGGGGACACCGGGGTGGTGGAACGGCTCGCGCTCGCACTCGCCGAAGGCGGAGTCGTGGAACGGCTGCTCGCCGACGTCGGCCCGCAGGCGCGTGCCGCACTGGAGGAACTGACCTGGGGACCGGCCACCGGCCGGGTGCCGAACGCTCGGCGCGAGGTGACCCTCGCCACCGCGCAGTCCCCCATCGAGCAGCTCCTGGCCCGCGGCCTGCTCGGCGCCACCGGCGACGACAGCGTGGCGCTTCCCCGCGAGGTCGGCCTGGTGCTGCGCGGCGGCCGGGTGCACCGCGACCTCAGCCCCTGGCCTCCGCCGCTGACCGGCACCGAGCGCGACCGGCAGCTCGCCGGCCGTACCGCCGCCGGCCAGGCGTTCACCTTCACCCGCACCGTGGAGGACCTCTGCGAGCAGTGGGGGGTCGAGCCGCCGGGGGTGCTGCGCACCGGCGGCCTGTCGGTGCGCGACCT
Organism: Sphaerisporangium rubeum; assembly: GCF_014207705.1. Classification (NCBI taxonomy): domain Bacteria; kingdom Bacillati; phylum Actinomycetota; class Actinomycetes; order Streptosporangiales; family Streptosporangiaceae; genus Sphaerisporangium; species Sphaerisporangium rubeum. Next base: position 7,136,516 of record NZ_JACHIU010000001.1, read on the forward strand.
CAAGCGCACGGCCCAGTCGCTCGACCTGCCCGAGTGGACGGCCGCACTGGTCATCGAGGTCGCAGCCGGCGCCGGGCTGATCGCCGCGAGCGGCCAGGCCGACGGCGAGTGGACCCCGACGACCGCCTACGACATGTGGCGGGTGCGGGCCACCGAGGACCGCTGGGAGGTGCTGGCCTCGTCCTGGCTGACCGGCGAACGCGTCCCCGGCCTGGTCGGCGAGCGGGACGACCGCGACCGCCTGCTCAACGTGCTGCACCCCGAGCTGCGCCGGCCCGTGGCGGCCGAGGTGCGTCTGCGCACCCTGCGGGTGCTGGCCTGCGCGCCGGCCGGGCTCGCGCCGTCGTCGGCGTCGGTGCACGAGCGGCTGGCGTACGAGCAGCCGCGCCGCCGCGCCGCGTACCGCGACCAGCTCGTGGGGTTCACCCTGCGCGAGGCCGAGCAGCTCGGTGTCACCGGTCTCGGCGCGCTGTCGGTGTTCGGCCGCGCGCTGCTGCCGGGGGAGCCCGGCGGCGACGCCGCCACTCTGCTCGCGCCGCTGCTGCCTGAACCGGTCGACCACGTGGTGCTGCAGGCCGACCTGACGGCCGTGGCACCCGGCCCGCTCACCAGTGACCTCGGCCGGTGGCTGGCGCTCGCCGCCGACATCGAGTCCAAAGGCGGCGCGACGGTCTACCGGTTCGCCGAGGGGTCGATCCGCCGGGCCCTGGACGCCGGGTCCAGCGCGGACGAGTTGCTGTCCATGCTGGAGAAGCACTCGACGACGCCGGTGCCGCAGCCGCTGCGGTACCTCGTGACGGACGTCGCCAGGCGGCACGGCCGGGTGCGGGTCGGCACGGCCGGCGCGTACGTGCGGTGCGACGACCCGGCGATCCTCGACGAGGTCATGGCCGACCGGCGCGCGGCGCCGCTGCGGCTGCGGCGGCTCGCGCCGACCGTGGTGGCCTCGCGCAGCTCCCGCACGGCCGTCGTGGACACGCTGCGCGCGCTCGGCTACGCGCCGGTGGCCGAGTCGTCCGAGGGTGACGTGCTGGTGACCAGGGCCGACGCCAAGCGCACCGAACGGCCGCCTGCCGCGCGGGTCGCACCCGGCGCGCTCGGCCCCGACGCCGACGTGGTGTCGGCGGCCGTACGCGCCATCCGCGCCGGGGACGAGGCGCACCGGGCCAGACGGCGGCCGGTGCCAGAGCCTGACGGACAGGTGCCGCGGTCGCCGTCTTCGAGCACGATCACCGCGCTGCAGGACGCCATCCGGCAGGGATCACGGGTGTGGATCGGGTACCTCGACGCGCAGGGGCAGGCGACGAGCCGCATCCTGGAGCCGGCGCGCATGGAGGGTGGGTACCTCACGGCGTACGACGAGACCCGTGCCGCCGTCCATCGGTTCGCGCTTCATCGCATAACGGGTGTGGCGGACGTAACCTGAATCCTCCCTCTTGCCCGCATGTGGTCGTGGTATTTGTAGATCCGCTCGGACCGGCCAGGAAATGAGAAGAACGTGAGCAGCGGCACCCCGGAGCACCACGGCTGGCAGCCCCAGACCCCCCAGGACCCCTACGGCGGCCAGTACGGCAACCACGGTGGTCAGCCCTCGTACGGCCAGCCCCAGGACCAGGGTGGCTACGGCCAGCATGGGTACGGCCAGCAGGGGTACGGCCAGCCTCAGGACCAGCCCGCTTACGGTCAACAGGGATACGACCAGCAGGGATACGGTCAGCCGGGCTATGGACAGCCTCACGAGCAGCAGGGTTACGGTCAGCCTGGGTACGGCCAGCCCGGATACGCGTCGGCCCCTGACTACGGCCAGCCCGGCTACGGCCAGTCCTACGACCCGCAGTACGCCGCGTACGGCCAGCCCGGATATGGCTACCAGCAGCCGTACGGCCCGCCGAAGTACGGCGACCAGGGCCCCCGCACGCACGCCATCGTCGCACTCGTCATCAGCATCATCCTGGCCCTGAGCTGCTACGTCTCCCTCGGCGGCATCGCCGGCGCCATCCTCTCCGGCATAGCACTCGGCAAGGCCGAGACCGAGCCCCACCGTGCGCGCTCCCTGCTCAAGTGGTGCTGGATCGCCATCGGGATCAACGTGGTCCTGCTGATCGTCGGCATCGCGCTGATCGTCTTCCTCGGCGTCAACGGCGCCTTCACCCCCGACGGCCTCTCCAGCTGACCCACCGCACGACGGCGCCGGCCTCACCGCACACCGTCCCGCCGCCGATTCCGGCACCCCCGGGGTACGGGGAGTGGTCGTCGAGCGGAAGACACGGCGTCGGAACCCGAGTAACGCGTGTGCGGCGGGTGTCGGTCAAGGGATCGGCAAACGGGACTGAACCGGCTTCTAGTCTTGTTGGATAGCGGGTGGGCCGGGTTGCGGTCCTTCGGCGGCGCCGGGGAGGAGAGGGACCGTGTCTGATGGGCCGTTGATCGTGCAGTCTGACAAGACCTTGTTGCTGGAGGTCGGGCATGCGAGGGCGGACGACTGCCGGAAGGCGATCGCGCCGTTCGCGGAGTTGGAGCGGGCTCCTGAGCATGTGCACACCTATCGGGTGACGCCGCTGGCGTTGTGGAACGCTCGGGCGGCGGGGCATGACGCGGAGCAGGTGGTGGATGCGCTGATCTCGTTCAGCCGGTATCCGGTGCCGCACGCGTTGCTGGTGGATGTGGCCGAGACGATGTCGCGGTACGGACGGCTGCGGCTGGAGAACACCGGGCATCACGGGCTGGTGCTGACCAGTACGGACAAGGCGGTGCTCGCGGAGGTGCTGCGGGCCAGGAAGATCCAGCCGATGCTCGGGGAGCGCATCGGTGAGGACTCGGTGGTGGTGCATCCGAGTGAACGCGGCAACATCAAGCAGGCGTTGCTGAAGATCGGCTGGCCGGCCGAGGACCTCGCGGGGTACGTCGACGGCGAGAAGCACCGGATCGCGCTCAACGAGGACACATGGGATCTGCGTCCCTACCAGCGCGAGGCGGCGGACGCGTTCTGGCACGGCGGCTCGGGGGTCGTGGTGCTGCCGTGCGGCGCGGGGAAGACGATCGTCGGCGCGGCGGCGATGGCGCACGCGCAGGCCACCACACTCATCCTGGTGACCAACACGGTGTCGGCGCACCAGTGGAAGCAGGAGTTGCTGCGCCGCACGTCGCTGACCGAGGACGAGATCGGGGAGTACACCGGGAACAAGAAGGAGATCAGGCCGGTCACCATCGCCACCTACCAGGTGATGACGACCAAGCGGCAGGGCACCTACCGCCACCTGGAGCTGTTCGACGCGCGCGACTGGGGCCTGGTCATCTACGACGAGGTCCATCTGCTGCCGGCGCCGATCTTCCGCATGACGGCCGACCTGCAGGCGAGGCGCCGCGTCGGCCTGACCGCGACGCTGGTGCGTGAGGACGGCCGCGAGGGTGACGTGTTCTCGCTGATCGGCCCGAAGCGGTACGACGCGCCGTGGAAGGAGATGGAGAACCAGGGGTGGATCGCGCCGGCCGACTGTGTCGAGGTGCGGGTGACGCTGACCGACGACGAGCGGCTGGCGTACGCGATGGCCGAGGCCGAGGAGCGGTACCGCTTCTGCGCCACGACGCCGTCCAAGACGCGGGTCACCGAGCACCTGGTGCGGCGGCACGCCGGTGAGCAGGTGCTGGTGATCGGCCAGTACATCGACCAGCTCGACGAGCTCGCCGACCACCTGAACGCGCCGGTGATCAAGGGAGAGACGCGGATCAAGGAGCGGGAACGGCTGTACCAGGCGTTCCGCGACAAGGAGATCCAGGTCCTGGTGGTGTCGAAGGTCGCGAACTTCTCCATCGACCTGCCGGAGGCGTCGGTGGCGATCCAGGTGTCGGGGACGTTCGGGTCGCGCCAGGAGGAGGCGCAGCGCCTCGGCCGGGTGCTGCGGCCGAAGGCGGACGGCGGCGGCGCGCGGTTCTACAGCGTGGTCAGCCGGGACACCATCGACCAGGATTTCGCGGCGCACCGGCAGCGGTTCCTGGCCGAACAGGGTTATGCCTACGAAATCATCGACGCGGACGACGTGCTCGCCAGCGAATGATGCTCGCTGCGCGGCACGTCGCCGGCTCCCCCCGGACACCGCCCGTGGAATTCCCCCCTCGGGCGGCGGGCATTCAGGTCCAGGAAATACCGTAGGCCCTGTTCAACCGCGTCACCCCCTCGCGTATTGGCTGCCACGCACGCCAACTGCGACATACCCCATGATCTAACCAAATCACAAGGTTTGTCCCGCTTTTTGGGGATTTTGGTATGTACTAACGGACCGTGTCGGTGACATCACCGACCGACTAACCCGCCGACGTAAAGCACACCCAACGCCAAAAGCCAAGAAGCGGTCGCGACCATCATCAGCACGAACGACTTTTCTGGATATCTACGCATTAGCGGCGGCAGCAAGCCGATGACCGTGCAGGTCGCCGCGAGGAAAGCGAACAGCCCGGACAGCGTGGAGACCACCACGAGGCGGTCCACGCACGACTGCGGCGACTCCGTCCGGCCGCAGAACGCCGACAGCCCCCAGCCGGCGAGGACCGAGAGCGTCCACAGCCCGCCGAGCACCAGGTTGGCCATGGCGGGGATGACCGGCGAGACCGTCATCTTCTCGGTGCGCGTCGTCACCTCCACGGCGTACCCAAAAGCCAAGAGCGGGCAAACTCCAGAAAAGCACTGGATCGACCGGCCGCAGGTGGACCCGGCCGATATTCAGATGCCGGTGCGACCAGCGGCGCGTAGGCTGGTGGGTTCGCGCATCCGTCGAATCCACCCCTCCCAAGGAGCACTTCAGCATGCCGGGACATCGACTGGCCCCCGACATACCCGACGACCAGACCGCACACCGAAGCGACGCCGGTGACCGGTCCACGCTCGACAGCACCGGCGACACCGGCGACCGGGACACGCTCGACAGCACCGGCGACACCGGCGACCGGGACACGCTCGGCGACACCGGCGATCCCGTGGCCGTGCTCGACGGCGAACGCCGGCACCTCGCCGCCTCCCGGGCCGCTCTGCGGGCCATGCGTGAGCACGCGCAGTCGCTGTCCGCCGACGCCGCGGGAGACTGGGTGTCGCAGCAGGTTCTGCAGAACCTGCTCGACCAGCGGGTGGCGGCGCTCGCCGACCACGCCGACACGCCGCTGTTCTTCGGCCGGCTCGACCGGTTCGCCGCCGACGACCTCCCCGGCACCGTCCACGTCGGCCGCCGCCACGTGCACGACGACCGCAGCAGGCCCCTGGTGATCGACTGGCGCGCGCCGATCTCCCGCGCCTTCTACCAGGCGAGGCCGGCCGACCCGATGGGGGTGCGGCTGCGCCGCCGGTTCGGCTTCCGCGGGGGGGAGCTGACGGCGTTCGAGGACGAGCCGCTGGACGAGGGTGCGCCGATCGAGCAGTCAAGGATCCTCACCGAGGAGATCGAACGGCCGCGCACCGGGCCCATGCGCGACATCGTCGCCACCATCCAGCCCGACCAGGACGAGATCGTCCGCGAGGACCTCGGCCGCACGGTGTGCGTGCAGGGAGCCCCAGGCACCGGCAAGACCGCCGTCGGCCTGCACCGGGCCGCGTACCTGCTGTTCACCCACCGCGAGAAGCTCGCCAGGTCCGGTGTCACGATCGTCGGCCCGAACGGCGCGTTCCTGTCGTACATCTCCTCGGTGCTCCCCGCGCTCGGCGAGGTGAAGGTCGACCAGACCACCGTGACCGGCATGCTCGGCGGCCACGCGGCCCCCGAGGACCCCGCCGTCGCCGCCGTCAAGGGTGACGCGCGCATGGCGCCGGTGCTGCGCCGCGCGTTGTGGCTGCACATCAACAAACCCGAGGACGGCCTGCTCATCACCCGGGGTGCCAGCCGCTTCCGGGTCGCCGACCACGAGGTACGCGAGATCGTCGCCTCGCTGCGCGGCACCACCCGGTACGGCCCCGGCCGCGCCGCGCTCGCGCAGCGGCTCGCGCACACCGTGCTGGTGCGCATGGAACAGCGCGGCGAGTCCCCCGACGACCGGGTGCAGGACGCGGTCGCGCGCTCCGCGCCGGTCAAGCGACTCCTCGACCAGGTCTGGCCGAAGCTCGTCCCCGCGCAGGTGCTGTTCCGCCTGCTCTCCGACGAGGCGTTCCTCACCGCCGCCGCCAAGAACGACCTCACCGCCGAGGAACGGCAGACGCTGCTGTGGCGCAAGCCGCCACGTTCCTGGAAGTCCGCCAAGTGGTCCGCCGCCGACGGCGCGCTGCTCGACGAACTGGCCGACCTCATCGAGCGCACCCCGACCATCGGCCACCTCGTGGTGGACGAGGCGCAGGACCTCTCCGCGATGCAGCTGCGCGCGCTCGGCCGCCGTTGCCGCACCGGCTCGGCCACCGTGCTCGGCGACCTCGCACAGGGCACCACACCGTGGTCGGCCCGCTCGTGGACCGACGTCCTCACCCACCTCGGCACCGAAGGCGTGGTCACCGAGCTGACTCTCGGCTTCCGCGTGCCGCGCGAGGTCCTCGACTTCGCCGCGCGCCTGCTGCCGTCCATCGCTCCCGATCTCGCCGCACCCCGTTCGCTGCGGCCCGGCGCCGGTTCGCTGACCGTGCGGCCGTCCGCCGACGTCCTCACCGACCTCGCCGCCGCCGTGCGCGGCGTGCTCGGCCACGAGGGCTCGGTCGGCGTCATCACCGCCGACGCCGCGGCCCCCGCCGCCTCCGCCGCGCTCACCACCGCGCAGGTGGAGCACGACGTGCTCACCCCCGACGGCACGCCGGCGCACCGGGTGTGCGTGATCCCGGCCTCACTCGCCAAGGGCCTCGAATACGACCACGTCGTCGTGCTCGAACCGGCCGACATCGCCGACGCCGAACTGCGCGGCCTCGCGCGGCTGTACGTGGTGCTCACCCGCGCGGTGACCACCCTCACTCTGCTGCACACCCGGCCCCTGCCGGGCCTGTTGGGCTGATCGTCCCGATCGCGGCTCTTGCTACGTTCTACGACATGAGCGAATCGAATCTCGTGCTGCGTCCCGCCGTGGAAGGCGACGTCGAGGCGGTGCTGCGTTTCTGGCTGGTCGCGGGGGAGAACACCGATCGGCACGACACCGCCGACGGTGTCAGGCGGCTGATCGCACGAGACCCCGAGGCGCTGGTGATCGCCGAGCTGGACGGCCGCATGGTCGGCACGTTGATCGCGGGCTGGGACGGGTGGCGCTGCCACCTGTACCGCCTCGCGGTCGACCCGGAGGCCCGCCGCCGCGGCGTCGCACGCACGTTGCTCGCCGCCGCCGAGGAGCGCTTCGCCGAGCTCGGCGGCCTGCGTTCCGACGCCATGGTCATCAACGAGAACGTCCTCGCACACCAGGCGTGGACCGCGCTCGGCTATCGGCAGCAGAACCACGCCTCCCGCTGGGTCAAACCCCTGACCGGCGGCCACCAGACCGGCTGATCGTTGACATCGTGCCGCGCGAAACCGGCCTGGACGGGCTCCGCACCGTCACCGGACGGCGTCGCCGCGGAACGCCGAAGGGCCACCCCCGGTGATGCCGGGGATGGCCCTTTCGCGTGCTGCGGACTCAGGGAGCCCAGGTGCCGTGCGGCTCAGAAGTCCATGTCGCCGCCGCCGGGCATGGCGGGGGCGGCGGGGGTCTTCTCGGGCTTCTCGGCGATGACGGCCTCGGTGGTGAGGAACAGGGCCGCGATGGAGGCGGCGTTCTGCAGGGCCGAGCGGGTGACCTTGGCGGGGTCGATGATGCCGGACTCCAGCATGTTGACGTAGTCGCCGGTGGCGGCGTTGAGGCCGACACCCTGCTCCAGGTTGCGGACGCGCTCGACGACCACGCCGCCTTCGAGGCCGGCGTTGACGGCGATCTGCTTGAGCGGTTCCTCCAGGGCCTTGCGCACGATGGCGGCGCCGGTGGCCTCGTCGTTGAACAGCTCCAGCTTGTCGAACGCCTTGGCGCCGGCCTGGATCAGCGCGACACCGCCACCGGGGACGATGCCCTCCTCGACGGCGGCCTTGGCGTTGCGCACGGCGTCCTCGATGCGGTGCTTGCGCTCTTTGAGCTCGACCTCGGTCGCCGCACCGGCCTTGATCACCGCGACGCCGCCGGCCAGCTTGGCCAGCCGCTCCTGCAGCTTCTCACGGTCGTAGTCGGAATCGGTGTTCTCGATCTCGGCGCGGATCTGGTTCACCCGGCCGGCGATCTGCTCGGGGTCGCCGGCGCCGTCGACGATGGTCGTCTCGTCCTTGGTCACGATGACCTGACGAGCCCGGCCCAGCAGATCGAGCGACGCGGTCTCCAGCTTCAGACCCACATCCTCGCTGATCACCTGACCACCGGTCAGGGTCGCGATGTCCGCCAGCATGGCCTTGCGGCGGTCACCGAAACCCGGGGCCTTCACGGCCACGGACTTGAACAGGCCGCGGATCTTGTTGACGACCAGGGTGGCCAGGGCCTCGCCCTCGACGTCCTCGGCGATGATCACCAGCGGCTTGCCGGACTGCACGACCTTGTCGAGCAGCGGCAGCAGGTCCTTGTTGGCGGAGATCTTGGAGTTGACGACGAGGATGTAGGGGTCGTCGAGGACGGCCTCCATGCGCTCGGAGTCGGTGACGAAATAGCCGGAGATGTAGCCCTTGTCGAAGCGCATGCCCTCGGTGAGCTCGAGCTCCAGGCCGAAGGCGTTGCTCTCCTCGACGGTGATGACGCCTTCCTTGCCGACCTTGTCCATCGCCTCGGCGATCATCTCGCCGATCTGCGTGTCACCGGCCGAGATCGACGCCGTCGACGCGATCTGCTCCTTGGTCTCGACATCCTTGGCGATCTTGGACAGCTCCTCGCTGACCCGCTCGACCGCCGCCTCGATGCCCTTCTTCAACGCCATCGGGTTCGCACCCGCCGCGACATTGCGCAGACCCTCACGAACCAGCGCCTGCGCCAGCACCGTCGCCGTCGTGGTGCCGTCACCGGCCACGTCATCGGTCTTCTTGGCGACCTCCTTGACCAGCTCCGCGCCGATCTTCTCCCAAGGATCCTCCAGCTCGATCTCCTTGGCGATCGACACACCGTCGTTGGTGATCGTGGGAGCACCCCACTTCTTCTCCAGCACGACGTTGCGGCCCTTGGGACCCAAAGTCACCTTCACGGCGTCAGCGAGCTGATTCATGCCACGCTCAAGACCGCGCCTGGCGTCCTCATTGAACGCGATCATCTTGGCTGCCATACGGCTAGACCTCCCAGATACAGGGTGGCGTGCAGCGGATCGAGCCGACGCCCGCGACGGCGTAGACCCGCGCCACCACGACACCTGTCGCCGTGGATCGGCAAGCCCCATCGCCTCGATCCAGGTTGTCACTCCCGACGTGAGAGTGCCAACGAACTGTTTAGCACTCTACCCTGCCGAGTGCAAGCGGCAACCCCTATGACCTGGGCCGCGCGCGGATTTCCCCGGCCGTATGCCGAATATTGGGCATGGGTCCATGGAGGACACGAGGGATGAGGGTGACATGACGGAAGGTTCGGCCCGCGTCGTCAGGCGGGCCGAACCCCCATGCCCGCCGGCGGCAGCCAGAGGGCCTCATCGGCGGCCGGACGCTGCCGGCCGGGGCGTCACACCGTGCGCACCGACTCCGCCTGCGGGCCCTTCTGACCCTGTGTGATCTCGAACTCCACTCGCTGGCCCTGTTCGAGCGACCGGTATCCCTCGGCCAGGATCGCTGAGTAGTGGACAAAAACGTCCTTACCACCGTCTACCGCGATGAAGCCGTAGCCCTTGTCCGCGTTAAACCATTTGACGGTGCCCTGCGCCACTTTCCGACTCCTCTTGCTGGGCTCCGGACCTCGCCCACTCCTCCGCGGGGTCCGTGACCTTCGGAGCCGAGTACATGCGAACTCTCGGCTGCGTCGATCGTTATCGACCATACCTGTGACGAGGGTTGGCGCAACAGAGTCAATCCGCAGAATGCGTCTTGACGTTCGCTGTCGGCTGGACGCGACTCTTTTTTGCCGGACTTTAGTTGGTTGACAATTGCACTACACGCCTGGAGGGAGGTCGGCCCGTATCGACTTCTTTTATGATAGTGAGCCTGATGGGGGGCCCAAGACACGCGAACGCCCGTGCACCTCCCAAGGTGCACGGGCGGGGAGAGGTCGCGGAGAGTCAGCCTCCGGCCACAGCGGGGATAACCGAGATCTGCACGCCGTCCGGCGTCACAGTGTCCAGACCGTCCGCGAAACGGACATCCTCTTCTCCGACATACACGTTGACAAAACGACGGATCTTGCCCGTTTCGTCCAGAATACGAGCTCCGATTCCGGGGAAGTCGGCGTCCAGCTTCTGCAACACCTCACGAAGGGTCGCCCCTTCACCGTTCACCTCCGACGCGCCATCGGTGTAGGTACGGAGAATCGTCGGAATCCGCACAGAAACGCTCATTTACCCATGACCTTTCAGGAGTTGTCCGCGACAGCCGTGCGGAATGCGTTGAGAGACGGCCGGATGACGGCGGTCGGCCTGGCGTGCGCGGAGACCGCGTCCAGGGTCTTCAGGCCGTCGCCGGTGTTGAGCACCACGGTCTCGGCGTCCGGGTCGAGCACGCCGTTCTCGGCGAGCTTGCGCAGCACGCCGACGGTCACGCCGCCTGCCGTCTCGGCGAAAATGCCCTCGGTGCGCGCGAGCAGCCGGATGGCGTCCACGATCTCGGCGTCGGTGACGTCCTCGACCGCTCCCCCGGTGCGGCGCGCGATGTCGAGCACGTACGGCCCGTCGGCGGGGTTGCCGATGGCGAGCGACTTGGCGATCGTGTCGGGCTTGACCGGCCGCACGATGTCGTGGCCGGCCTTGAACGCCGCCGCGACCGGCGAGCAGCCCTCGGCCTGCGCACCGAAGATCTTGTACGGCTTGTCCTCGACGAGACCGAGCTTGATCAGCTCCCGGAAGCCCTTGTCGACCTTGGTGAGCTGCGACCCCGAGGCGATGGGGATGACGATCTGGTCCGGGATGCGCCAGCCGAGCTGCTCGGCTATCTCGAAGGCCAGTGTCTTGGAACCCTCGCCGTAGAACGGCCGCAGGTTGACGTTGACGAAACCCCACTTCTCGCCGAGCGGGTCGCCGATCAGCTCGGAACAGAAGCGGTTGACGTCGTCGTAGGTGCCTTCGATGCCGACCAGCCTGCCGCCGTACACCGAGGCCATGACGATCTTGGCCTCCTCCAGGTCCGCCGGGATGAACACGCAGGCGTCGAGCCCGGCCCGCGCCGCCGCGGCGGTGACCGCGCCGGCGAGGTTGCCGGTGGAGGAACAGGACAGGGTGTGGAACCCGAAGGTGCGCGCCGCCTCAAGGGCGATCGCCACGACCCGGTCCTTGAACGAGTGGGTGGGGTTACCCGAGTCGTCCTTGACGTGCAGGCTGCGCAGGCCGAGTTCGCGCGCGAGGTTGTCGGCCTTGACGAGCTTGGTCCACCCGGGGGCGAGGTTGCGCTTGGTCAGGACGTCGGACGGCACCGGCAGCAGCGAACGGTACCGCCAGATGTTCGCCGGCCCCGCCTCGATCTGGCGCCGCGTCACCGTGGCCGCGGGGCCGTCGCCGGGGGAAGTCCAGGTGTAGGCCACTTCGAGTGGCCCGAAACACTCGATACAGGCGAAGCTCGGGCCGAGTGGGTACCGGGTGCCGCATTCGCGGCACGAGAGCGCCACGGCGGGTCCGAAGTCGAGGGTGGTCGTTGTCTCAGCGGTCGCGAGCACCATGAAGAAGAGGCCTTTCTCCTCATCTGCACCTGCGGCCACCGTGGCCGCAGGCCGGAATTGGCACCTGTCCCGGCTGGTCTCTACGGGTCGGACACGCGTCGTTCGGCAGACGCGGATGACCACAGCCGGGAGGGTTGCCGGGGCTTCGCAGGGCCGGTCCCTCCACCCCTCTGGATGAGCACATATGAAGTTGTCGGCCTGTCCGGCGGCAGGGCCGGACGAGCGCCACTAGCACTGTACCTCGGACGTCCATGCCCCTGACCAGGCGTCTCAATCAACGAGACGCACCGGAGGGGTCACGCCGGGGTGGTGCCGGGGTCGTCAGGCGGGGCCGCCGTAGGCGTCGCCGAGCGCCGCCTGAATGTACTTCCTCGCCTGGTGGATGCGTGATTTGGCCGTTCCGAGCGGGATGCCGAGCTGCTCGGCGACCTCGTTGTAGTCGAGCTGGCAGAAGTCACGCAACACCAACGCCTGGGCCAGATCCGGTTTGTCCGCCTCCAGCGCCTCCATCGCGTCCAGCAGGTCCAGCCGGGACCCGGCGATGACGCTGACCCGCCGCGGATCGGCCCTCATCTGCGGCAGCTCCTCCGACGACTGCTCGGCCGCGCGGCGCTTCAGCCCGCGGTAGGTGGTGCGCGCGCAGTTGGCCGTCACGATGTGCAGCCAGGTGGAGAAACGCGCTCGGCCCTCGAAGCGCGCGATGTTGCGCGCCACCGCGAGCAACGTATCCTGGCAAGCCTCTTCGGCGTCCTGGCGGAAAGGCAGGAACCGTGAACAGTGGCGCATGACCTCAGGCTCGACACGGCGCAGAAGCTCACCGAGCGCACGGTGGTCGCCTTGGGCCGCGGCACGAGCCAGCTCTTCGGTCGTCTCGTCAAGCACCATGCCTGAGCCCCTCCCGGCAACCCGAGCGTTGTCCCCGCCTGGCCACCCATCCATCTTATTGAAGGCGTAAATTTTATTGACCCGGTGACCACGCGCGCAGCGCAGCGGAGAGGAACGGCGAGGGGACGACCGCCGCACGGCGGACGAGGAATGGTGATGCTCGCATGAACACAGTCCTACTGGCTTCGAACCGGGGTCCCGTGTCGTTCATTCTCGCGGACGACGGCACACTCACCATGCGCCGCGGCGGTGGCGGCATGGTCTCGGGGCTGCAGGAGGTCGCCAGGACCTCCGACCTGCTGTGGGTGTGCGCGGCACTGAGCGACGGCGACCGCAGCGCCGTGCGTCTGGCGCCGAGCGGCCGCCTGGACCAGGCGGGGTACGACACCGGTGCGGTGCGCATGCTCGACATCCCGCCGGCGACCTTCCACCGTGCCTACAACGCGGTGGCCAACTCGACGCTGTGGTTCGTCAACCACCTGCTGTACGACATCCCGAACTCCCCGCACTTCGACATGCGGTTCCGCCGCGAGTGGGAGTCCTACCGCGACTACAACGCCGCGTTCGCGCTGGCGCTCGCCGAGGAGGCCGCGCACGGGGCCCGCGTGATGATCCAGGACTACCATCTGACCCTCGCCCCCGCGATGCTGCGCGTCGAGCGGCCCGACCTGCGCATCGGCCACTTCTCCCACACCCCGTGGGCCCCGCCGGAGTACTTCTCGCTGCTTCCCGACGACATCGCCGCCGAGTTGCTGTCCGGCATCCTGGCCGCCGACCGCGCGGGGTTCCTCGCGGGTCGCTGGGCCGCGTCCTTCATGGACTGCTGCGAGGAGCTGCTCGGCGCGCACGTCGACCGCGCGGCGCGCACCGTGACGTACGACGGCCGCACCACCCGCGTGGGGGTGCATGCGCTCGGGGTGGACGGCGACGCGCTGTGGGCCCGAGCGCTCGAACCGGACGTCGAGTCGCACATGCACGCGCTGCGCGAGCGGGTCGGTGACCGCCGGCTCATCGTGCGCATCGACCGCACCGAGCTGTCCAAGAACATCGTGCGCGGCCTGTACGCCTACCGGCAGTTCCTGGCCGACCATCCCGAGTGGCACGGCAAAGTGGTGCATCTCGCCTTCGCCTACCCGTCGCGGCACGACCTGCCGGAGTACCGCGAGTACACGGCGGCCGTGCAGCGGTGCGCCACCGAGATCGAGGACGAGTTCGGCAGCGAGGACTGGGACCCGCTGATACTCAACGTGGACGACGACTACGCGCGCTCGCTCGCCGCGTACCGCATGGCCGACGTGCTGCTGGTCAACCCCATCAGGGACGGCATGAACCTCGTCGCCAAGGAGGGCCCCATCCTGTCGCCGCACTGCGCGCTCGTACTGTCGAGGGAGGCCGGCGCCGCCGCCGAGCTCGGCGCGGACGCGCTGGTCGTCAACCCCTACGACGTGTCCGGCACGGCCGACGCGCTGCACGAGGCCCTGCTGCTCCCCGAGGAGGAGCGCGCCAAGCGCGGCGCGCGCCTGCGCGCCGCCGCCACGGCACTGCCTCCGAGCCGCTGGTTCGCCGACCAGCTCACCGCGCTGGAGCACTGACCCGCAGGCGCGGCCCGTCCGGCGCCGGAGCACCGGACCCGGCGGTCGCGGCCTACCGCGCGCGGTGCTCGATGGCCGAGGCGAGGGCCGACAGCAGTTCCGCCACCCCGGCGGGGCCCTCCACCACCACGTCGGCGCGGCCGGCGAGCTCGGTCACCTCGGCCGACGCGCTGCACACCGTCACACCTGGCAGCCCCGAGGCGCGCACGGCCTCGAAGGCCGCGAGGTCGCCGAGGTCGTCCCCCGCGAAAAGCACCGAGCGGGCCCCGCGCTCGTCGAGGAACGCGCCGAGCGCGCGGCCCTTGTCCATGCCGGTGGGCCGGATCTCGATGACCAGCCGTCCCGGCTCGACGGCGAGACCGGTCTCGTCGGCGAGCTCGGCGAGCGGCTCGCGCAGCAGGCGCAGCGCACCCTCGGGGTCGGCGGCCCTGCGGGTGTGCACGGCGAGCGCGCGGCCCTTGTCCTCGATGCCGACGCCGGAGTCGCCGTCCCTGGTGATCGGCAGGCCGAGCGACTCGATGAGGGCCGGCAGCTCGGCGCGCACCCGGACCACGCCTGGCGGCGGTGGCGGCGAGGTGACCTGGCCGTCCTGCCAGCGCTCAAGGCCGTACTGGCCGAGCACCACGAGACCCGGCACGTCGGCGAGACCCGGCCCGCCGGCCACCTCGCCGTACGCGACCGCGGTGGCCGCGGGACGGCCGGTGACGACGACCACCGCGCCGACCAGGGCACCGAGGCGGGCCAGCGCCGCCGCGGCGCGGGGGTCGACGCGCGCGTCGGCGGGGTCGGGGACGATGGGGGACAGCGTGCCGTCGAAGTCCACACCGATGACCGCACCCGCGGGGTCCGCGGTCATGGCGGCGAAACCGGGGATGTCCGGCAAACCATGAGGATTCACTCGATCAGCTCTACCCTTCGCACCACGGCCGCATGCCACGGCCGTACGTCTCCTCAGGGACGGTTACTCAAGCACGGGTCCTCAAGCACGGGTCCTCAAGCACGGGGGACCGGACGGCCCCGGCTACGGACGCATGCCGAACCGGCGGGCCGCGCGCTCGCGGCGGCGCGCGTCGCGCAGGCGCTGGAGCCGCTTCACCGTCATCGGGTCGAACGCCATGGCCTCCGGCCGGGTGATCAACTGGCCGAGCAACTGGTAGTAGCGGGTGGCCGAGATATCGAACCTCTCGCGGATCGCCTGCTCCTTGGCGCCGGGATGCCGCCACCACTGGCGCTCGAAGCCCAGCAGCTCACGCTCGCGGTCGGTCAGCTCCCCGGAGTTGTCGGCCTGCGCGTCAGGAACCTGCTCCGCGGCGGCGGAGACGGGACGTACCTCGGGGTCGCCGTCACCGCGCTCGGGGGCGGTGTCCATGGTGTCCTCCTCGGTCGGGCACACGCGGGACGCGGACGGCACGCCGGGGCCACGGCGCGCGTGCGTGGCAATCGTAGTCGGGAAACCGCCGCCGTTCATGACAGTCGAGACACTTCGGAAAGCGCCACCGCGTACGCCGCGTCCCGCGCACGCGCCAGGCGATCATTACTCTCCGCCGACCTTCCGCGTGCCCTTTCGTGGACCGCCGGTGGGTACTGTCGCAGCGTTCACATGACGTGGTCACTACGGACGCCAGACGTCCGGGTGAGGAAACGTCGGCGCGGCAAGCACCCGCGCCGGCCCGCGTCCCGGCCAGGCGCGGGGTCCGGGACGCGCGGGACCCTCCACAGGCAAGGCCCGTGGAGGGTCCCGTCATGTGACCACCTCAGACGTGGATGACGTCCTGCGCGTCGGCGAAGTGGCAGGCACTGGCGTGGTTGCCGTCCCTGATCTCCAGCAGCGGTTCCTTCTCCGCGCAGATGTCCTGCGCCTTCCAGCACCGCGTGCGGAACCGGCAGCCGGACGGCGGGTCGGCCGGCGACGGCGGGTCACCCTGCAGGATGATCCGCTCGCGCTGCTCGCGTCCCACCGGGTCAGGCACCGGCACCGCCGACAGCAGCGCCTGGGTGTACGGGTGGGCCGACCGCTCGTAGATCGCGTCGTCCTTCCCCAGCTCGACGATCTTGCCGAGGTACATCACCGCGACCCGGTCGGAGATGTGCCGCACCACCGACAGGTCGTGCGCGATGAAGATGTACGCGAGGTTGAACTCGGTCTGGAGCCGGTCGAGCAGGTTCATCACCTGCGCCTGGATCGACACGTCGAGCGCCGACACCGGCTCGTCGCAGACCAGGATCTCCGGCTGGAGCGCGAGGCCTCTGGCGATGCCGATGCGCTGGCGCTGGCCGCCGGAGAACTGGTGCGGGTACCGGTTGATGTGCTCGGGGTTGAGCCCGACCACCTCCAGCAGCTCCTGGACCTTGCGCCGCCGGTCACCCTTGGGTGCGACCTCGGAGTGGATCTCGAACGGCTCCCCGATGATGTCGCCGACCGTCATGCGCGGGTTCAGCGACGTGTAGGGGTCCTGCATGACCATCTGGATGTTGCGGCGCATGCGCTTCAGCTCGGCGCCGTGCGCTCTGGCCATGTCCTGGCCGTTGACGCGCACCTCGCCGGAGGTGGGCCGCTCCAGCGCCATCAGCAGCTTGGCGAGGGTGGACTTGCCGCACCCCGACTCGCCGACCACGCCGAGTGTCTCGCCGCGGTGCAGGTCGAAGCTGACGCCGTCCACGGCCTTGATGGCGCCGATCTGGCGCTTGAACACGATGCCCTGGGTCAGCGGGAAGTGCTTGACCAGGTCGCGTACCTGCAGGATCGGCTCAGCCGGCTGTGCCATCGAGGACCTCCCGGTAGTAGTGGCACGCACTGCTGCGCGACCCGTCGATCTCGTACAGGGGGGGTACGTCGCTCACGCAGTTCGGCTTGCGGTACGGGCAGCGGGGGTGGAAGGAACAGCCGGACGGCAGGTCCAGCAGGTTCGGCGGCAGACCCTTGATCGCGTACAGCTCCTGGCCCTTGAGGTCGACCCGGGGGATCGACTCCAGCAGGCCCTCGGTGTAGGGGTGCGCCGGGTTCTTGTACAGCTCGTACACCGGAGCGTGCTCGACGATGCGTCCGGCGTACATCACCGCGATCTTGTCGGCGACGTCGGCCACCACGCCGAGGTCGTGCGTGATCAGGATCAGGCCCATGTTGCTCTCGCGCTGCAGTTCGGCGAGCAGGTCCATGATCTGCGCCTGCACCGTCACGTCGAGCGCGGTGGTCGGCTCGTCGGCGATCAGCACCTCGGGGTCCAGCGCGATCGACATCGCGATCATGATGCGCTGGCGCATGCCGCCGGAGAACTGGTGCGGGTAGTCGTTCACCCTCTGCTTGGCGGCCGGGATGCGGACCCGGTCCATCAGCTCGACGGCCTTCTTCATGGCGTCGCGCTTGGCCATGCCGCGGTGCACGCGGAACATCTCGCTGATCTGCCAGCCCACGGTGAACACCGGGTTCAGCGCGGACAGCGCGTCCTGGAAGATCATGGCGATGCGCTGGCCGCGGACCTGGCTGCGCGCCTGGTCCGACAGCTTCAGCAGGTCGGTGCCGCGGAAGCGCACCTCCCCCTTCGGGATGCGCGCCGGCGGCATGTCGAGGATCCCCATGATCGCCTGCGCGGTCACCGACTTGCCTGAGCCGGACTCCCCGAGCACGGCGAGGGACTCCCCGGCGTTCACGGTGTAGCTGACGCCGTTGACGGCGCGGACCAGGCCCTGCCGGGTGACGAACTCCACGTGCAGGTCGTCCACCGCGAGCAGCGGCTCCGCCGCGGCGTCGGCCGCGTCGAGTTGCGTATCGATTGTCGGGTTGCTCACGTTCGGTGCCCTCTCCTACCGCAGCTTCGGGTCAAGCGCGTCACGTACCGCGTCACCCAGCATGACGACGCTGAGGATGGTAAGGCTGAGGAACAACGCGGGGAACAGCAACGGCAGCGGCGCCTCAAGGAATCTGTTGCGCGCGTCGGCGATCATCAGGCCCCAGGAGATCTGCGGCGACTGGATGCCGACGCCGAGGAAGGACAGCGCCGCCTCGGCGGCGATGAACGCGCCGAGGTTGATCGTGGAGACCACGATGACCGGAGCGACGGCGTTCGGCAGGATGTGCCTGCTCATGATCCGTCCCGGGCTCGCGCCGAGCGCGCGGGCCGCCATCACGTAGTCCTGGTGCTTGGCCGTGATGACCGCGGCGCGCATGATGCGCAGGATCATCGGCCAGGCCAGGATCGACAGGGCGAGCACGACGCTGGCGATGCCGGCGTTGTCGCGGCCGATGACCGCGAGGATCAGCAGAGCGCCGAGGATGGAGGGGATCGCGAAGAAGATCTCGGCGACGCGGGAGAGGATCACATCCACCCACTTGCCGTAGAAACCGGCGAGCAGGCCGAGCGCGCCGCCGACGACGCCGGTCACGATGGCGCTGACGAAACCCACGATGATCGACACGCGAGCGCCGTGGATGACGCGCGAGTAGACGTCACAGCCGAGGTTGTCGCTGCCGAACCAGTGCTCGGACGTGATGCCCTGCCGAGCGCGGGCCAGCGAACACGTCGAGGGCTCGACGCCGACGCTGTCGAACAGGCCGGGGAACGCCGAGATCACGATGAACAGCGAGACCATGGCGGCGCCGATGATGAACACCGGGTTGCGGCGCAGGTCGTACCAGGCGTCCGTCCACAGGCTCGCCGGCTTTTCCTTCTTGCCCGGCGGCTTGGCAGCCGGGGCAGGTGCCGTGGTGACGGTCTCGTTACTCATAGCGGATCCTGGGGTCGAGGACGGCGTACAGCAGATCGACGACGAGGTTGGCCAGGATGTAGATGAGCACCAGCACCGTCACGATGCCGACCACCACGTCGTTCTCGCGGAGGTAGACGGACTGGAAGAGCTGCTGGCCGATTCCGGGCAGGTTGAAGATCGTCTCGGTGATGACCGCGCCACCCATCAAGGTGCCGAGGTCGGCGCCGAGGTAGGTGACCAGGGGGATCAGCGAGTTGCGCAACGCGTGCCGTCCGAGCACCCGGCGCCGGGGCATGCCCTTGGCGACCGCGGTGCGGACGTAGTCGGCACGCAGCGTCTCCATCAGGCTCGTACGGGTCAGCCGGGTGAGGTACGCGATCGAGACGGTGGCGAGCACGAAGCCCGGCAGCAGATAGCTGCGCCACCCGTCCTGCACGCCGGCGACGGGGAAGAGCCCGAAGCCGAGTGCCTTCTTGAGGCTCACGCCGAGCACGAGCTGGAGCACGAAGCCGCTGACCAGAGTGGGGATCGACACCAGCAGGAGCGTCCAGGCGAGGATCGCCTTGTCCTCCCACTTGCCGCGCCGCAGCGCCGCCCAGAAGCCGAGGCCGACACCGATGATGGCCTCGAAGATGAGGGCGGTCATCGCGAGCTTGAAGGTGACGACGAACTTGCCCTCGAAGATGGTCGACACCGGCAGCCCGCGGAACGTGGTGCCGAAGTCGCCGCTGAGGATGTCGCGCACGTAATATCCGTAGCGCACGATCAGCGGATCATTAAGATGGAACTGTTCCCTCAACGCCGCGGCGAACACGGGGTCGACACGCTTCTCGCCCGCCAGTGCCTGCAGGGGGTCGCCAGGCAGCGCGTAGACGATGGCGAAGATGAGGAACGTGGTGCCCACCAGCACAGGGATTGCCTGGAGCAGGCGCCTTATGACGTAGCGGCCCATTCAGTCTCCCGATCATTACAAAGGGCAGCCCGCCGCAACCCTGGGCTGCCCTCATGGGGTCGTCGCCCACTCCGGGTGATTCGAATGTATCGAATCACCCGGAGTGGGTGAACTCTAGGCCTTCTCTACGTTGAACAAGTCGATCCGCTCGAACGGGTCGATCTTCACGTTCTTCACGTGGTTCGAGTACGCACCGTTGGTCTGGTAGAAGTACACCGGGATGTACGGCATCTCCTGCAGCAGCAGGTCGTCGGCCTGCTGGTAGAACTTGATGCCCTCTTCGATGCTGCTGGCCGAGTCGCCCTGCGTGAGCAGGTCGTCGAACTTCTTGTCGGCGTAGCCCGAGTAGTTCGAGCTGGCGCCGGAGCCGAAGATCGGCCGCAGGTAGTTCTCAGGCGACGGGTAGTCCATGATCCACGCCATGCGGAACGAGCCGGACCACTTCTTGGCGCCGAGGTCGTCGAGGATGGTCGCGAACTTCTCCACCGGCTTCGGCGTCACCTCGACACCGAGGTTGGTGCGCAGGTTGTTGGCGACGGCCTCGATCCACTCCTTGTGGCCGCCGTCCGCGTTGTAGCCGATCTCGATCGGGCCCATGGACGCGCCGCCGGCGCTGGTGAACAGCTCCTTGGCCTTGGCGGGGTCATAGGTGCAGGCCTCGCCACAGGCGCCCTGGCGGTAACCGGAGACGACGGGGCTGATGAAGTCGTCGGCGGGGACACGGGTGCCGGAGAAGACCGTCTCGGTGATCGTCTTACGGTCGATCGCCATGGAGATGGCCTTGCGGATGTCCTTGTTCTTGGCGTAGTCGGCGCCGTTCTTGATCGGGAAGCCGATGTAGCCGACACCGGAGGACGGCTGCTCGATGTACCGGTCGCCGAACTCGTTCTTGGCCGTGGAGATCGCCTCGGCGGGCAGCTGGTCCATGATGTCCAGGTTGCCGGCGCGCAGGTCGTTGAACGCGGTGTTCAGGTCGGTGTAGATCTTGAAGTCGACCGCGTCGATCTTGGCCTTGCCCTCGCTGAAGTCGTCGTTGCGGACCGTCGAGATGGTCTGGTCCGAGCCGCGCTTCCACGGCTTCGACATCTTGAAGGGGCCGTTGCCGACCGGGTTGGAGCCGAAGTCGGCCTTCAGCTTGCCCTCGGACTCGAACGCGGCCTTCGGCAGCCCGTAGAACGCCGTGTAGCCGAGCATGGTCGGGAAGCCGGAGAACGGGTTCTTCAGCTCGACGGTGAACGTCGTGTCGTCGACGACCTTGAGGCCCGAGAGGGTGGTCGCGGACGCGGTCTTGCCCTCGCCCGGGTTCAGCTCGTCGTAGCCGGCGATGCTGCCGAAGAAGTAGTTGCCTTCCTGAGCGTTGGCGCCGTTCGCCGTGTAGTTCCAGGAGTCGACGAAGTTCTGCGCGACGACAGGCTCACCGTTGTGCCACTTATAGGTGGTCTTGAGCTTGATCGTCCACGTCTTGGAGTCTTCCGACTCGATGGACTCGGCCACACGGTTGTACGGCTTCTTGTCCGCGTCGTAGTCGACAAGACCGACGAAGAGCGCGTTCAGCACCTCAGCGCCGCTGGTCTCCGTGGTGTTGCCGGGAATGAGATCGTGCTGTGGTTCGGCGATCTCTACCCGCACCGCCCCGGCGGCCCCCGTCCCGGCGCTGGAGCCGGCACCGGACGTGTCGCCGCCGCCTCCACCACACGCCGCGACCGCGAGTGCGAGCAGCGCGGTGCCGACGACGATCTGTGCGCCCTTGGTCACACGCATCGTGGATTAATCCTCCCTCTAAGGTGGGCGTGGAGCACTGAGCCGTTCATGTCTCACGCTTCGAGGGATCTGTCCCCGAAACCGCGGACACGCTCAGTCGCGCCCTGCCATTCGACCGCGAGCATCCCTCACTACTTCTCACCAGCGAGTCTCTGGCACGTTGCAGTTCGGTCACACGTAGCCCAGCCGGACGTCACACACATACCAACTGGGCCCCGCGGTAATACCCAAACGCGGTATAAACGCCCCCCTAACGTACACATCTTCTAGTGATGCTCGCACCGGGACGAGCCGTCGGCGAGCTCCTGAGAGACGCGGACAAGGCCTCTGACCATTGGTGACTACGTGCAGTGGGGTGATCGGCTATGCTTGGTCACGCTGCCCGCAGTGTGACGTGGATCCGGCAGAACCGCCGTAGGCATCTCATTCACCGCTATCCAATAGAGTCCTTGCCATGAGTCAGCCGGAATCCGCTGTCGCGGACTCCCGGGCGGGCGACCGGGCGGGCGGCTCCTCCCAACGCGGGAAGGAACCACTGTCCGCGCTCGCCGAGCGCCACGGGTTGCGACGCGCCATAGCGCGCCCCAAACTTCCCGTTTACCTGCGCCAACTGTGGGACAGGCGCCACTTCGTGATCACGTACGCCACGTCGCGTAACGTGTCGAAGTACTCCAGCTCCGCGCTCGGCCAGCTCTGGCAGGTGCTCACGCCCCTGCTGAACGCCGGGGTCTACTACCTCATGTTCGGCCTGATCCTCGGCCAGAAGAGGGACCTCACCAACTACACGGCGTTCCTCATCACGGGTGTGTTCGTCTTCTCCTACACCCAGCGGTCGCTCACCGGCGGCGCCAAGGCGATCTCCGGCAACCTGTCGCTGATCCGCGCGCTGCACTTCCCGCGGGCCGCGCTGCCACTGGCGTACACCATCCAGGAGTTCCAGCAGCTCGCCATCTCCATGGGTGTCCTGTTCGTCATCGTGCTGGTGACCGGCGAGCCGCTCACCTTGATGTGGCTGCTCATCCCATGCGCGCTGCTCCTCCAGACGATCTTCAACATCGGTGTGAGCCTGCTGCTCGCGCGGGTCGGCGCGTTCGTGCGCGACATGAACCAACTGCTGCCGTTCATCCTGCGCACCTGGCTGTACACCTCCGGTGTGTTCTACAGCATCCCGGCCAAGATGAAGGACCAGCCCGAGTGGGCCCGCTTCCTGCTCGAGTTCAACCCGCCGTCGGTCTTCATCGACCTGATGCGCGGCCTGCTCATGAGCAGTTACCGGCAGGACCTGGTGCGCAACGGCTTCCCACACGCGGGCATGGGGCAACTATGGCTATACGCTGGCATCTGGGCCGCGGTGGCACTGATCGGCGGCTTCTGGTACTTCTGGCGGGCCGAGGAGAGGTACGGCCGTGGCTGAGCTGACCAAGGAGCAGTCCCGCGTGACCCAACCACAGGAGCAGGACGCTCCGGCCGCCGTCCCGCAGCCGGAGCCAGAGGACCTGCGCGCTCCCACCGTCGTGGTCGACGACCTGCACATCGTCTACCGCGTGTACGGTGCGGCGAGCGCCGCCGAGAAGGGCAACGCCGCCAACGCGCTGCTGCGCGTCATCCGCAGGCAGGGCCGTCCCAAGATGCGCGAGGTGCACGCCGTCAAAGGCGTCTCCTTCGTGGCCAGGAACGGCGACGCGATCGGCATCATCGGCCGCAACGGCTCAGGCAAGTCCACGCTGCTGCGCGCCATCGCCGGACTGCTGCCGCCGCACAAGGGCTCGGTCTACACCGACGGCCAGCCGTCCCTGCTCGGCGTCAACGCGGCCCTGATGCGCGAGCTCACCGGCGAGCGCAACATCGTGCTCGGCTGCTACGCCATGGGCATGACGCCGGCCGAGGTCAAGGAGCGCTACGACGAGATCGTCGAGTTCTCCGGCATCGGCGAGTTCGTCCAGTTCCCCATGTCCACCTACTCCTCAGGCATGGGTGCCCGCCTGCGCTTCGCCATCGCCTCAGCCAAGACCCACAACGTCCTGCTGATCGACGAGGCCCTCGCCACCGGCGACCGCGACTTCAAGCGCAAGAGCCAGGAACGCATCCAGCAGATGCGCCAGGAAGCCGGCACGGTCTTCCTGGTCGCGCACAACCTCGACGTGATCGAGGAAACCTGCAACCGCGTCATCTGGCTCCACAAAGGCAAGATCAAAATGGACGGCGACCCCACCACCGTCCTCGCCGCCTACAACTCCTGACCCGAGAACCCGTCCGCCGCCACACCCCACTCACGATCCCCCCCAACCGAGCGAACAACCGGCGACCCGCTCACGATCGGTACCGCCGAACCGAACGAACAACCGGCGACCGCTCACAATCAGTACCGCCGTAACCGAGCGAACGACCGGCGACCCGTTCACGACTGGTACCGCGGAAACCGAGCGGACGGACGGGGACCCAGCCGCGGCGGTGTGGCCCGGCACGCCTGACCTCCGAGGACGGGGCAAGATGGGTGGCGACCCAGAACGCCTACTCATCGGAGGTCGATCGTGCCGAAGCAGCCACCGATTCCGTATGACTACCTGCCAGAGGTCCCCGCGCTCACCGTCGAAAGCGACGACGTGACCGACGGCCACCCTCTGTCCGACACCCACGTCTTCAACGACTGGGGCATGACCGGCGGCAACGTCTCACCGCACCTGCGCTGGTCCGGCGCTCCGGAAGCCACCAAGAGCTTCGCCGTGACCTGCTACGACCCAGACGCCCCCACCGGAAGCGGCTTCTGGCACTGGCTCGTCTACGACATCCCCGCCACCGTCACCGAACTCCCCTCCGGCGCCGGCAGCACCACCCCCGACGACCTCCCCAAGCCCGCCACCCACGGCCGCAACGACTACGGCCTCCAGCACTACGGCGGCGCCGCCCCACCCCCCGGCACCCCCCACCGCTACATCTTCGCCGTCCACGCTCTGAGCGTCGAATCCCTGAGCGTCCCCCCCGACGCCTCCCCCGCCGTGATCGGCTTCAACATCACCGCCAACACCCTGGCCCGCGGCTACATAGCCCCCACCTACCAAACCTGACCCCCAAGGGCCGCAGGGGCGCCCCAGCGCCCCACGGCCCGAGGTCGGCGGCCCGAGGTCGGCGGCGATGACGTCCCGCAGGAAACAGCCGAGCGACCCGGTCGGCTCGGTGGTGGCGGCGCCGGGGCCCCTTGTACCTCCCGTCCGACCCGGCCCCCACACCACAGTCCGGAGCCCTGCGAAGCGCTCCGCGCAGGGCCGACACGTCCCATGCGGCCAGGCACCTCCGGTGACATAGGACTCCGGTCCAGGATGGCCCCTCCCTTGCCGGCCGGATGCCGTCCGGCTCGGAGGAGAGCTCGTGCGCCAGGACGCTTCCCGCCCCTCGTCCAGGGGATCCTTCCGGCGCCGGTACGGCGAGATGAGGTACGGCGAAATCGGCGCCGCGGTACGGCGGCCCGCCGAGGTGTGAGACGGCTAGACCGTACAGAAGTCTGATACGACACGTGAAAGATGCTGACACTGTGCACGCTGTTCCACTATGATTCGAACGGAGATTCGAAACCAGGGGAACGGTGATGGAGTGGGGGTGCGGGGTGCGGGAGCTGGCGAGCGCGATTGATCAACTGTCCGCCGAGGATCCGTCGGACATTCCACGTGGCCTGCTCGCCGAGCAGCTCATAGAGCTGCACTGGCAGATGGCCCGCCTGCAGGCCCAGATCGCTCGCCGCACCTACGTACGCGACCCGGACTCCTGAGAGAGAACCGCACCGACATCGAAGAAAACCGGCCGACCTCTCAGAAGGCACGGCCGGTTCTGTTTTGTCCAGCCGGTGTGGGGAGGCGCTCGGCCGTGCGGGATGCCAACTGTCTCTCGACCGGCCGCCGTACCGCGGCGCCGGGTTCGCCATACCTCCTCCCGCCGTATCGGCGCCGAGGAAGGACCCGTCGGACACGAAGGACTCCCGTCACCGGCGACGCAGCCGTGCGCGATACGTCCGCCGTGCGCGATGTACGGGACTTGTCGGTCGCGAGGGGTGTCTCGTACGAGGCCCTGGACGGAAGGCACGCACCGAGTTGCGAGAAGTCCGTTCGAGCTGAGCAGGTGCCGGTGTGCCAGGGGCGGGCCTCACTGGACCAGAGTGTCTCTCGTTTGCGGGAGGAGCTGACCACACGGGACATGTGGGGTGTGCCACGGTGCGCTGGTGGAGATACCGGTCAGGCGTACCTACGCTTGGGGACGGCCGTGGGTCGGTCAAGGAGGTTTCGCTCCAGCCATAAGCCGAGACCGTAATCTCAGACCTATCGCGACATATCTTGAGTTGGGTTACGCTGGTCGTCGTGAGCTCTCTACAGCCCTTTGAGTCAGGGGACACCGCTCAGCGTGCGTCGGATGCCGACCGGGACCAGGTGGCCGCGGTTCTCGGGGAGGCGCTCGCCACCGGTCGGCTCAACAGTGTCGAGCATGCGGATCGGCTGGAGGCGGCCTATTCGGCCGTGACGGTCGGCGATCTTGTGCCGCTCACCAGGGACCTTCCTTCCGTCACGCGGCCGGTCGCGGCCGGCGGGGCCGAGCGGCAGGCGGTGGCGGCGGTGTTCAGCAAGGTGGTCAGGGGTGGCCGGTGGATCGCGGGGCGGCACACGCGGCTGCAGTCCACGTTCGGCGCGCTGATCGTCGATCTTTCGGACGCGGTGCTACCGGGCCGGGAGATCACGCTTGAGCTGAATTCGACGTTCGGCAAGCTCATCGTGCGGGTGCCGGCCAATGCGCGGGTCGTCGACGAGGGGCGTGCTGTCTTCGCCAAGCGTCACATATCCGGCGGTGAGCCGGGGGATGACCCTAATGCGCCGGTGATCCGGGTGACCGGCCGCGCCGCGTTCGGGAAGATCGTGGTGTCACGAGGAGCCGCCGACTGGCACTGGCCCTGGCGCGCGGACTAGCCCCTCCCGCCACCTACGATGCGGGACACAGACCGATTCCGCATGAGGTGACCGCTTGGACGGCATTCCGCCGATAGCTCTGGACGCGATGGGTGGCGACCACGCGCCGGGGGAGATCGTGGCAGGGGCCGTCAAGGCCGTACGGGAACGGGGAGTCCCCGTCGTCCTGGTCGGTGCGCCGCGTGCCGTGTCCGAGGCGCTCGCCGCGCACGACGCCGGCGGTGAGATCCCGATCGTGCGCGCCGAGGAGGCCATCGCCATGGACGAGGGGGCCCTCGCGAGTCTGCGCCGGCCACGTTCCAGCATCGCGATCGCCTGCCACCTTGTACGGCGCGGCGACGCCTCAGCGGTCGTCTCGGCGGGGTCCACCGCCGGCGTGGTCGCCACCGGCAAGCTCCGTCTGCGCGCGCAGCCAGGCGTACTGCGGCCCGCCATCGCCGTCCCCCTGCCGACCAGGCCCCGGCCCACGGTCCTGCTGGACGCCGGAGCGACGGCCGACGTCAAACCCGAGACCCTCGTGCAGTTCGCGCACCTCGGCGCCGCCTACGCCGAGACGGCGCTCGGCGCCACCGCTCCCCGGGTGGGGCTGCTCACCATCGGCGGTGAGGCCGAGAAGGGCAACAAGGTCACCAAACGCGCGCACGAGTTGCTCGGCGCCGACCCGGCTCTGGACTTCGCCGGCAACATCGAGGGTCACGACCTGCTGTCCGGCGCCGTGGACGTCATCGTCACCGACGGCTTCACCGGCAACGTCGCGCTGAAGACCATGGAGGGCACCGTCAGGTACGCCTTCTCCGAGATGCGTGACGCCATCGCCGCCGGCACGTTCGCCAGGCTCGGCGCGCTGCTCCAGCGGAGCCGCATGCGCGCGCTGCGCCGCCGCCTCGACCCCGAGGCGTACGGGGGGGCCGTGCTGCTCGGGCTGAACGGCACCGTGGTCATCGCGCACGGCTCCTCGACCGCCGAAGGCATCGCCGCCGCGTGCTCGCTCGCCGCGACCCTGGCGCGGCAGGGCACGGTCGCGCGGGTCGGGGAACGGGTCGCCGCGGCGTCGCGGTCGCACCGCCGCCGCTGGCCTGCCAATAACCACGAGGACCGGTGATGATCTGAAGATATCCTTGTGGTCATGACCGATCCGCAGCTCGTGCTCGCCGAGCGGGTCCAGCAGGCACTCGGCGCCGCCTTCGGCGAGGAGTACGCAGGCGCAGACCCGCTGATCCGGCCGTCCCAGTTCGCCGACTACCAGGCGAACGTGGCGCTGAGCCTGGCCAAGCGACTGCGACGCGCACCGCGGGAGGTCGCTCAGGCCATCGCCGACGCGCTCGGCTCCGGCGAGATGTTCGCCAAGGTCGAGGTCAGCGGGCCCGGTTTCATCAACATCACCCTCGACGACCGGTGGATCGCCGAGCAGGCCGGCCAGGTCCTCACCGACCCGCGGGCCGGCGTCGGGTTCACCACGCCGCCACGCACCGTCGTGATCGACTACTCCGCGCCGAACGCCGCCAAGGAGATGCACGTCGGTCACCTGCGCACCACGATCGTCGGCGACTCGCTGGCCCGGCTGTCGGCGCATCTCGGCAACCGCGTCATCCGGCAGAACCACCTCGGCGACTGGGGCACCCCGTTCGGCATGCTGATCGAGTATCTGCTCGACAGCGGCGAGGCCACCTCGCTGGCGCGGCTGGAGAACGGCGAGGGCAACGAGTTCTACCAGGAGGCCCGGAGCAAATTCGACGGCGACGACGACTTCAAGGAGCGTGCGCGGCGGCGGGTCGCCACCCTCCAGGCCGGCGACTCCGAGACGCTGCGGCTGTGGCACCTGTTCATGGACGCCACCGTGCGCTACTTCAACAAGATCTACTCCATTCTCGGCGTCACCCTCACCGATGACGACATCGCCGGCGAGAGCATCTACAACCCGCTGCTCGCCGAGACCTGTGACGACCTGGAGCAGGCCGGGGTCGCCGTGATGAGCGAAGGCGCGCTGTGCGTGTTCCCGCCGGGGTTCACCGGCAGCGACGACAAGCCCCTGCCGCTGATCATCCGCAAGAGCGACGGCGGCTACGGCTACGCGACCACCGACATGGCCGCCATCCGGTACCGCGTGCGCGACCTCAAGGCCGACCGCATCCTCTACGTCGTCGGCAACGAGCAGTCCCTGCACTTCCAGATGGTGTTCGCCGCCGCGCGCCACGCGGGGTGGCTCCCCGAGGACGTCTCGGCCGAGCACATCGTCATCGGCATGATGCTCGGCTCGGACGGCCGGCGGTTCCGCACGCGCAGCGGCCAGTCCATCAAGCTGATCGACCTGCTCAACGAGGCGGTCGACCGCGCCGACGCCGCCATCGCCGACCGGGGCTACGACGACGCCACACGCGCCGAGATCGCGCGCGCCGTCGGCATCGGCGCCGTCAAGTACGCCGACCTGTCGGTGAGCCACGACAGCGAGTACATCCTCGACTTCGACCGCATGCTGTCCTTCACCGGCAACACCGGCCCGTACATGCAGTACGCCACGGCGCGGATCCGCTCCATCTTCCGCAAGGCGGAGCTGGACCCGGCAAGCTTCACCTCCGCGCCGCCGCCACTGAGCCTCGGCACCCCGGCGGAGCGCGCGCTGGCGCTGCAGCTCCTCGAGTTCCCGACCGTGCTCGAGACCGCCGCCGCGGCGGCCGAGCCGCACCGGCTCTGCGCCTACCTGTACGAGACCGCCAGCACCTTCACCACGTTCTACGAGTCCTGCCCCATCCTCAAGCCGGGGACGGACCCGCAGACCCGTGCGTCCCGCCTGGCCCTCTCGGCCCTGACCCTCACCACGCTCCAGACCGGTCTCACTCTGCTCGGCGTCCCCATCCCGGCCCGCATGTAGGCGACCGGTCCGCGGCAGGGAAGAGCCACTCGAAGTGGGCTGCTTCCGGTCATCTCGGCGTGCCGCCGCACGCCGAGGCGGCCGACGAACTAACCTGGGCGCGGTCATGGGAGCCCCTCGTGTCCGGGGCTGCCGCACGCCTTCGGGGAGCTGCCCGCATTGAGCATGGATCTGAGCGCCGAGCAGACGGCCGCGAGTCCGGCCGAGCCGGAAGGTGTGGTCACACCTCTCGCGGCACCGACCCCCGAAGATCCCGCCGCGCCGCCGACGCTCACCGAGTACGCCAGCGAACTCATCGACCACCTGGCGGCCCACCAGACACCGCCGTCGCCGGCGCAGAGCGTCCTGTACCCCCCGGCGCACTGGCTGGCCCCGGCGATCGAGGCCCTGCTCCTGATCCTCAGGGACGAGGACCCCACCGTCCCCCTGCACCACGCCACCGAGCTGAACGACGAGCACACGGCCCTCTTCCTGTGCCTCACGCTCGCCGTCGGCGGTTACGGCGACCGCGTCCACGCCTCATGGCTCGGCACCGCCTTCGGCGACCTCACCACCGGCACCCCGGTCACCCAGGGCCAGCGCGCGCTGTGGACCGCCGCCGCGCGCGGCGCCTACGGACCGGCCGGCAAGATCTTCGTGCTCAGGAAGCTCGACGCCGCCGCCGTCCCCT
The DNA here is from genome assembly GCF_014207705.1 of Sphaerisporangium rubeum. NCBI lineage: Bacteria > Bacillati > Actinomycetota > Actinomycetes > Streptosporangiales > Streptosporangiaceae > Sphaerisporangium > Sphaerisporangium rubeum. The sequence continues at coordinate 7,166,628 of NZ_JACHIU010000001.1, forward strand.
CCACCACCGAGCCTGACCGATGGCTGAAGGCACTCACCCCCGGCGACCCGGTGATCGACCCGTCTCCGGCGCTCACGACCCTCCCGCAGCTCGCCGAGCTGCCGGAGATCGCGCGTCCCGTCCAGGCCGCCGCGCGTCTGTCCGCTCTGCTGACCCGCTGCACCGAGATCACCACCCCGTCCGACGCCGCGCAGTCCCCCGGTGACCACCCGCTCACCGCGCTCAGGTCGCTCATCGGCGCACAGGAGACCCCGCCGACCCGTTCGCTCACCGACCACCTGCTTGACGACGTGCGCGATGGAGCCGACCCCCGCCTCGCCGCCATCGCCTTCCACGTCGCGGCTCCGGTCGTGAGAGCGGCCGCCGAGGAGCTGGCCGAGGAGACCCGTATCCCCCCGCCGGACGAGCTCACCGTCCCCATCGACGGCCACCCGGTCCTGCTGCGTCCCGAAGGTCCCGACGCGGCGTCCCTCACCGCCGCGGAGCAGGCCATCACCAGCGCGGGGGAGGCACGCCTGTCCGGCCGGTGGCTCGCGTACGGCCCGGCGCTCCTCCCGATCGTGGCGCTCGTCCTCGCCTTCACCGTGTCGGAGCTGTTCGCCGTGGCGAGCCTCGTGCTCGGCGGCGTCGCCGGTGTCATCCTGTGGCGCCGCAGCCAGCGGGAGCAGGCGGAGGCACGGCGTGTACAGCAGGAGATCGCCGAGCTTCACGCGAAGGCCGACAGCGCGGTCTGGGCCTTACACGACCACGCCAGGGAAGCACTCCAACGCGCCGACCAGGCGAGCGCCGACCTCGCCACCCTCACCCGGCTGCTGCGCCGCGGACCCGCCATCGCCGACCCGCGTCCCTGATCCCCGCCCCCACGGGGACGGGGATCAGGTCGTGGTGATCTCGACGTCGGCGGGAGCCAGAAGGAACACCTTGTCGGCGATGCGCTCGATGCGTCCGTCGCACCCATAGGTCAGACCGGCGGCGAAGTCGACGAGGCGGGTGGCCTCGGCGGTGGACATGCCGGCGACATCCATGATCACGGCCTGGCCCTCGCGGAAGTGGCGGCCCACGATGAGGGCATCAGAATAGTTCCGCGGACGGACCATCACGATCCGCGCGGGCTCACCTCCGGACCTCCACCGCCTGGCGGCCCGTTCCGACGCGGGCATCCACTCATCCTCGTACTCGCCGTACTCGTAGGGCTCGTCGTACTGATCCCCATCGCCCAGGCCAAGGTAACTCACCACCCTGCGCACTGCCCCCATCGGCTGTCCTTTCCGCGAGCACCGGCCGCTTTCGCCGTTCCCCGACACAAATGACCGTAACCGACATGCCGCCTGCGGCTGCGCGACACGCCCGATGCTTTTGATTTTGCACGGATTTCTCGGCCGTTTCGACCGGTTATCAGGGGATCGATAGGATCGTCAGCATGCGTATCTTCACCGTTGATTCGTTCACCGACCGGCCCTTCAAGGGTAACCCGGCGGGGGTCTGCCTGCTGGAATCCTCGCGATCCGACGAGTGGATGCAGTCCCTGGCCAGAGAGTTGCGGCACTCCGAGACGGCCTTCGTCGACCCCCGCGAACAGGGGCACCCCTACGGTCTGCGGTGGTTCACCCCGGCCACGGAAGTCGATTTGTGCGGCCACGCGACGATGGCCGCGGCCCATGTCCTTTATTCCACAGGCGCCGCCGCCGGTGCCATCGAATTTTCCACCCGAAGTGGAATCCTCACCACAAAAATGCTTGATAACGGATTTATCTCGATGGATTTTCCCGCCTACCCGCCGTCCGAGGTCCCCGTTCCCGAGGGCCTGGAGCAAGCCCTCGGCGCGACCCCTGTGTGGGTCGGCAAGGGTGTCCTGGACCTGTTGGTGGAGCTGGAATCCGAGCAGGCCGTCCGCGACCTCACCCCCGACATCCCGGCGCTGACCGGCATCGACGCACGCGCCGTCTGCGTCACCGCTCGCGCCACATCGAAAGACCTCGACTACGTGTCCCGCTTCTTCGCGCCGAAAGTCGGCGTCCCAGAAGACCCGGTAACCGGCTCGGCCCATTGCATGCTCTCTCCGTACTGGTCCACCAAACTAGGCGAAGACACCCTGGTGGCCGCACAGCTGTCGGAGCGCGGAGGCGAGATCCACACCACCTACGCACCTCCCCGAACCCTCCTGAGCGGCCCTGCAACCACAGTCTGGTCCGGAGATCTACACATCTAATTGCAAGCCACTTAAAGCACGTCACCCCCACTCACTACCGCACTCACCCCTGCCATCACCCCACTCACCCCAACCCGCTACCCCACCCACCTCATCGACATCCTCATCGACATCCCGGCTCACCCCATCAGCATGACTGCCGGCTCACTCACCTCATTACGATGACCGCCGGCCACTCACCCCACCAGCATGACCGTCGACCCGTATGACCGTCGACCCGCTCACCCCATCACGATGGCTGCCGGTCTGATCACCCCATCATGATGACCACTGGCCTACTCACCCCATCAGCATGACTGCCGATCGGCTCATCCCATCACAGGACGGCCGGCCCGCTCACTTCGTCACGATGACTGCCGACCGGCTCACCTCGTCACGAGGTCTGCCGACCGGCTCACTACATCAGCATGATCGCCGACCCACTCACCCATCACGATGATCGCCGTTGTTCGGCGCCGCGACGGCGGGACGCAGGTCGGCGAACCCGGCGCCACCCTACGACGGCCAACCGGCCCACCACAGCCACCCCACACCTCCGCGAGCGGCCAGCCCCCCGGCAACCACCCCAACACCAACGCCAGCACCACACCAACGCCGCCACCCCTCCCCCACCAGCATCGCCGGCAGGACAACCCCCACAGCCCGCGCGGGAACCCCGGCACAAAGCGGATCTCCCCGGGAACGCGAAAAGCCGCCCAGGCAGTGCCTGAGCGGCTTTATCGTGACAGCAGCAGTGTGCTGTGAATGTTTGTCCGGCGGTGTCCTACTCTCCCACACCGTCCCCGGTGCAGTACCATCGGCGCTGGACAGCTTAACTTCCGGGTTCGGAATGTAACCGGGTGTTTCCCATCCGCTATGACCGCCGTAACCCCATGAAACAACCACCACCCCTGCGGGGGGTTTGTTGTCTCTGAGTCACACAGTGGACGCGAGCATCACCCAACCAAACACACACACAGCAACTGCAGCATGCAAGGTCGGATAAAAGTTTTGTGGTCAAGTCCTCGGCCTATTAGTACCGGTCGGCTGGGCGCCTTACAGCGTGTACACCTCCGGCCTATCAACCCAGTCATCTCCTGGGAGCCTTACCCCCACAACGGGGTGGGAGACCTCATCTCAAGGCGAGCTTCCCGCTTAGATGCTTTCAGCGGTTATCCCTGCCGAACGTAGCCAACCAGCCATGCACCTGGCGGTACAACTGGCACACCAGAGGTTCGTCCGTCCCGGTCCTCTCGTACTAGGGACAGCTCCTTTCAAGTCTCCTGCGCGCGCAGCGGATAGGGACCGAACTGTCTCGCGACGTTCTAAACCCAGCTCGCGTACCGCTTTAATGGGCGAACAGCCCAACCCTTGGGACCTACTCCAGCCCCAGGATGCGACGAGCCGACATCGAGGTGCCAAACCATCCCGTCGATATGGACTCTTGGGGAAGATCAGCCTGTTATCCCCGGGGTACCTTTTAGCCGTTGAGCGACACCGCTTCCACACGCCGGCGCCGGATCACTAGTCCCAGCTTTCGCTCCTGCTCGACCCGTCGGTCTCACAGTCAAGCCCCCTTGTGCACTTACACTCACCACCTGATTGCCAACCAGGCTGAGGGAACCTTTGGGCGCCTCCGTTACTCTTTAGGAGGCAACCGCCCCAGTTAAACTACCCACCAGACACTGTCCCCCACCCGGATCCACGGGCGCGGGTTCAGGCATCCAAAACGACCAGAGTGGTATTTCACCAATGACTCCACCACCACTAGCGTGACAGCTTCACCGTCTCCCACCTATCCTACACAAGCCGTCCCAAACACCAATGTCAAGCTGTAGTGAAGGTCCCGGGGTCTTTCCGTCCTGCTGCGCGTAACGAGCATCTTTACTCGTACTGCAATTTCGCCGGGTCTGCGGTTGAGACAGCGGGGAAGTCGTTACGCCATTCGTGCAGGTCGGAACTTACCCGACAAGGAATTTCGCTACCTTAGGATGGTTATAGTTACCACCGCCGTTTACCGGCGCTTAAGTTCTCACCTTCACCCAGACGAATCTGAGTTGAGCGGTCCCCTTAACGTTCCGGCACCGGGCAGGCGTCAGTCCGTATACATCGTCTTACGACTTCGCACGGACCTGTGTTTTTAGTAAACAGTCGCTTCCCCCTGGCCACTGCGACCCCCACCAGCTCAGACAGCAAGTATCATCACCAGCAGAGGCCCCCCTTCTCCCGAAGTTACGGGGGCAATTTGCCGAGTTCCTTAACCACAGTTCACCCGATCGCCTCGGTATTCTCTACCTGACCACCTGAGTCGGTTTAGGGTACGGGCCGCCGGTCCACTCGCTAGAGGCTTTTCTCGACAGCATGGGATCACCCACTTCGCCACAATCGGCTCGGCATCACATCTCAGGACTTCCTAACGGGAACACGGATTTACCTGCGCTCCATCCCTACATGCTTACCCCAGGAACAACCATCGCCTGGGCTGGGCTACCCTCCTGTGTCACCCCATCGCTTACCTACTACCAGATCAGGCCAACCCCCCTCACCACCCCAGCCGAAGCCGGAAATGGATCAGGCAAGTCTTAGTATCACCGGCCTCAGTATTGGCGCGAACCCGCGGGTACGGGAATATCAACCCGTCATCCATCGACTACGCCTGTCGGCCTCGCCTTAGGCCCCGACTTACCCTGGGCGGATCAGCCTGCCCCAGGAACCCTTGGTCATTCGGCGCGAGGGTTTCCCACCCTCGAATCGCTACTCATGCCTGCATTCTCACTCGCACGCACTCCACGCCCCATCACCAGAACGCTTCACAGCACGCACGACGCTCCCCTACCCACCACATGCGATACAAGATCACACACAGTGCCGCGACTTCGGCGGTGTGCTTGAGCCCCGCTACATTGTCGGCGCGGAATCACTTGACCAGTGAGCTATTACGCACTCTTTCAAGGATGGCTGCTTCTAAGCCAACCTCCTGGTTGTCACTGCGACTCCACATCCTTTCCCACTTAGCACACCCTTAGGGGCCTTAGTCGGCGATCTGGGCTGTTTCCCTCTCGACTACGAAGCTTATCCCCCGCAGTCTCACTGCCACGCTACACTTCACCGGCATTCGGAGTTTGGCTGACGTCAGTAACCCGGTAAGGCCCATCAGCCAACCAGTGCTCTACCTCCGGCAAGGACCACGCAACGCTGCACCTAAATGCATTTCGGGGAGAACCAGCTATCACGGAGTTTGATTGGCCTTTCACCCCTACACACAGATCATCCCCCAGGTTTTCAACCCTGGTGGGTTCGGTCCTCCACACGGTCTTACCCGCGCTTCAACCTGCCCATGCGTAGATCACTCCGCTTCGGGTCCACAGCATGCGACTAAAAACGCCCTATTCAGACTCGCTTTCGCTACGGCTCCCCCACACGGGTTAACCTCGCCACACACCATGACTCGCAGGCTCATTCTTCAAAAGGCACGCGGTCACATCACAACCCACCCGAAGGCGGATTACGCTCCCACGGCTTGTAGGCACACGGTTTCAGGTACTATTTCACGACCCCTCACCGGGGCGCTTTTCACCTTTCCCTCACGGTACTGGTCCACTATCGGTCATCAGGAAGTATTCAGGCTTACCAGGTGGTCCTGGCAGATTCACACAGGATTCCTCGAGCCCCGTGCTACTTGGGAACACCCACAAGGAAGTCTGCAAAGTTTCGCCTACCCGGCTATCACGGTCTACGGCCCTGCATCCCAGCAGGCTCGGCTACCCCACAGATTTATCACTCCCCGCAGCCCCGGCAGAAACTGCAAGCAAGGTCCCACAACCCCGGACACGCAACGCCCGCCGGCTATCACACGCGCCCGGTTTAGCCTCCTCCGCTTTCGCTCACCACTACTCACGGAATCACTATTGTTTTCTTCTCCTACGGGTACTGAGATGTTTCACTTCCCCGCGTTACCACCAACCGCCCTATACATTCAGACGGCGGCGACACCACATGACTGGTGCCAGGTTTCCCCATTCGGACATCCCCGGATCAACGTCTGGTTGGCGACTCCCCGAGGCTTAACGCAGCCTCCCACGTCCTTCATCGGCTCCTGATGCCAAGGCATCCACCGTGTGCCCTAAAAAACTTGGCCACAAAAGATGCTCGCGTCCACTATGCAATTCACAAACAACAAACGAGACAACCGCACCAACACCGTCACCAAACACCCACGCCGTGAAGCAACAACCCAGACGAACCAGGTCACCACCACCACAGACACCAGGCCGGTATGACAGGCGGACGGTCCCGCAGACGAGAAAACACTCCTGTCGAAGCACACCCCGCTTCCACACCCACTCACACACCAACGTGCGTGACAGGGATCAGGTCGCGGGGCGCGTCCAACGGTCCGTTTCCTCAGGACCCAACAGTGTGCTCCAACCCCCAGACCCCCTGCGTCAGGACTCCCACTCCACCCCGACCCGCGAAGGTCTGAGGTGGCGGTACTACCTGAACCAGGCCGGCCTGGTGACCGGAGTAGCCAGTGCTCCACTAATGAGCGTGCCGGTGGGTGAGACGTACGCTCACCGACACCAGCTGGATCCCCTCACCCGCACTCCGTGGTTCCGGCCGGTCACCCGGCCGGGGGGTGGGGTAGGGATCGGTGCTCCTTAGAAAGGAGGTGATCCAGCCGCACCTTCCGGTACGGCTACCTTGTTACGACTTCGTCCCAATCGCCGGCCCCACCTTCGACCGCTCCCCCCCACAAGTGGGTTGGGCCACGGGCTTCGGGTGTTGCCGACTTTCGTGACGTGACGGGCGGTGTGTACAAGGCCCGGGAACGTATTCACCGCAGCGTTGCTGATCTGCGATTACTAGCGACTCCGACTTCATGGGGTCGAGTTGCAGACCCCAATCCGAACTGAGACCGGCTTTACGGGATTCGCTCCGCCTCACGGCATCGCAACCCTCTGTACCGGCCATTGTAGCATGTTTGCAGCCCAAGACATAAGGGGCATGATGACTTGACGTCATCCCCACCTTCCTCCGAGTTGACCCCGGCAGTCTCCCATGAGTCCCCACCACCCCTAGAGGCGTGCTGGCAACATGGAACAAGGGTTGCGCTCGTTGCGGGACTTAACCCAACATCTCACGACACGAGCTGACGACAGCCATGCACCACCTGTCCACCGGCCCAAAAGGGGGCACCCGTCTCCGGATGTTACCGATGAATGTCAAGCCTTGGTAAGGTTCTTCGCGTTGCGTCGAATTAAGCAACATGCTCCGCCGCTTGTGCGGGCCCCCGTCAATTCCTTTGAGTTTTAGCCTTGCGGCCGTACTCCCCAGGCGGGGCGCTTAATGCGTTAGCTACGGCACGGAACCCGTGGAAGGACCCCACACCTAGCGCCCAACGTTTACAGCGTGGACTACCAGGGTATCTAATCCTGTTCGCTCCCCACGCTTTCGCTCCTCAGCGTCAGGTAAGGCCCAGCAAGCCGCCTTCGCCACCGGTGTTCCTCCTGATATCTGCGCATTTCACCGCTACACCAGGAATTCCGCTTGCCCCTACCTACCTCTAGCCAGCCCGTATCCACCGCAGACCCACAGTTAAGCCATGGGCTTTCACGGCAGACGCGACAAGCCACCTACGAGCTCTTTACGCCCAATAATTCCGGACAACGCTCGCGCCCTACGTATTACCGCGGCTGCTGGCACGTAGTTAGCCGGCGCTTCTTCTACAGGTACACGTCAACTTCGTCCCTGCTGAAAGAGGTTTACAACCCGAAGGCCGTCATCCCCCACGCGGCGTCGCTGCGTCAGGCTTCCGCCCATTGCGCAAGATTCCCCACTGCTGCCTCCCGTAGGAGTCTGGGCCGTGTCTCAGTCCCAGTGTGGCCGGTCGCCCTCTCAGGCCGGCTACCCGTCGTCGCCTTGGTAGGCCACTACCCCACCAACAAGCTGATAGGCCGCGAGCCCATCCCCAACCGAAAAAACTTTCCACCCACACACCATGCAGTGGCAGGTCATATCCGGTATTAGACCCGGTTTCCCAGGCTTATCCCGAAGTCAGGGGCAGGTTACTCACGTGTTACTCACCCGTTCGCCGCTCGAGTACCCCGAAGGGCCTTTCCGCTCGACTTGCATGTGTTAAGCACGCCGCCAGCGTTCGTCCTGAGCCAGGATCAAACTCTCCAAACAATGTCTGAAAAAGTAAACCCCAGCGAAAGATCCCCCCCGCTAAAAGAGGGACCCCTCATCAAAGGAAACCATCCCCAGGCACCCCCGCCACAAAGAACGGAAGCAACCCCTAGGGGACGGGGTTATGCATGAACTTCATGCACTGGCTTTTAGCACACTGTTGAGTTCTCAAGAAACGGACGCGTACACCGGCCGCGAACCAGACCGTGAAGTCCGGCCCCGCCGGGGCGGTTCGTTTTTCCTTGTTCCACAAGCCTAACCACGGGGCCAGAGGCGAAGCAAATCGGAGGCAAACCCGCCGCCTTGACTTCCACCCCAGCCAACCCGCTAGCATGTGGCCGCTCTGACTCAGAGCAACCCTGCAAACTTACCCGAACCCGACCCGAAGAACAAGCCGAACCAGGAAGATCTTTCACGGGGTGGTTGTCGGACCCCGGGCACACCCGTGCCAGATCCGCTTTCGCGGCTGGTGTGGGGTGGTGCCGGGCTGTGCCGACGAATCAAGATTAGCAGCCTTCCGGCGTGGCGGTGCACACTTCGGCATCAGCGTGCTGATCAGGTCGTCCTGCCGGGTCATAGACTCGGCCAGGTGAGCAGCGACACGCCTCCGGTGGCGAAGAAGGTTCCGGCCGAGCGCACGCATCACGGCGACACCGTGATCGACGAGTACTCTTGGCTGACCGTCAAGGACGACGCGGACACCATCACCTACCTCGAAGCGGAGAACGCGTACACGCAGGCCGTCACGGGTCATCTCGCGGATCTTCAGGAGGACGTCTTCCAGGAGATCAAGAGCCGCACCCAGGAGACCGACCTGTCGGTGCCGACCCGCAAGGGCGGGTGGTGGTACTACTCCCGTACCGAGGAGGGCAAGCAGTACGGCATCCAGTGCCGCCTGCCGGCGCTGTCGGAGTCGCCGCCCGAGCTCACCCCCGGCAAGCCGCTCGACGGTGAGCAGGTGCTGGTGGACGGCAACGAGCTCGCCGGCGACAGTCCGTTCTTCGCGGTCGGCACGACGTCGGTGTCCCCGGACGCTCGGCTGCTGGCCTATTCGACCGACTTCAGCGGCAACGAGCGCTTCACGCTGAGGTTCCGTGACCTCGACTCCGGCGAGATCCTTCCGGACGAGATCCCCGATGTCTTCTACGGTGGCGCCTGGTCGGCGGACGGCACCGCGTTCTTCTACACCACGATCGACGAGGCGTGGCGGCCGTACCGTGTGCACCGCCACATCGTCGGCACGCCGGCCGGCGACGACGTGCTGGTCTACGAGGAGACCGACGAGCGGTTCTGGGTCGGCATCGGGCTGACCCGCAGTGAGCGTTTCCTCGTGCTGGGTGCCGGCAGCAAGATCACCAGTGAGGTCCGCATCCTCGACGCGGAGTTCCCCACCGGTGAGTTCCGGGTCGTGCGGCCCCGGGTCACCGGGGTCGAGTACTCGCTCGACCACGCGGACGGCCACTTCTTCGTGCTGCACAACGAAGGCGCGCGCAACTTCGAGCTGGCCACGGCCCCCGTCGACGACCCGGCGACCTGGACGCCTCTCATCGAGCACCGCGAGGACACGCGGCTGCTCGACGTGCAGGCGTTCGCCGGTCATGCGGCGGTGTACTTCCGCAGGGACGGCCTCACCGGCATCCGGGTGCTGCCGCAAGGCGGCGCGGCGTACGAGATCGAATTCCCCGAGGCGATCCACAGCGCGGCGCCGGCGGGGAATCCCGAGTTCCAGACGAGCAGGTTGCGGCTGGCGTACACCTCCATGGTCACGCCGCCTTCGGTGTACGACTACGACCTCGCCTCGAACGAGCTGATCCTGCTGAAGCGCCGCGCCGTGCTCGGTGGTTACGACTCTGACGACTACGAGCAGTTCCGCGACTGGGCCGTGGCGGAGGACGGCACCAAGGTGCCGGTCTCGATCGTGCGCCGGAAGGGGACGACGGGCCCAGCGCCGACCGTTCTGTACGGATACGGTAGTTATGAGACGTCGATCGACCCGTCGTTCTCCGTGGCCAGGCTCAGCCTGCTCGACCGGGGTCTCGTGTTCGCCATCGCTCATGTGCGCGGCGGCGGCGAGATGGGCCGCCAGTGGTACGAGGACGGCAAGCTGCTGCGTAAGAAGAACACGTTCACCGACTTCGTGGCGGTGGCGCGGCACATGAAGGAGGCCGGCTGGTCGGGGCCGGTCGTGGCGCGAGGTGGTTCGGCCGGTGGGCTGCTCATGGGGGCCGTGGTCAACCTCGCGCCTGAGGTGTTCGCCGGTGTGGTGGCCGAGGTGCCGTTCGTCGACGCGTTGAACACGATCCTCGACCCGACGCTGCCGCTCACGGTGATCGAGTGGGACGAATGGGGCGACCCTCTGCACAACGCCGATGTCTACGCGTACATGAAGTCGTACACGCCGTACGAGAACGTCGACGACCGGGAGTATCCCCCGATTCTGGCCATCACCAGCCTGAACGACACCCGCGTTCTCTACCATGAGCCGGCCAAGTGGGTGGCCCGGCTGCGTGCCACGGCCGGTGGTGGCCCGTTCCTGCTCAAGACCGAGATGGGGGCCGGTCACGGCGGCCGCAGCGGCAGGTACGACGCCTGGCGTGAGGAGGCCTTCACCCTGGCGTGGATACTCGACCGCGCGGGATCGGCGGACACGGGAGAGACGAAGTGACGTACACGGCGGCGGACGAGCGCTACGGCAGGCAGCCCTACAACCGGTCGGGACGGAGCGGGCTGAAGCTCCCGGCGGTGTCGCTCGGGCTCTGGCACAACTTCGGGGACGACAAGCCGATCGAGACGCAGCGGGCCACGCTGCGGCGTGCGTTCGACCTCGGGGTGACGCACTTCGACCTGGCCAACAACTACGGCCCGCCGGCCGGCACGGCGGAGCGCAACTTCGGCACGATCTTCGCGCAGGACTTCCGTCCGTACCGCGACGAGCTGATCATCTCGACCAAGGCCGGGTACGACATGTGGCCCGGCCCGTACGGCGAGTGGGGTTCGCGCAAGTACGTGCTCGCGAGCCTGGACCAGTCGTTGGGCCGCATGGGTCTCGACTACGTCGACATCTTCTACAGCCACCGTCCCGACCCCGACACTCCGCTCGAGGAGACGATGGGTGCGCTGGACACGGCCGTGCGGTCGGGCCGCGCGCTGTACGCGGGTATCTCCAACTACTCGCCTGAGCAGACCAGGCAGGCGGCGCGGCTGCTGCGCGAGATGGGGACGCCGCTGCTCATCCACCAGCCCCGGTACTCGATGTTCGACCGCTGGATCGAGGACGGCCTGCTCGACGTGCTGGAGGAGGTCGGCGCGGGCTGCATCCCGTTCTCTCCGCTGGCGCAGGGCATCCTGACCGATCGTTACCTCGGTGGGATCCCGGAGGACTCGCGTGCGGCCAAGGAGCGGTTCCTGCGGCCGGCGCAGCTCACCGACGACGTGTTGCGCCGGGTGCGCGCGCTGAACGACGTCGCCGCGGGCCGCGGCCAGTCGCTGGCGCAGATGGCGCTCGCGTGGGCCCTGCGTGACCGCCGGGTCACGTCGGTGCTGATCGGCGCGAGCGGTGTGCGGCAGCTTGAGGACAACGTCGCCGCGGTGGACAACCTGGAGTTCTCCCCCGACGAGCTGGCCGCCATCGAGAAGGAGATCGCGCAGCCGGGTGCGCCGCTGGTGTGACGAGCGCTAAAGGGCCTCGTGGCGCTGGAGCCAGGCGAACGAGGCCCAGCCGGGGAGCACAGGGAGCCAGAAGGTCAGCAGCCGGAACAGCAGCACGGCGGACGTGGCGACGGTGCCCGGCAGCCCGGACAGGGTGAGGCCGAGCGACAGGGACGCCTCGACCGCGCCGAGCCCGCCGGGGGTGGGTGCGGCCGATCCGATGGCGTTGCCGGCGAGGAACACGATGGCGACGGCGGTGAAGCTGAGCGACTCGCCGAAGGCGCGCACGCAGGCGTCCAGGCAGACCACGAAGGCGAAGGTCAGCAGGAGCGTGCCGCTGAGCCCTTCGATGAGCTTGCGGGGTGACTGGAGCACGTCGAGCAGCCGCGGCATGACGCCGGAGAACAGCGGCCTGACGCGTGCGGTGAGCATGCGCCGCAGCTGAGGCACGGCGAGAACGATCAGCACGAGCACGGCCGCGGACAGCAGCACGATGACGAGGCCGCGTGAGGGACTGAGCGACGGCGCGGCCCTGCTGCCGGTGATGTAGCCGAACAGCAGCAGGAGCACGATGTGGCAGCCGAGCCCGACGAGCTGCGAGGCCCCGACGCTGGCGACGGCGAGACCGGGGGCTATGCCGCGTTTTTGCAGGTAGCGGGAGTTGATGGCGACGCCGCTCACCGCCGCGGGTGCGACCAGCTTGACGAACGAGCCGGCGAACTGCGCGAGCACGGTGCGGCCGAGTGGCAGTCGTTCCGGTACGAAGCCGCGCAGCATGAGCGCGGCGGCGAGGTAGCTGAGCATGGCGGCGCCGAGCGCGACCCCGCCCCAGCCCCACTTGGCGGTCGAGATGACCTGCAGGAGGTTGACGCGGCTGAGCTGGGACAGCAGGAAGTACGCGGCGAGCGCGCTCGCGATGATCGTGACGAGGGTGCGCGGCTGGAACCGCTCCAGCCGCACCTCCTCGACCTGCACCTGTGTGGTGAGCGCGAGGATCTGTTCGCGCAGTTCCGGCAGGAGTTCCTTGTCGCGCGTCACCTCGGCGCGGGTGCCGCGGGTCAGCGCGATGCGCTGGAGCAGTGGCAGCGCGCCGGCGAGGGCCTGCTTGGGGATGACACGCTCGGCGCTCGCCACGGAACGCCGGGGGCCGACCCGCAGCGACAGGTAGGTGAGGAGCTGCGCGACGTCCAGGCGCAGCAGCAGGTCGCCGGCGGCGATCTCGCCGCTGCGCGCGTCCATGAGCACGACCTCGCCGTCGGCGTCGACGTGGATGCTGTCGCCGGTGAGCCTGCGGTGCGCGAGCCGGTGCGCCTGGAGCAGCTCGACCTGCTTCCAGACCTTGACGAGCAGCTCGTCGGTCAGCTCGTCGTCCGGCACGTCCGCGATCTGACGCGTGTCGAGGTGCTCGTACGCCAGCAGCGCGGCCTCGGTGCCGATCTCGCTGGTGCCGACGAGCCTCGGGGTGCGCACCCCCGCGGCCTGCGCGGCGTACGCCATGAGGGCCTCGCGTTCCAGCTCGGCGCGCAGGGAGCGGATGGCACGGCGCCGGGTCTCGGAGTTGAGCCGGATGCGGCGCCACAGCCGGTAGAGGACCCCGGAGACCTGGCGGTCCCGGTCGAGCACGGTGACGTCGAGGCGGCGGTCGTCGGTCGTGACCACGACGTACCTGCGGCTGCCCTGTGCGTCGTCGGCGACGCGGTGGGCCTTGGCGGGGACGAAGCCGAGGCGGCGCAGCGCGGTGACGACGGTGCCGCCGGGAGGCCGGGGGTTGGGGCTGCCGACGACGTACAAGGTGGCGTATCCGACGGCGAGACCGACGAGGTAGGTGACGAAGACGCCGAGCACGGTGGCCTCGGCAGCGGTGAACAGCGCGAAGACGTCGAGCGCGATGGCCATCCACATCAGGCCGCGCCAGGTGGGACGGCGGGACAGGCGCACGGCGGTGACGTAGGCCACGACGGAGGTGAGCAGGGTGTTGATCGGCTCGACCCCTGTGCGGTCGCCGGTCAGCAGGATCCGCAGGTCGTCGGGCCCCGCTACGGCGAGCCACTCGCCGAGCACGAACGAGCCGAGCATGCCGATGATGGCCGCGATCAGGCCCTCGGCGACGCGCACGCCGTCGCGGTGGAAGACGCGCTCCACGGCGAAGGCGGCCGGCACGGCGAGCACCGCGGCGCCGGCGAGGAACCCCGCGACGCCGATCAGCAGGTCGGGTGCGCGGCTGGTGCCGTCGGTGACGTCCTGCTCCAGGCCGTTGAGTGTCTGCTTGGCGACCAGGGCCAGCAGTACGACCCCGGCGAGCGCGCCGAGCGTGCCGAGGAACCGCAGCGCGTCGGACGAGCGGCGGATGCGCTGAGGCAGCAGCGGCTCGACCACCACCACGGGGGCCTCGCCGAAGGCACGGCCGGGTGGCGGGCCGCCGGTCTCCTCCGGACCGTCAGGACGTTCGCCTGAGGTGTCCTCGGCGGAGCCGGCGGACGTGGCGGGGACGTCGCCGGAGGTGAGCGCGACGGAGCCCGCCACGGAGCCCACCGAGGAGCCCACCGAGGACTGGTCCCCCGCGGTCCTGTCCGCCTCGTCCCGTTCCGTGATCTCGGTCACCGCCCGTGTCTACCCACACATCCGGTCATAAGGTCTATCCCACCGCTAATCATGATTGACTCTACGAACCCCCCTGGCATGGCGCGCGATCTCCGGCTGAACCGGTGTACCTCGGCCATTGGCTGACACTCTACGGCGCGCACCCAGGTAAGGACCCAGCCGGAAAACCACTCGCCACCGGCCCGTGACCCCGGCACCCCTTCCCTGCCGCCGGACACCGCTATGTACCGTCTATCCATGACCGCAGAGTTGAACGTCCTCGGCGCCTGTCCCCTGGACTGCCCGGACACCTGCTCCTGGGTGGTCACGGTCCGGGACGGCGAGGCGGTGCGCCTGCGAGGCAACCCCGACCAGCCGTACACCCGGGGCTCGTTGTGCGTGAAGGTCAATCGTTACGTCGAGCACAGCAAGGCCGCCGACCGCATCCTGTACCCGATGCGCAGGACCGGCCCCAAGGGCTCGGGACGGTTCGAGCGCGTCACGTGGGACGAGGCGCTCGACGAGATCGCGGAACGGCTCACCGCCATCGTCGCCGAGCACGGCGGCGAGGCCATCTGGCCCTACCAGGGGACCGGGACGCTCGGCTACATCCAGGGGGAGACCGGCCAGGCGGGACGCCGGCTGTGGAACGCGCTCGGCGCGTCCTTCCACGACCTGAACATCTGCTCGCGGGCCGGCAACACGGGGCTGCGGATCACCAACGGCACCCCCGGCGGCATGGACCCCGAGACGTTCGCCCTGTCGCGGCTGATCCTGCTGTGGGGCACCAACACCCTGACCAGTGGCCACCACCTGTGGAAGTTCGTGCAGCGCGCGCGAGCGGACGGCGCGCACGTGGTGGCGATCGACCCGATCAGGACGCGGACCGCCGACCAGTGCGACGAGCACCTGGCGATCCGGCCGGGCACCGACGCGGCGCTGGCGCTCGCGCTGCTGCACGTGGTGCTGGACGAAGACGCGCAGGACCAGGACTATCTGGACCGGCACACCAAGGGGTGGGACGGCTTCGAGCGGGAGATCCGCCGGTATCCGCCTGAGGTGGCCGAGGAGATCACCGGCATCCCGGCCAAGGACATCCGCGCGCTCGGCAGGCGTCTCGCGCACACCCGGCCGACCGGCATCCGCGCCACGATGGGCCTGCAGCGGCACCGCGGCGGCGGCACCGCGCTGCGCACCATCGCCGCCATCGCGGGGGTCACCGGCGACTGGCGGCACCCCGGCGGCGGCGTCTCGTACTCCACCAGCGCTCACGTGCCGATCCAGGCCGACACCCGGCCCGGCCTGCTTCCTGCCGGGCCGGTGCGCACGCTGACCATGACGCGGCTCGCCGAAGGGCTGGAGGACACGGCCGACCCGGTCAAGTGCCTGTGGGTGTACGCGGCCAACCCGATGGGGAGCACGTCCGACCAGAACCGTGTGCGCCGCGGCCTGCTGAGGGACGATCTGTTCACCGTGGTCATGGAGCAGTTCCCCACCGACACCGTGGACTACGCCGACATCGTGCTGCCGGCCACCATGCAGTTCGAGCACACCGACCTGCACGCCGGGTACGGCCACATGTACCTGATGTGGAACGAACCGGCCGTGCCGCCGCCGGGTGAGTGCCTGTCCACGACCGAGACGTTCCGCCGGGTGGCGCGGCGCCTCGGCCTCACGGACCCGTCGCTGTACGACTCCGATCTGGACATCGCCAGGGAGTTGCTGTCCGGCGGCCACCCCTACCTTGAGGGGGTCACCGTGGAGCGGCTGCGTGCCGAGGGGTGGGTGCGGCTCAACGTACCCGACCCGTTCGTGCCGTTCACCGAGGGGTTCCCCACGGCGTCGGGGAGGCTGGAGTTCCCCGGGCCGGGTGAGGCGTACGTCGAGCCGTTCACCGCGCGGGCCGCCGGGCCGTACCGGCTCGCCTTGATCACTCCGGCGTCGCACACGTTCCTCAACACGATCTTCGGCAACAACCCCGAGCTGACCCGCCGCGCCGGGACGCCGAAGGTCCTGGTCAACGAGAAGGACGCCGCCGACCGCGGGCTGCGTGACGGGGCACGCGTGCGGGTGTTCAACGACAACGGCGAGATGGCCGCCGAGCTGGAGATCAGCGACCGGGTGGCGCCGGGGGTGGTCATGACGCCGAAGGGCCACTGGCCGAAGCTCAGCCCCGGCGGGGTCAACGCCAACGTGCTGGTGGACGAGCGCGACGCCGACATGGGCCGCGGCGCCGTGTACCACGACAACCTGGTGGAGGTCGCGCCGGAGGACGGCGCCGGCGTCACAGCGTCAGCTTGAACCCCACGTGGGAGTCGACGAAGCCGAGCGAGGTGTAGAAGCGGTGCGCGTCGGCGCGTGCCTTGTCGCTGGTGAGCTGCACCATGCGGCAGCCGCGTTCGCGTGCGCGTTCCACGGCCCAGCGCATCATGGCACGGCCGAGCCCCTGGCCCCGCATGGCGGCGTGGACACGGACGGCCTCGATGAGCGCGCGCTCAGCCCCTCTGCGTGACAGGCCGGGGATGTAGGTGATCTGCATCGTGCCGGCCACCGTCCCGTCGTGCTCGGCGACGACCAGTTCCTGCCGCGGGTCGGCGTCGATGGCCTCGAAGGCCGCCAGGTAGACCTCGTCTCGCGGGTCGCCTTCACGACGGGCCCCGAGCGCGTCGTCCGCCAGCATGCTCACGATCAGGGGGACGTCCTCGCGGCGCGCGGCGCGGAAGGTCACAGACATGACCGAAGGCTATCGACGGCCCTGACCCCGGCCGGTGCCGGCCCCGGAGAGGAAATCAGGGTTCGCCCCCGATGCGCCGGAGTGGCCCGCGAGTGCACTGTTGAGGCATGAAGGAAGAACTGACTCGGCGCGACGAGATGTCGCTCGCCGGCGCCGCCCTGCGTGGCGCGCCATGGAAGAAAGCGGCGATCACCGGTGGGGGCGCCGCGGCGATCAGTGTGGTGCTCGGGTTCATCGGCGGGGAGCCCGATGTCAGCTGGGCCCTGTGCCTCGGGGTCAGCCTGTTCGCCATCGTCGCGGCCGTCGGCGCGGTGAGCAGGCCCGACCTCGGGGACCGGGTCACCCGGCAGGCCCGCGTGTGGTCGCTGCGGCACCCGTGGCGCTTCTCGCTGTACCCCGGCGTCGGCGCGGCGGTGCTGATGTACCCGGTCCAGCTCGTCTTCGACCACGAGGGGGTGTTCGGAGCGGCCCTCGACGCGCTGTGGGGAGGCGCGCTGGTGTACCTCGCGGCGGGTCTGATCACGTTCGCGATCCGGGGGAGGGCCGCGAACGCGCGCTGACGTCCTTCACGAGGAGAGCCCGTTCCCGCACGCCGGGAGCGGGCTCTCGCGCGTCGCCGGCACACCGTTTTATCCGCCTCGGACACTTCGCTTGAAACACTTCGCGGCATCCGGACACGCATGGAGGAGAGCGGCCGCACGCTCCCCAGCGGAAGGACAGCGGAGTGGGACCACCCGACCCCCGGAAGCGTTTCGAGGCGATGTACACCGCGCACTACGCGGATCTCCTCGGGTACGTCCGGCGGCGCACCGAGTCGGCCGACGACGCCGCGGACGCGCTCGCCGAGACGTTCACGACGGCCTGGCGCCGCCTCTCCGACGTGCCGGAAGGGGAACGCGCACGGCTGTGGCTGTACGGCGTGGCACGGCGCGTGCTCGCCAACCAGCGGCGCGGGGCCTCGCGGCGCACGGCGCTCGCGTCCCGGCTCCGTGAGGAGCTGTCCGCCTGGGAGGAGGACGCGCCGGCCGAGGACACCGGCGCGATCCGGGTGGCGTTCCGGCGGCTCTCCCCCGACGACCGTGAGTTGTTGTCGCTGGTGAGCTGGGAGGGCCTGGACACGGCGCAGATCGCCACCGTGCTCGGCTGCTCGCGGGGCGCGGTACGCGTCCGGCTGCACCGCGCACGCAAGCGCCTGGCCGCCGAACTGCAGGCCGCGCAGCTCGACCTGACCCGGTACGGCCCGCGGGCCGCCGCGCTCGTGAAGGGGCAACAATGAGGACAGCCGACATCGACCGTCTGGTCGGCTCCATCGCACGGGGTGCGGGCCCCGGCCTCACGCCAGGCGCCAGGGAACTGCTCGACGAGATCACCTCGGCGCCTCCCGCGGGGGTGCGCCAAGGTCTGGCGGACCGCCTGGCCCGCCTGCTGCCGCTGACCCGTCAGTGGGTCCTCGCGCCGCTCACCGTGGCGGTCGTCCTGCTGACGTGGGTCATGCCAGGCGGCCTCGGCCCCGGCCCTCAGCCCGCCGACGCGCTGGAGATCCACAGGAGAGGTGTGTACTTCAGCGTCGTCGTCAAGGACGTCTTCGCCGACCGGCGGACGTACGACCGTGAGCTCGCCGAGCGCGGCGTGCCGGTCACCATGGTCGTGGTGCCGAGCCGGCCCGGCTCGGTGGGTCAGATCGTCGTCGTGCGCGGCGGCTCGCTGATGTTCACCCGATACACCCCGGCCTCATGGCACGTCCCCGACAGTCGCGACGTCGCCCCCCTGCCGGCGGCGTTCTGCAGGGACGAGGAGTGTCCGATCGGCATGCTGATCAGGGCCGGCTACCGAGGCACAGGCACGCTGTGGCTGGCGCGCGAGGCCCTGCCGGGTGAGATCTACCAGTTCCCCGTCACGCCGAGCTCGACGGGCTGACCTGTCCTGACGCCGGCGCGCCGCCTGCGGACGGCGCGCCGGAGGGACGCCTTCTGTCCCGTCACGCCGTGACGGGACGTGCCAGACAGAACGGATCGACTTCGCATGCTTTCACCATGGCCGAGACGATTACTCTCAGTGATTGATCGTCACCGCCTGATAGTTGTGCTGCTGGTGCTCGCCGCGGTGCTGCGGGCCGTCACCATGGCGGGGTACAGCCCGGCGTGGCTGTACTGGTACGACTCGTTCAGCTACCTGGACGTCGCGGCGCGGCCCCGGCCCTCGCTCGGGTTCCACCCGAGCGGCTATCCCCTGTTCCTGTGGCTGCTGCGGCCGTTGCGTGACGTCACGGTCATCGTCGGGGTGCAGCACCTGATGGGGCTCGGCATCGGCCTGATGATCTACGCGGTGCTGCGCCGCGACGGGCTGCCGGCCTGGGGTGCGGCGCTCGCCGCCGTCCCGGGGTTGTTCGACGCGTCGTTCCTGCGGCTGGAGCACGCGGTGCTGTCCGACACGCTTTTCCTCTTCCTGGTCGTCGCGGGGCTCGCTCTGCTCGGGTGGTCACGGCGGCCACCGGTGGGGATGTGCGCCGCAGGCGGAGCGGCGCTGGCACTCGCGGCGCTCACCCGCACGATCGCGGCGCCTGTGCTGATCGTGGTGCTGCTTCTGCTCGCCGTGCGGCGGTTCGGGGTGCGGCGGCTCGCCGCCGTGGCGGTCGCGGGGGCGCTGCCACTGGTCGCGTACGCCACGTGGAACGCCGGAGTGAACGGCAGGTTCACCCTGGCCGGCGGGGAAGGCGTGGTGCTGTGGGCCCGCACCATGACGTTCGCCGACTGCTCGGTGATCAAGCCGCCGCCGGAGGAGGCGCCGCTCTGTCCGAACGGCGCGTACCAGAGCGCGGCGTCGGAGTACGTGTGGGATCCGGCGGCGTCGCTCAACCGCATGCCGGGTGGACGGGACGGCAACAACGACCTCGCGCGGTCGTTCGCGATCCGCGCCATCGTGGCCCAGCCGCTGGACTACCTGCGTGCCGTGGCGCGTGACACCGCGCTGACGTTCCCGTGGACGCCGGTCCGGCATCCCGAGCGGGTCACCCCGGCGTTCGGCTTCAGCCGGGGTGAGTGGCCGCTGCGTGACGACGCGCTGGTGCGCCGCGTGCGGCGGGACTACGGCCCGAGCGTGCAAGCGCTGCGGTCCGCCGAGCCGTACGCCGGGTTCCTCATGGCCTACCAGTACCCGGCCTACGTGCGGGGGCCGATGATCGCGGTGATCCTGCTGCTCGGGGGGCTCGGCGCGATCGTGCGGCGTTCGGCGCTGCTGCCGTGGGCCGCCGCGATGGTCCTGCTGGTGGGGCCGGTGGCCGTGCTGGACTTCGACCACCGGTACGTGCTGCCGGCGATCCCGGTGGCCTGCCTGGCGGCGGCCCTCGGCACGGCGGGGCTTGTGGATACCGTACGGCGGCACCGCACCCGTCGAGCGGAGCCCGCGCCGGCGAGTGCGCAGACCTTCGAATCGCGACCGTCACGCCTCTCGCGGCGTGCCTGAAGAAAGGGATGCTCCGATGTTCAAGATCCTTGGTTGGGTGGCGCGATCGGTGTTCGTGCTGGTGCGCCGGCCGATGTGCGTCACGCTCGTCCTGATCGCGGCGCTGCCGGTGACCGCGTACGTCGCGTGGAAGGCGGGAGGTGGCGGCAGGCCCGGCCCCGGCGTCGGGCCGGTGGTGGTCACGCACGTCGGGGGGACGCCGATGGGGGTCCGCGTGTTTCCCGGCGGCGACCGGCCCGAGACGGTCGTCCGGGTCTTCGGGGACGGGGGCGAAGGGGTGTTCTTCACCAAGGACGGACCCGTGGGGGTGTCAGGGAAGGTGTTCTTCATCAAGGAAGGGCCGCAGAGGCGGGCCGGGAAGGTGTTCTTCACCGAGGACGGGGACGGGCCCGCGCGCGGCGGGCCCTCCCGGTAGCGGCGGCCGGTCAGCCGATCCAGGCGCCGGTCGTGAAGTTGCCGACGTTGATCGCCATGACGGGGATCATGATCCCGAGGCTCAGGTACCAGACCCAGCGTCTGCGGGTGGCCATAGCGCCGAGGGCGATCCACAGGGGGAACCAGGTCAGCGAGGCCCGGCCGATGGACAGGTAGAAGCTCGACAGGGTGAGGAAGGACAGCACCTGCGGGGTCAGGTAGGCCAGTTCCGGCCAGCGGCGGCGGAACGCCAGAACGATCGCCAGGATCAGCAGCACCGCCGCCGCGATCATCTCCTCGTAGTAGGAGACGGTGAGCGTCGGGATGTCGTCGGACATGTTCCAGGTGTTGAGGAAGGCCTCCCAGGGCCAGACGGCGTGCCGGCCCCAGTGCTGGTCCTGGACGGTGTTGTAGGCCAGCCAGTCCCCGGTGCGGCTCCACTGGTAGATCGTGTAGATCACGATCGGCACGCCTGGCAGCAGCAGCCACGGCGCGCGGCGCACGCCGCCGCGCGCACGCAGGCCGTTCCCGGCGATCAGGAACATGACGAGGATGCCGAACGCGAGGAACAGGCCAGAGATGCGGACGGTCGTCGCCAGGGTGGCGCACACCGCGGCGTCCTCCCAGCGGCCCCGCCTGGCGAACAGCCACGCGGGGATGGCGAGCGCGAGAAAGAGCGACTCGGAGTAGCCGGTGTGGAGGAACGCGGCGAAGGGGCTGAGGAACAGGGCCGCGACGGCGTACCTGCCGCTGCCGGGGAAGTACGACTCGGCCAGCCGGGACATCGCGACGGCCACCACGGCGCTCGCCACCAGCGAGATCAGGACGGTGATCAGCCGGCCGTCGTCGATGATCGGCTTCAGTGCTCTGATCAGGATCGACATGCCGGGGAAGAAGGCCGGCAGCTTGCTGGCGTCCTGCATGCCGGGTGGGCCGTCGTAGCCGTACTCGGCGATGGCGATGAAGTTCTCGGCGTCCCAGCGGGTGAGCCGGGTGAGGAACGGGTCGGTGGTGCGGCCGGGGCCGGCCAGGTACATGTAGATCAAAAAGCCGATGTGCGATGCGAGCCAGATGAGCAGCGCCAGCCGGTCGCCGGCGTCGGTCATCCATCTCGGCGGCCACCACCGCTTGGGGGTCTCCTCGACACCCGGCTGGACGTCCGCCTCCGTGACGGGAGCGGCGTCCGCGGTTTCTGACAGGTCCGTTTTCGTCCCACCGTCGGTCACCGGCAAATACTCATATGTCCTACGAAAGTCTGGCAAGCCGCCGCGAAAGTTTCATTCGCTGAGCCCGCCGGGCCGGACGCGGAGGTGAGCTTCCCGTACACCGGACCATCAGGGGTTACTAGCCAGTAGGAAAGCGGGTAAGGTTACTGGCCAGTAGGCTGCGATGGCTGGAGGAGACGAGCGTGGGCCACTACAAGAGCAATGTCCGTGACCTGGAGTTCAACCTCTTCGAGTTGCTCGGACGCCAGGAGATCCTCGGCACGGGCCGCTTCGCCGACGTCGACGAGGAGACGGTCGGGACCATCCTCGACGAGGTGAACCGGCTCGCCACCGGAGTGCTCGCCGACTCGTTCGAGGAAGGCGACCGCACGCCGCCGGTCTTCGACCCCGTGAACCACACGGTGACGCTGCCGCCGGGGTTCCACAGGTCGTTCGAGACCCTGCGCGACGCCGGGTGGGCCGCCATCGACGTGCCGCAGGAACTCGGCGGGCCCGGCCTGCCGCGCAGCGTGTCCTGGGCCGCCGCCGAGATGATGATCGGGGCCAACCCCGCGCTGTGGCTGTACGCCGGCGGCCCCGCCTTCGCGCACGTGCTGCATCGGGTCGGCACCCCCGACCAGAAGCGCTTCGCCGAGTTGGCCATCGAGCGCGGCTGGACCGCCACCATGGTGCTCACCGAGCCCGACGCGGGCTCCGACGTCGGCGCGGGCCGCACGCGCGCCGTACAGCAGCCGGACGGCACGTGGCACATCGAGGGGGTCAAGCGCTTCATCACCAGCGCCGAGCACGACCTGTCGGACAACATCTTCCACCTGGTCCTGGCCCGGCCGGAAGGCGCGGGACCCGGCACCAAGGGCCTGTCGATGTTCCTCGTGCCGAAGTACCACGTGGACCTCGCGACCGGTGAGCTCGGCGAGCGCAACGGCGCGTACGTGACCAACGTCGAGCACAAGATGGGCCTCAAGGGCTCCACCACCTGCGAGCTGACCTTCGGCGAGAAGCACCCGGCGATCGGCACGCTGGTCGGGGACGCGCACGACGGCATCCGGCAGATGTTCATGGTCATCGAGCACGCGCGCATGATGGTCGGCACCAAGGCCATCGCCACCCTGTCCACCGGCTACCTCAACGCACTGGAGTACGCCAAGCAGCGCGTGCAGGGGGCCGACCTCGCGCAGATGGCCGACAAGACCGCGCCGCGCGTCCCCATCACCCGCCACCCCGACGTGCGGCGTGAGCTGATGCTGCAGAAGGCGTACGCCGAGGGCATGCGGGCCCTGGTGCTGTACACCGCGAC